>CAZAXA010000113.1:2943-14485 GCA_964488965.1 uncultured Phaeodactylibacter sp. | reverse complement strand
GTTCCAGGAATAGCTTGTCTTGTGCCGGGTTGGGGTACAGGCGGATGTTTTCAGGAGGGTTAATCCTGGAAGCGGGCAATTGCCAGGCCGGAACCTGCCTATAATGCGGCTCTTCGCCCAGGCATGGCGGTTCTGCCGACAAGTCATTTCGACGAAGGAGGTTGGCGGCCAGGAAACCTGGCTCCCAGCATTGGCCGAGCCAGGGCAGCAGGCTGTTTACAATGCTGTCCGGCAAGGCATTCAGGCTGGGATTCCCTTCCTGTACAAAAGGGCGGAGGAGGCTAAACAATTGTTTTACCGGAACCGTGAGGGGAGAGTTACACACACTTAAAGCTCCGGCGAGGTAAATCAACGCGATCTTCATAGAAGTGATTTGAGGTGTTAATGGCAAATGAAGATACAAAAGAGGCGGAGAAATGCCTTGCCCTGGCTTAAACAGATAAACACTGAAGCTGTTGCTGTTGAAATACAGTATAAAAAGCCGGCGCCCCCGCTAATACCCCATTAATGGTATTAACGATAGCCCCGGAAGTTTGTATATTTGTCCTGATTTTGGCAAATTTGCCAGGAACACACGGCCAATCGACGTAACACAAACTACTACCCCCCCTAACACCCCGGTATTGCTTCCTGCGATAGGAATCCCGTGAATGATCCATAAGAGCGAAAAATCCTGTTTCGCTAACGAGGAGGGCAGAGCCTGTTCATAAGGCGTTGCCGGACATCCTTGCTTTAGCGTTATGCACCCATCCCAAAAACTTCTGAAACCGGGGCCGTTTCAGCACAGTTTGTATTTTTGTCCGCCAATAGCCGAATTGAAGGAAAAAAGGGCCTGACCAACAGGAAAAGAAAATTCCGGAAAGCCGGCGGGAATTATTATCCCGGTTTGATCATAATTTTGATTATATATGTTATAGAGTTTTACAAGGGGCTGAAGCTCCGCATTACGACACTCAGGGCAGCATAATAAACATCGGAAAAAGCTTTGCCATGCACAGGACTGTAATTTTTTGGATCGTCATTCTGGCAGCCATTGCTTCCAGTGCCGGCCGTCGGCCTTCGGCCGGGCAGGCTGGTATGGAATGGGCGCCGCTGGAATGCGATCCTGATACAGATCCGCCGGTGATCGTCTATCCTTCGCAGGATATCAACGTGCAGCTCGATCCCTGTGACGGCAGCCGTACGGCCGTGGTTTTCTTCGACGCTACGGCCACCGACGCCTGCGACCCTGCTCCCGGCCTTTCCATCGATGTGGTTGCCGCTCCCGGAGGGTCGCTGCAACTGTCGAACCCTTTTGAGAATACTTATCTGGCTCTGGCGCTGCCGGGCGTCTACCAACTCGTACTGACGGCCACCGATGCTTCCGGCAACAGCCGGGAAGAGGATTTCTTCATCGTCGTAAGCCAGGCGCCGGCGCCCCCGGCGGATTACAGTTGCAATGATACGGTGAACATCAACCTGGGCCCCGGCTGCCGGCGTTACGTCTCCGCCGATATGTTGCTGGAAGGCGAGCCGGGCTGCCTGCGCGATGCCGATTTCCGGATACAGATTCAGGATTCCGTCCCGGCCAATGGCAATATACTGGACGAGACGGGAGTTTTCCCCTATTCCATCGAGCGCATTCAGCCGTCGCCGGTTTCGGGTTTTACCGGCCCTTTCGCCCCGGCCCGCTGGAGCGTTCATGTCGACCAGCAGGGCAGCGTGGCCGTTAACGCCGCTGCGGATTCTCTACTGCTGAACGGCAGCACATCGGCGGCGGCGGCCATTGCAGTGCTGCCCTTATCTTTTGACGGCGCCCTTTCCTTCCGCTGGGGAACTGAAAACCTGCCGGCCGGCGCCCTCTTCGAAGGCAGCCTGCAGGGCCCTGACGGCGGTGTGATCGCTACCTTCTCTTCGGCCGGCGGCGCCAGCGGTGTGGAAAACCTGGCGGTGAGCGCCGGCAGCCGCCTCGTTCTGCGGCTCCTGTCGGTTGATCAGGCCGGGGGCGCCCCGCTGCCCCGCGCCTGGCTGAGCGGCTGGTCCTTTACTTATGCTCCGGTAAATATCGACGGAACCCTGTCCTGCTGGGGTACGATCAATGCCCGCGACGGAGCGCCGCCGGCGCTGGACTGCCCGGCGGAAACGGATATGGCCCTGCTGCCCACCCCGGTGCAGTTCCTGGAAGGCGAGCTGGGCAGCTCCGACCCCCTGCTCAACACCGCTCTCTATTCCTGCCTGGTCGATAATTTTTCGGTTAGTGGCGACCGCTACTATGAAGTCATACCCTTTGAGGTTTCTCAAACGGACATCTATACCTTTATTCTGGATTCCGATTTCGATACCGGCGATGCCGATATGGCCATCTTTCAGGGTAGTTTTGATCCTGATAATCCCTGCGGCAACATCATTGCCCGGGCCGGTTTCCCGCAATCGCCAAATCCCATAGGCGGGGGCGGCGGCCCCTTTGTGCGGATCGCCCTGCCCATGCGGCCCGGCCAGCAGTACTTTCTGCTGACCAGCAGCGATACGCCCGGCGCTACCGGCCCTTACCGCTACCTGGTATTCAGCGACAGCACCGGCCTGGCGACGGGGGCGCCGGATTCGCTGATGGCCATTGCCTACCCGCTCTATTGTGAGGACGTGGCCCTCATCCAGGGCAATCCCGACAGCCTGCAGTGGACGGGCATCCCCACGGCGCAGGGCAATTGTACGGAAGCCGCCGTGACGGCCAGCGATGTCTTGACGGACACAGGCGATTGCGGCGATCTTTTCCTCACCCGCACCTTCGTGGCGCGCGACGAGGCGGGCAATACGTCGAGCTGCACCCAGCGGATCAATTTCCGCCGCCCAACCATGGATGATGTCTCTTTGCCGCCGTTGACGGCCCCCATCGAATGTGACGAAGCCTTTCCGGTGGACCAGTGGGGCAACCCCTCGCCGGATTTTACGGGTTATCCCTTCCTGCTTACCGCCAGCGGCATTATTGACCTGCGCGACAGCTACTGCAACATCGGCGCCAGTTATGACGACGGGCCGCTGATCGAGGTATGCCTGCTCTCCTATAAATTCGTTCGCACCTGGACCATCGTCGACTGGTGCAACCCATCCAGCTCGCTGGAATACATCCAGATCATCAAGATCGGCGATTTCACGCCTCCGGACGTCAGTTGCCCGCTGGTCGACCTCAACGGCGACGGTTTTCCCGACCCTCTGGTGTATTCCACCGGGCCTTTTGACTGTACGGCGGCCTTCAGCGCGCCCAGGCCGGTGGTGAGCGACAACTGTTCCCTTTGGGAAACCACTACCGAGATCATCACTGATGAACCCAGGGTGATCTTCGGCCCTTCCGGCAACCCTATAGACACGATCTGGGAAACGGCCGTGCTGGCCACGATCCCTTCGAACGCCCCCAGCCGCCTCGTCAGCCGCATTCCGGTAGGTTGCCACCGTTTCCGGTACACTGTTGAGGACGAATGCGGCAACCGTACTGTCCAGGAATGTGGCTTTTGTGTGGAAGACCAGATAGCCCCGGCCGCCAGTTGTGACGACAACCTCCATGTCGCAATCGGGCCGGGAGGCGTCGGCCGCCTTTTCGCTACTGCTTACAATGAAGGCAGCTGGGACAACTGCGGCATAGAGCGGATGGAAATACGGAGGGAAGTGCGGGTGAACGGCGATTGCAACCCCGTGACGCCCTTTTTCACGCCCTGGGGGGAATATGTGGATTTTTACTGCTGCGAGGCCAACGACAGTTACCGGGTAGAACTCCGGGTGGTGGATGCAGCCGGCAACGAAGACGCCTGCTGGGCCAACTTGCTGGTGGAGGAGAAGATGCGCCCCAACTGTACCCCTCCTTCAGCGCGAAATATCAGCTGCGACGCCCTGCCCGCCGGCTTCGACCCTGCGGATACGGTATTGCTGCGCAGCCTGTTCGGCATTCCGCTGGTTTCGGACAACTGCGGGGCGGTATGGAACGAACTGCCGCCGGTTGACGGCCGGAACGAATGTGGCGTCGGGACACTCACCCGGCGGTTCCAGGCGGTAGACCTTTTCGGCAATATTTCTGCGAACGCCTGCCAGCAGCTGATCACTATTGAGGACAAACATAACTACGAGATCAGATTTCCCGCCGACGCTGAGGCCAACTGCGGTTATCCCAACCCTGCCGACACCATCAGCATCAGCGAAGTGGGTTGCGACCTGCTGGCCGTTACCGTGGATGATGAATTCCTGTCCGCTTCCGGTGATGAATGCTACAAAATCTTCCGCACCTACCGGGTGATCAACTGGTGCGAATACGATGGCGACAGCGGCCCCATCGTGATCGGGCGCGATGAAGATTGCGACGGGGCGCCCGGCGACGAGGCCGTGTGGGTGCTGCGCCGCCCCGATCATACCTACATCGACCGCGATAACAACGAGAGCAATGCCAACCCTCTCGCCGGAGAACGGGGCGACGCCTGCCCGCCGGACAACCCGGAAGGCTACTGGCGCAACAGCCCCTCCAACGGCTACTGGCAGTACACGCAGCACCTCAAAGTGTACGATACCATTCCCCCTCAGATCCTTTTCGTGGTTCCTCCCGCTTTCTGTACGATCAGCGACGATTGCCTGGCCGAAGTGGAGTACCTTTTCGTCATATCCGACAACTGCACTCCGGATGACCTGGAGTTCGAGGTGTACTATGACGAAGATGCCGACGGGACGCTGGATTCCATGATAACGGACGTCTTTGGAATCTACCCGAAGTGGAAGATCACGGGAGAATTTCCCATCGGCATGCATTGTTTCCGGCTGTTCGTCAGAGACGGCTGCGGCAATATGGCGTCGGCCTGCCTGCCCTTTGAAGTTGTTGACTGCAAGGCGCCTTCGCCCACCTGTATCAACGGCCTGGTGTCTACCCTGATGCCGACGCCTCCGGATACCGATGCGGACGGCGACGGCGATATCGACCGCGGCGCCCTGACCATCTTTGCCAGGGATTTCATCGCCAGCCCGTTGTCAGACTGCTCGGAGCCGGTCACTTATTCCATCAACCGCCCCGGAGAGCTGCCCAGCCCCGAGAAGGAGGGCATGGTCGTCACCTGCGATGACCTGGGCATCCTCCTTGTGGAGATCTACGCCTGGGACGCCGCCGGCAACCCCCATGCCATACAGCCTGACGGTACGCCTGGCGGGCCCAACTACGATTATTGCGAAACCATTATCCTGGTACAGGACAACGGCGGCAACTGCGTGCTCAGCCAGGGTATGGTGGCCGGCCTGGTGGAGCGCGAAGACGAGGCCCCGGTAGCGGAGGTTAGCGTTGCCCTCAGCGGCGACGATACGGACGCCACCCTTACCGCCGATGACGGCCTGTACGCCTTCACCAACCTGGAGATGGACTACGATTACACCATCACTCCTTCGCGCGACGGCGACGACCACAACGGGCTGTCTACCTTTGATATCGTGCTCATCAGCCAGCACATACTGGGCACCCGCCCGCTGGATTCTCCTTACAAGATCATCGCCGCCGACGTCAACCGCTCCGGCTCGGTCAGTACCATTGACATCATACAGCTCCGGCAGGTCATCCTGAGCATCATACTGGAATTCCCCTCCAATACCAGCTGGCGCTTCGTTCCCCGCAGTTATGCCTTTCCCGACCCGCAGGACCCCTGGGCGGAACCCTTCCCGGAGGCCATCAGCATCAACGACCTCAACGGCCAGCGCCTCACCGAGGATTTTGTGGCGATCAAAGTAGGAGATATCGACCTGAGCGCCCAGGCCAACGGCCTGCAGGGGGCAGAGGGCCGAAGCTATCCCGGCCACCTCAGCCTGGAAGGGGTGGACAAGAGCCTGCAGCCCGGCGAAGGCTACGTGCTGACCCTGCAATCCGGGCTGTTCGGCATAATGGGAATGCAGGCGGCCCTGCAGTTCGATACCGACGCTCTGATCGTGGAACAGGCCAAAGGCGAGGCCATAGGGGATGAATATTTCAACCGGCAATACCTCGAAGAAGGCCGCTTGTCCCTGAGCTGGAATACCGGCGCTCCTCATCCTTCCAAAGCTGTGCTCGCCTCTTTCCACCTGCGCGCCCGCAGGGCCTGCCGGCTATCCGGGGCCGTTCGCCTCGATGAGGGCCGCCTTGCCGCCGAAGCCTATGACGAAAGCTATCGAAAGCTGGGCCTCACACTGGATTGGGAAGCGCCGGGGCCGGAAAACGGCCTTCTGCAGAATTATCCGAACCCTTTTACTACCAGCACCACCATACGCTTCCAGGCGCCGGAGAGCGGCCAGGGCCGGCTCGAGCTTTTCCGCCTGGACGGCAGGCCGGTGAAGGCTGTAGAAGCATTCTATTCTCAGGGCATGCACGAAGTAGAAATCCATTCGGCAGAACTGCCGGGGCCGGGCGTTTATCTTTACAAACTACAGCTGGGCGGCCAGTCCCTCGTGCGGAAAATGGTATTTGGCGGTTAAGCGCTCATTTCCATGCCGCTGTTCCTTGTTCTTTTTGCCGGCCCCTCCCCTTCTGAGATTGGCTAAGGGATACTTTTCGGGAAGTGTCAAAGTGCAATTCACTCCTTCATTCCTTCATTCCTGACAGAAAGCTTTCCGGAGCGCCTTCACACATTTATACCACATGCCAGCGCGTGCTTTGAAAAAAAAAGCCGGCCTGGCAACAACTCTATTTGAACACGAGCGTTATATTTGCTAAAAAGATAGTAATACTATCATAATAAAAAGAATGACTAACACTCTAAATTCAGCAGCCATGTCTCAAGTCGAATTCACCAATGCGTTTTGCCAGTTTGAGGGCGCCCTGCTTGCCTTTGCCTGCCATTTGACCAGGAATGAAGATGAAGCTCAGGATCTTTTGCAGGAGACGGCGTACAAGGCTTTCAAATACCGCAGCATGTATCAGCCTCATACCAACCTTCGGGCATGGCTGATGACCATTATGCGGAATACGTTCATCAATGATTACCGGCAGAAGAAACGGCGGCAGACGCTGAATGACCGGACGCCCAACAATTTTTACCTGAATTCCGGAGAACGGACAGTGCTCAACCTGGGGGAGTCAGAGATCACCATTAAAGAAGTGAAGAAGCTGATCGACGCGCTGGAAGACTGGATGAAGATACCTTTCCTCATGCATTATCAGGGATTTAAGTACGATGAGATCGCCACGGAGCTGGGCATTCCGCTGGGAACGGTCAAAAGCCGGATTTTTTTCGCGCGCCGGAAATTACAGGAAGCCGTCATGATGATGTATCAGGCCGGCAGCACGGCGGAACTGGCCAACTGAAGCCGCAGGCTTGCCCGGAAGAGCGCAGCGAGGGCGGGCTTGTTTCTAGGCAACCAGCAACAGAAACAGACAAACCAGAAATGCCGCGAGGCATTCCTTCGGGACAAATGATCAAAACCCGGCGCCCGATATTTTCTCAGTGCCCTTAATTTATATAGTAAGAAGTTAAAAAGAAGTATTCATGGCTATTCTAGCGATCGAGCTGAGCATTAATGAGAAATTGTTTTTGCGCAACCCTCAGCGCACGGCCCTGGGCCGGAAAATCCTTCAGAACAGCATATTGATGATCGACGAATTGGGTATGGAGCGCTTCAATTTCCGCCACCTGGCCGGCCGTATCGGGTCAACGGAGGCTTCCATATACCGTTACTTCGAGAACAAACATCTTTTGCTGGTCTATCTGGTTAACTGGTACTGGGAGTGGATGAAGTTCCGCATCGATATGAAGGTGGCGCATATCAATGCCCCCCGGGAGAAGCTCAGGATGGCCATTTGCTGCATTGTGGATACGGCCAAGCGCAATACGAGGGTGGCCTTTATCGACGAGGATGCATTGCACCGCATCGTGGTAGCGGAAGGCTCGAAGGCCTACCACAGCAAGGAGGTAGACGAGCAGAATAAAGAAGGGTTCTTCCTGTCTTATAAATCGCTTTGCCAGAAGATCGCGGACATCATTCTGGAGAACAACCCCTCTTTCCCTTATCCGAGGGCGCTGGCCAGCAACCTGCTGGAAATGGCCAACAACCATATTTACTTTGCCCGGCACCTGCCCCGGCTTACCGAGGTTGACGGCCAGGGCGATGTGCTGAAACAGGTGGAAGAACTGCTGGTCTACTTCGCATGGAAAATGCTGGCCGGCAACGACAAGCTGCAAAACGGCGGCCAAAACGAAAAATCATAGGTGACGAAGCCGGTATCTCCGGCCTTTTTTCACAAGTCCGCGCCCGTTAAAATGACGTAGTAGAATTAACCCTCCGTGCAAATCTTTTTTTCAAGCTATCAGTTGCTTATCTTATACTGTTATTCTTAGAAAGGATAGAGTATGCGGTAAAGATGCTGATCTTTTCTTCATCTTCATACTCTGAATAAACCACGGAAAATGGAGAACAACAGCCAGCTTCGCCCGCTGCAGCGCTTTTTCAAACTACTGGAACTGGACCGTAAGGATATTTCCTATATCTATGTTTATGCCATCTTTTCCGGCCTGATTACGCTGAGTATTCCGCTGGGGGTACAGGCCATCATCGGCCTGATCGCGGGTGGCGCCCTTTCGGCCTCCCTGCTGATCCTGATTGCCATAGTGACGCTGGGCACTGCTCTTTCAGGCATCCTGAAGGTCATGCAGCTCACGGTGACAGAGACCATACAGCGGCGTATCTTTGCCCGTTCGGCTTTTGACTTTGCCTACCGCATCCCCCGCCTGAAGCTCGATTCGGTGGTGCGTTATTACCCTCCGGAACTGGTCAACCGCTTTTTTGACACCCTGACCCTTCAGAAGGGCGTACCTAAAATCCTGATGGACTTTTCCACGGCCATCCTGCAGGTGGCCTTCGGGCTCATCCTGATCGCTTTTTACCATCCCTTTTTCATTCTGTTCGGCCTTATGCTGGTGGCTATCCTGCTGCTGATCTTCCGGCTCACCGGCCCCGGCGGCCTGGCCACCAGCCTGAAGGAGTCGAAGTACAAATACGAGGTGGCCTACTGGCTGGAAGAGATGGCCCGGGCCATGAGTACCTTCAAGATGTCGGGGGGTAATTTATTTTCCCTCAATAAGACCGACGGCCTGGTGTGCGATTACCTGGACAGCCGGCAGAAGCATTTTAAAATCCTGCTTTTCCAGTACGGCAACATCGTGGCCTTCAAGACTGTGGTCACCGCCGGCCTTTTATTTCTGGGCAGTTACCTGGTGGTCAACAACCAGATCAACATCGGCCAGTTTGTCGCTGCCGAGATCGTAGTGCTGCTGATGATGGCTTCCGTGGAAAAGCTCATCCTGGCCATGGAGACTATCTATGATGTGCTGACGGCCCTGGAAAAGCTGGGCAATGTGACCGACCTGCCGATCGAACAGGAGGAGGGCGTCAGTTTCGACGAGATCGATACCGGCAAAGGCATGCACATCAAGGTTGATAAACTGCGTTTCCAGTTTGCAGATGCCAGGATGCCCATACTGGACGATCTCTGTTTTGAGGCGCAGCCGGGAGAGAAAATCTGCATTGCCGGCTACAGTGGTTCCGGGCGCGCCACCCTGATGCAGTTGCTGTCGGGCCTGTACACGGATTATGAGGGAGGCATTTCCTACAATGGCTACCCTTTGCGCAACCTCGATATCGCCAAATTGCGCCATCACATGGGAGATTACTCTACCAAGGAAGACATTTTCCGCGGCGCCATACTCGAGAACATCACCCTGGAGCATCCGGAAGTGAAGCTCGACCAGGTGGTGCAGATAGCGGATAGCATAGGCCTGAGCGAATACGTACAACGGCTGCCGCAAGGCTTTGATACCATGCTGTTGCCGGAAGGCCGCAACATACCCAAGAGCATCCGTACCCGCATTCTCCTGGCGCGCTGCATCATTTCCCAGCCGCGCCTGCTGGCAGTCGAGGGCTTTTTCTACGGGATGGAAAAGAACGACCGCGAGATGATCTGCAACTACCTCACCCATAAGGACAGGCCCTGGACGATGATCGCCGTTACGGACGACCCCTACTTCGCCTCGCGTTGCGACCGGGTCATCATCATGAAGGATGGGCGCATCGTCGGGGAAGGCGCCTTTGAGGATATCCTCGGCAGCGAGCATTTCGGGCGGGTGTTCCTTCCCTTCAGCGGCGCCCCTGCCTCCCGGAAGAAAAAGGCGGATACTCCTGTCAAACATCAATAACCGGACATGCTGAATATATCGCCGAATACGATCCATCAGAAAGTAGAATTTTCCCGCTTCAACTCCTTCGCCAGGGTCAACCTTTCCCCCGCCAACCGGATGTTTACACGCTGGCTGACGGGAACCCTGGTGATGATCATTATTCTCCTTCTCCTGCCCTGGACGCAGAATATCCAGTCGAAGGGCAAAGTCACTACCCTGCAGCCCGGCCAGCGGCCGCAGGCCATTCAATCGACCATTGCCGGCCGCATCGAGAACTGGTACGTGCGCGAAGGGCAACTGGTGCAGAAAGGAGATACCATCGTGCACCTTTCCGAGATTAAAGCAGAGTATTTTGACCCCGACCTGGTGCCCCGCACCGAGCAGCAGGTAGAGGCCAAGGAGGGCGCCATCGCCTCCTATGACCGGAAGGTGGAAGCCCTTGAAGGGCAGATCGCCGCCATGAGGGCCGAGCTGGAATTCAAGCAACAGCAACTGGCCAACAAAATCCGGCAGGCAGAGTTCAAGCTGGCTTCCAGCCAGGCAGATATGGAGCAGGCCTATTATCAGGATTCCGTGGCGGCGGTGCAGTACGGCCGCACCGGGCAGCTCTTCCAGCAGGGCATCAAATCCAGGGCCGATGTGGAAGAAAAGCGGATAAAAATGCAGGAGGCCCGCGCCAAGTATGTATCCAGCCAGAATAAGGTGGAAGAGAGCCGCAACGAGCTGGCCAATGCCCGCCTGGAACTGAGCACCGTGCGCTACGAATACAACCAGAAGATCGCCAAAGCGGAGTCTGACATGTTCAGTACACTCTCTGCCAAGTACGATGCGGAGGGCAGCGCGAACAAGCTGCGCATCGAGGCGGCCAATTACGAGCAGCGCAGCCGGTTCTATTACATCGTAGCGCCTCAGGACGGCTACATCACCAAGGCCGTCATAGCCGGTATTGGCGAGACGGTCAAGGAGGGGGAGAGCATCGTAACCGTTATGCCGGCCGACTACGACCTGGCGGTTGAGCTGTACATCAAACCCATGGACCTGCCCCTCATCAGCATCGGGCAGGAGGTGCGCTTCATCTTCGACGGCTGGCCGGCCTTCGTCTTCTCCGGCTGGCCGGGGCAGTCCTTCGGCACATACAGCGGCTCCGTGGCCGCCATTGACAATATGATCAGTTCCAATGGCCAGTACCGCATACTGGTAGCCCCCGGAAAGAATGGTAAACCCTGGCCCGAAGCCCTGAGAGTAGGCTCCGGCGCCCAGGGCATCGCCTTGCTCAATAATGTCCCGTTATGGTACGAAATCTGGCGTAAGCTCAATGGCTTCCCTCCGGACTACTACGATGAGGATGTGGAAGAGGCGCCCAAGATGAAAGCGCCGGTGAAGGCGATCAAGTAGGGGTGTTGAGG
>CAZAXA010000113.1:0-2843 GCA_964488965.1 uncultured Phaeodactylibacter sp. | reverse complement strand
AAACAGAAACCTTTATGAAGCCTCTTGTTTTTCAGTGGAAGGTTAGCCTGATATTCACCGTATCGCTCCTGCTCCTGCCGTTTTTTTCTTTTGCCCAACTGCCCGACAGCGCCCGCCTGTTCTCCCAGGAAGAGTTTTTCCGGTGGATACTGGAGTACCATCCTGTGGTTAAGCAGGCGCGCCTGCTGGATGGCCAGGCGGAGGCCCTGGAACGGCTGGCCCGCGGCGGCTTCGACCCCAAGGCCTATGCCGAATGGGACCAGAAGTCCTTTGAGAAGAAGGAATACTTCTCCATAGGCGAAGGCGGGTTGAAGATTCCCACCTGGTACGGCATGGAATTAAAGGCCGCCTATACTGTCACCGACGGCATTTACCTCAACCCGGAGCGCAATCTGCCCGAGGCGGGGCAGGCTGTTTTAGGGCTGAAGGCGCCGCTGGCCCGTGGCCTTATCATCGACGAGCGGCGGGCAACCCTGCAGCAGGCGCGCCTGATGGCCCGCGCCAACGAGGCCGAGCGCCGGGCTATCATCAATGACGTTCTGCTGGCAGCTGCTTCCGCCTACTGGGAGTGGGCCGCTGCCTACAACGAGCTCCTGGTCGAGCAGCAGGCGCTGGCCCTCACCGGGCAACGCTTCGGCGCTATCGTGGAGAGCTTCGAACTGGGAGACAAACCCGCCATCGATACCCTGGAGACGCTGATACAGTTGCAAAACCGCCAGCTGGCGCTCAACGATGCCCTGCTCGGCTACCGCAATGCAGGCCTGTCGTTGTCCAACTTTCTGTGGTACGAAGGCGAAATGCCGGTAGAGGTGGCCGAAGGGCTGCGCCCTCCCATGCTGGGAGAACTGCAGCCAGCCCTGCCCCCCGCCGGGCCGGAGGCCATCTGGCGCAGCGCCAGCCTCTCCCATCCGGATATCCGCCGCTACGAGGTAAAACTCGGCCAACTGGAAGTGGACCGCAAACTGGCCGCCGAACAGCTCAAACCCCGGCTGGATGTGGAATACAACTTCCTGAGCGACGGCAGCGACTTCATCTACAATACCGATAATGGCTCCGGCTTCAATAACCTGGTCGCCCAGAACTACAAATGGGGCCTGCGTTTCGATTTCCCCCTGCTGCTGCGCAAGGAACGCGGCAAGCTGGAACTGGTAAGGCTGAAGATACAGGAGGCCGAATACGGCCTGCAGCAAAAGCGCGTCGAGATCGCCAACAAGATCGCCGCTTACTACAACGAACTGGAAAACCTCCTCCGGCAAATCCGCCTCACCGAAGACAACGTGGGCAACTACCAGGCGCTGCTCGATGCCGAGATTCAGAAGTTCAACCTGGGCGAAAGCTCCATCTTCCTCATCAACTCCCGGGAGCAGAAACTGATCGAGGCTCAGTTGAAACTGGCGGCGCTGCGCGGCAAGTTCTTCAAGAACAGAGTGGGGCTGGAATGGGCTGCGGGGCAGTGGGGGGGGTCGGGGGGCATGAGTGCATGGGTGTATCAGTGTATCAGTGGATCAGGGTATCAGTGGATCAGTGCATGGGGGGAAGGGCGCATTTTTTCATTAGGGCATTTCCGAAGGTTTCCTTAAAAGTCGTAGCTTACAAGGTGAAAACTTTAAGCTGAAGTCAGCGGCAAAAAAATAATCCCCTATATGGAAATCCATGAATTGAAGAGGTCTGTACTCGGTTTAATTGCCAAAGATAAACTCGAGGAAGCAATCGACCTGATCTCCGAGAACATTAAAAATAATGACGAGATCAATGAGCTTATTCTCCAATCGGCCCGGTATAATGATATCAAGAAGCAGGTGAGGGAAGGAATCATCGATTTTTCGAAAGCAGATCAGGTGAAGAGCCAGATCAGAAGGAATATTCTGGAACTCATCACCGCCTTGGAAGAAGAGGTGAATTTTAAGCGAGAGGTATTTGGAAAACACGATGAGGCCGTTGCCGACCCTGAGAAGATCGATGTTTTCCTGAGTGTGGGTACTCCTCACCAGGAATTCCAAAAGGAGTTTATTGACCAGCTTAAAGCAGAATTGCAGCAATACAATATTCAGCTGGAAACTTTGGGGAGTACTTTCTGGGCCTTAAAAAATCCACTTGTAGCGCTCCGTGATAAAATGAGAACGGTCAGCGGTTGTATTGTGCTGGCAATGGAGCGGTTTCATGTAAAAAATGGTATCTACAAAAGCCAAAGCCCTCAGGAATTTACCGTCGAAAATGAATATTATTCAACAACCTGGAACCAACTGGAAGGGGGAATGGCCTACCAGCTGAACCTGCCTCTTCTGATCATGAAAGAAGACAAACTGAAAGCCGAAGGCATATTCGACGGCAAACTTCACGAATGGACGATCGTGCATATCAATCCGCAAAATCCGTCAGGATTAAAAGAAGGCGCAGTGAACGCCCTGCTTAAGGCCTGGGTGGAGGAAGTTCATAAATACAGGGAGAAAAAAAGTATAGGCTCTTAGCTATTAAGCCCTGCCCCATGCAGGGGATATTTGATCATTCATTCCCTCTCCGCCAGTTCCTGAAAAGTATCCCCTTTATCTTCCTGTGGCTGGTGCCTGCAGGGGAAGTCCTTTTCTATGAGAATATTCAAAGGCTCCCCGTTGCCCAAGGCGTACTGTGCTTCGATGCCCACCTCGCCGGTGTCGATCCAATGCCGGGCCTGGGCGTAGGGAATATCGATCCTCACCGCATTGTCCTGGAAGGAAGCGCGGATTCCTTCCACCGGTACAGCGGCCAGCTCGAAGGCCAGGCGCTGGCCGGGCGCAATGCTGATGGTTTCCCGGACGTGTTGGTGATCAGACAGTTGTTCTACGTCTGCGCTGCCGAGGCGGAAG
>CAZAXA010000112.1:0-14724 GCA_964488965.1 uncultured Phaeodactylibacter sp. | reverse complement strand
TCAAAAAAGAAGAATAATGAGATTCGGGATCACAGATGAGGTTCTTCACAAAATAAATGAAGTATTTCGCCGCTATCCTCCGCTGGAGCAGGCGATCCTGTATGGGTCCCGGGCGACGGGGCGGCATCGCTACAACTCCGATATCGATCTAACCCTGGTTGGTCCCGGCCTGGACCTGAAAACGCTGTTCAAAATAGAAACCGAACTGGATGATCTGCTGCTGCCCTACAAGATTGACCTCTCCATTTTTGATCATATCGATAATCCGGACCTGGTAGGTCACATCAGGAGAGTGGGCAAGGTTTTTTATCAGCGGGAAGCGCTGCTCATCGAGATCATGAAAGAGGACGAAGACTCTGGGCTGTATGATTCATAGTGTCAAATTTACCTGTGTTCTCGATACAAATATCATCTATCCGATCGAGATTCGCGATCTGCTTTTTTTGGTTTGTCCATTATGAATTGTATGGAATGTACTAGATTTGCTTCTACCTGAATAATAAGCCCATGTTAACCTTTGATGAAAACGGCCATATTACCCCTGACGAACCGACCATGTAAATTTTTAGAAATGGAAATAAAAGACACCAGATATATCGAAATCTTTCATACCCTTGAGAAAATCGAAAGGTTGAACAAAGCCATCCACTTTCATATGGCAATAGAGGAAAATGTAGATCAACTGGCCATCGAGCAGTACGGCCGGATGAAAGCGCAACTCACCGAACAACTCCTTCAATTATTGGAAGAAATGGACCTGCATCTCAATGCTGCCTGAGGCTAATTCCGCGAAGATGGAAATTCCTTCTATGTCTGGTTTTTCACTCCACCTAATATCTGACTATTTGAAAGCCAACGCTTATCCTTTCCGAAGTTTTGTACTTATTTTGTACCTGCTCTCAAAATACTTCTTGCATTCACACTGAATATCAAGGTTTTGAAAGTGCTCCAAACTTCCTGTATCAGGAAGTGATTTCTTACCTGTCCGTCGCCGCCGGCAGCGGCTCCTTGTCCTCCGGAAAGAAACGGACAACCAGTTCGAAGGCTATGCGGGGCCATATAGTTCTTCGGCCACGTGACCTGTTGCAGGAGCCCCACTTCGTCTTCATCCGTTTGACACCCCGGAAGCTGGCCTTCAGGTTCATCTTTTGCTCCCAGCGGGCCACTGATATGCCAGGAAAAAGTGCATTAAGGCAACCTTGTTTAATACTGTTCGAACTGCTCCTTTAGACAGGCCCCTTTCCTCTTTTCAAAGAAATCTCCTTATTTTTATCTTTCATTCAAAATTGAACTCTATGTCCGTTTCTCACAACCCTCCCGATTATTTGCTGCCCTGCCTGATGGATATCGAGCTGACTGTGCTCGCTGTTTACCGGGAGCACCCTCATCTGAAGGATAAGGAAGTGGAAGACATCTACGAGCAGTTCAGGGCCTTTTACCAGCAGTTAGCCAAGGACGCGGAGCCTTACGAGCCAGCCTCTGCCATATCGGCCCGGCAGGTGCTCATCGATGCCATTTTGCAGGCCCTGGACCAGCGGCAAGAAGAGGGCTCCGACGATCGTCTCATCATGAACCCGGATTTCCAGCCCGGCGGTTACCCCATCCCCTCTGTCGAGTCCCTCTACGCCACGGCATTCAATTACCTGCGCCGCTCCGCCCGCTTCTGGCGCAAAGAACGAGGCCCAACCGGCTACCTTAAATTCCTCGTCGAGCAACTTCCGCATTGATGACCGTGAAAGCCGGCAATTTTATAAATTTAGGCCTAAATTAAGTTTTGGTGTGAAATTACTATATTATACAGGCCTCAACTACAAACCGGTAGAACGGCAGTTCGAAAAAGTAACGGCCTTTCTGGAGCAGGGCGACTTCAGGTCGGCCGATGTGAAAAAGATGCCGCAGTCGGGCTACTACCGGGCCAGGCTCGATAAGGAGAACCGGCTGTTGTTCCGGATCGGTGAATACCAGGGAGAGAAGTATCTGTTCATCCTGGAAGTCATCCTGAATCATGCCTACGATAAATCGCGCTTTCTCGCCGGAGCCCGGATTGACGAGGACAAGCTCAGGCCGGTGCTTTCAGAGCGGGAGATACCCGGAGGAGAGGTGCTGGAAATGCCTTACATCAACAGCCGGCAAAAGCATTTTCATCTCCTGGATAAAATCCTTTCTTTTGACGAGGAGCAGGAAGCGGTATTCCATACCACGCCGCCCGTTATTATCATTGGCTCGGCTGGCAGCGGTAAGACGGCGCTTACCCTGGAGAAAATCAAGCAATTGTCCGGCCAGGTGCTTTATGTGACGCTTTCCCCCTATCTCGTGGAAAACGCGAGCAATCTGTATTACTCCTTTGGGTATGATAACAGCCGGCAGGAGATTGATTTCCTGTCCTTCTCCGAGTATCTTGGCGCCATCGGCCTGCCCAAAGGCAGGGAACTTAACTTTCGTGAATTTTCCCGCTGGATCTGGCGATACCAGCAGTCCTACAAGATAAGGGACGCTTACAAGGTGTTTGAAGAGTTCAAAGGGGTGCTGACGGGTTCGGTCGTGGATAAGCCCTACCTCTCGCGGGAAGAGTACCTCGAGCTGGGCGTCCGGCAATCGGTTTTCAGCCGGGAAGAACGGGAAAATCTGTATGGCCTGTTCCTTAAATACCTGGATTTTCTGGGTGAAGGGAATTTTTACGACAGCAATATTGCTTCTTTCGAGCGCCTGGGACAGGTGCGGGCCATCTACGATTTTGTAGTCGTGGATGAGGTGCAGGACATCACCAACGTGCAGTTGTCGCTCATCCTGCGCTCGCTGAAGCAACAGCATCATTTTGTCTTATGTGGCGACAGCAACCAGATCGTGCATCCCAATTTTTTCTCCTGGGCCAATATCAAGGCCCTGTTTTACGAGCAAAACCTGAAAGGCCGGCTGACGCGCATCCTGTACGCCAACTACCGCAACACGCCCGAGGTAACGCACATCGCCAACCAGTTGCTGCGGGTCAAAAACGCCCGCTTCGGCTCCATTGACAAGGAGAGCACTTTCCTGGTGCGCGCCACCTCTGCCAATCATGGAGAAGTGCAGTTCTTCCGGGACAGCCCCGTTGTGAAAAAAGAACTCGACACGCGCACCGGCAAATCAGCCCGCTTTGCGGTGCTGGTTATGCGCAGTGAGGATAAGGCCGAGGCGCGGAAGTTCTTCAGCACACCCCTGATCTTCAGTGTCCAGGAAGCTAAGGGCCTGGAATACGAGAATATTATCCTCTACAATTTTATTTCCGGAAACGAAGCGGAATTCCGCGAGTTGTGCCGGGGTGTGGCCAAGGCGGATCTGGAAGGAGATCTGCAGTACGCCCGCGCCAAAAATAAGGATGACAAGTCGCTGGATGAATACAAGTTTTACGTCAATTCCCTCTACGTGGCCATTACCCGCGCGGTGAAAAACCTCTACGTCATTGAGCAGGCCCGTCGGCACGAGTTGTTTCAGTTGCTCGGGTTGACAGATTTTCAGGAACAGGTAAAAGTCAGGGATCAAAGCTCTTCTTTGGAAGAGTGGCAGAAAGAGGCGCGCCGGCTGGAACTGCAGGGGAAAAAAGAACAGGCCGACGATATCCGCAAGCAAATCCTCCAAACCCAGGAGGTGCCATGGGAAGTCATCACCGCCGCCGGGTTTGAAAAACTCAAAACTGAAGCGCTTGACCCGGAGTCTTACAATAAAAAGGCCAAGGATGCCCTTTACGAATATGCCCTGGTCTATTATGAAACCTCCATTTTTCCCCGGCTGGCCGAGCTGAAATACCGTAAGGCGGAAGACTGGGAACGCGAGGGCTTCAGCCGGATGGAGCGCAGGTTTCCGGCTTTCTTCAAAGATGATGTTAAACAGGTGGAATCGCAGGTGCGCAAATACGGGCCCGATTTTCGCAACCCATTTAACTTCACTCCCCTGATGATGGCCACCCTGGGAGGCAGTATCGGCATCATCAATTTCCTGCTCAACCTGGGGGCCGACCCCATGCTGAAAGACAATTTCGGGCGCCAGGCCTTCCAGATAGCGCTCCTGAAATCCTACCAGGATAAACAGTACGCTACAAAGCTGATCGGCCAGGTTTACCACCGTCTCCGGCCTGAAAGCCTGAGGGTTAAAACCGGCAACCGCCTGGCTAAACTGAGCAGCCATCAGATGGAATTTTTTATGCTCAACTTTATGATCGCCCTGCTGCGCGAAATTACCACCTTCAAGATCATGACGGACCTGCCCGGCTTCGAGACGGCGGATTTTCTGGCCGCCGTCACGCACTATCCCGGCCAGGTGATGCCTGAATACCGGAAACAAAGGCCATACATCTCCAGCATCCTGGCGAAAAATGAAGTCTTCCGCCAGGACCCCTATAACCGGCAGCTATTCCTGCGCATCCGCCGCGGCTATTACATCATCAACCCGCTGCTGGAAATCGAATACGAAGGAGAATGGCGCAACATCTATGACCTCACCCATACCTCAGAACTGGAGCAAAGTACCGATCCCCAACTGCGGAACTTCGGGCAATACCTTCGGAAGGCAAGGACACAACTTGCCGAAATGATGCCGAAAGAAAATCAGGCGCTATAAACTCTACTATATGGATATTTTGTTCATTGCATTTGCGAACAGCGGCGAGGCTCCACTGCCGGCCTTGCAGGAAGAGGGCGATACCCTGTACAAAACCCTTTCGCCGAGGGCATTGAAGCAGCATTCCAGAACGCTGATCTTTTGCAGCCTGCTCACCTTCTCCACACTCCTGCTTTCCGGTTGCGGCTCCGCTCCTCGTGGCGCCTACGCTCCTGGAGCCGCTCCTCCGGCTCCCGATTACAGCCAGGACAAATACTGGGCCGCCCTTCCCTGGAAGGACGACGAGGCCGACCTCACCCCCAACGGCCTGGCCGACCGGCAGGCAGAAGCGGAAGTGGACGTATTCTTCCTCCACCCCACCACCTATACCGGCAAGAAAGGGGATGACAACTGGAACGGTCCGGTGCAGGATCCGGAGGTGAACAAGCGCACCCTGGAACGGCCCATAAAATACCAGGCCAGCATCTTCAACGGCGTGGGGCGGGTCTTTGCTCCTTTCTACCGGCAGGCCCACCTGCGGGCCTACTTCACCCGCGATACCATCAGTGCGGGCAAGGCCTTTGAACTGGCCTACAGCGATGTGCGGGCCGCTTTTCAGTACTACCTGAACCACTACAACCAGGGGCGCCCCATCGTCATCGCAACCCATAGCCAGGGTACCACTCACGGCATACGGCTGTTGCAGGAATTCTTCGACGGCAAGCCTCTGCAGGAAAAGCTGGTGGCTGCCTACCTGATCGGCATCCAGGTCGAAAAGGACGATTTTCAAAACATCACGCCCTGCCGCGATTCGCTGGATACCGGTTGCTTCGTGGCCTGGCGAACCTTCAAACGGGGCTACGAACCAAAGAAGAACTCCCCCCGGGAAGTCGTTATCAATCCGCTCGTATGGACCGCCGAAAAAACCTATGCTCCCAGGAGCCTGAACCTGGGCGCCGTCCTGGTTCCCTTTGAGGAGGTCCGCCCGAACAATACGGACGCACAGGTGAACGGCTCTGTTCTTTGGGCCAGCAAACCCAAATTTCCGGGCAGCTTCCTGATGCTCAGAAAGAATTATCACGCCGGAGATATGAACCTGTACTATGTAAATATCCGGAAGAATGCACAGGATAGAGCAAAGGCTTTCGGGGGGGGATAGGCGATGCCCTTCCCTATGTTAAGCTCATGCCATTTCTATCTTAGCCTCCTTTTCCAGCCCCAGTTCCTTCACGCTCATCTGCCGCATCTCGACCTTGCGGATTTTGCCGGTGACCGTCATCGGGAAGGATTCGGTGAACTTGATATAACGGGGTATCTTATAATGGGCGATCCGGCCCTGGCAGTAGGTTTTGATCTCTTCTTCGGTGGCCGATTCCCCTTCCTTCAATTTGATCCAGGCCATTACCTCTTCCCCGTATTTTTCATCTGGTACGCCGATGACCTGCACCTCGCTCACCTTCGGGTGGGTAAAGAGGAACTCCTCGATCTCCCGGGGGTAGATATTCTCACCGCCGCGGATGATCATATCCTTGATGCGTCCTACGATGTT
Organism: uncultured Phaeodactylibacter sp.; assembly: GCA_964488965.1. Lineage (GTDB taxonomy): Bacteria > Bacteroidota > Bacteroidia > Chitinophagales > Saprospiraceae > JACJXW01. The sequence continues at coordinate 8,603 of CAZAXA010000112.1, read as the reverse complement.
GATATAGCCCTCCTCGTCCATGGTGGCCAGGTCGCCGGAGTGCATCCAGCGGGCGATGTCGATGGCATCCCTGGTCTTGGCCTCATCGCGCCAGTAGCCCAGCATGATGCTGTAGCCGCGGGTGCACAACTCGCCGGCAGTACCCACCGGCACGATGCGCTGTGTTTCCGGATCGATGATCTTGATCTCCAGGTGGGGGTGAATCTGGCCAACGGTGCTCACCTGTTTCTCCAGGGGCGTGCCGGGGCGGGTCTGCGTACTCACCGGGCTGGTCTCCGTCATGCCGTAGGCGATCTGCACTTCCGGCATATGCATGATGGTCTTTACCTTCTTCATCACCTCGATCGGGCAGGGGGCGCCGGCCATGATGCCGGTGCGCAGGCTGGACAGGTCGTACTCGTAGAAATCAGGGTGCTCCAACTCGGCGATGAACATGGTGGGCACGCCGTAGATTGCAGTTGCCCGTTCCTCTTCAACCGCACGCAGCACGGCATCCGGTTCAAAGCCCTGGCTGGGGTAGATCATAGTGGCGCCATGGGTGAGGCAGCCCAGGTTGCCCAGCACCATGCCGAAGCAATGGTAGAGCGGCACGGGAATGACAAGCCGGTCCGTATGCGTGAAATTCATGGTTTCGGCGACGAAGTAGCCGTTGTTGATGATATTGTGATGGCTCAGCGTCGCTCCTTTCGGGAAACCGGTAGTGCCGCTGGTGTACTGAATGTTGATGGGGTCATCGAAGGAACACAATGACTGCCGTTTGCCCAATGCCTCAGGGCTTACTTCTTTGGCCTTCTCCAGAAAATCGTGCCAGCTCCACATCCCGGGGATGCGGTTCCACTCCAGATGGACAACCGCCCTGAGGCGCGGCAGTTTTTCAGCCCGGAGCTGGCCCGGAGCAGCCGTTTTCAGCTCAGGCGCCAGGCTGTTCAGCATTTCGATATAGTTCGACTTTTTAAACTCATCAGCGGTAAAGAGAAAACTGCAACCGGATTGGTTGAGGGCATACTCCAGCTCGTGCAGGCGATAGCTCGGGTTAATGTTGACCAGGATGGCGCCGATCTTTCCGGTAGCATACTGTACCACGGGCCACTCCGCACAATTGGGCGACCAGATGCCTACGCGTTCGCCTTTCTTCAGGCCGGCAGCGATCAGGGCGCGGGCACAATTATCCACCTGTTCTTTCAGTTGACGATACGTCAGCCGAATACCCTGATGACGGGCCACGAGCGCCTCATTTTCCGGATATAGCTCAACGATCTCATCAAACAGCTCGCCGATCGTTTTTCCGATCAATGGTTTTTCGCAGATACCGCTGGTATAACTCGGTTTTTCTTTCATAAGGCCAGGTTTTATTACAGGGCAGCCGTTTCGATATCCTTCACAGGCGCGGAATCGGCGTAGTGTCAACCTCCTTTTTTCCGCGGGCAAGATAGAGCAGGAGGGACGGGCAGGCAATGATCAAAGTCAGTTGCAGGGGGTGGCCTTTGTTATACAAAACGCGGGCGCCAGAGGTGAAAATCAGGCTTCGTTTCCCAAAACCGGCGCCTTCTCACCACATTACTCGGCGAACTTCCAGCGCCGGAACGTTTCCATGGCCTCATATTCCGCCAGCCCCAGGCTGCGGTATGCCTGGGCAGTGGCTTTATTCCTGTCTTCGGCGCGCTGCCAGAACTCCCGTTCATCGGCGCCGGGGAAGGGGGGGCGGTCTTTTTGCGACTGGTGCATGAAGATGGCCTGGCGCTTTTTGCGCAGTTCTGCCGGGCTGAGAGGCACTGCCATTTCGATCTCGTGTATCGGCCATTCATGCCAGGCGCCGCGGTATAGCCACAGCCAGCAATCCTTGATCCAGGGTTCCTTCTTCAGCTTTTCGAAGGCGCCGAAGATGGCTTCGATACAAACGCGGTGGGTGCCGTGCGGGTCGGCCAGGTCGCCGGCTCCGTAAACCTGATGAGGTTTGATCTTTTCCAGCAGGGCGGCGACGACGTCGATGTCATCTTCGCCCAGCGGTTTTTTGCGGGGGCTGCCCGTTTCGTAGAAAGGCATATCCAGGAAGTGGATATGCTTGTCGTCCAGCCCGGTGAAGCGGGCGGCGGCGCGGGCTTCACCGCGGCGGATCAGCCCTTTGATCCGGAGGATATCTGCCGTATCGGCCTGGCCGGAGTCTTTCCGGGCCAGGAAGTCGAGCATTTCCTGATAATGGGCCTGCATGGCGGCCACGGTTTCATTATCGCCGCTCACCGTTTCCTGGAGGAATTCGATGAAGCGGCGGGCGTCATGGTCGTGGACGGCGATGTTGCCGGAGGTTTGATAAGCGACATGCACCTCATGGCCCTGGTCAACCAGGCGCAGGAAGGTGCCTCCCATGGAGATGACATCGTCATCGGGGTGGGGGCTGAAGATAACCACCCTTTTACGGGCGGGCCTGGCGCGCTCGGGGCGGGTGCTGTCATCGGCATTGGGTTTGCCGCCGGGCCAGCCGGTGATGGTATGCTGCAGGCGGTTGAAAATGCGGATATTGATGTCATAAGCGGAAGCATGCTCGATGATGAGGTCGCTGAGGCTGTTCTCGGCATAGTCTTCATCGGTCAGCTTCAGGATGGGCTTATCCAGTTTTTGCGACAACCACAGGACGGCCTGGCAGATCAGATCTTCGTCCCAATTGCACATGCCGATCAGCCAGGGCGCCTGGAAGCGGGTGAGCTCGCTGGCGGCGCTCTGGTCCAGGTGGGCCTTTACGTTGGGGTGCTTCTGCAGGAATGTGGCCGGCACTGATTCGGTGACCGGCCCCTCGATGGCCCGCTTGAGTACGGCGGCCTTGTGGTCGCCCCAGCCCATCAGGTAAATGGTGCGGGCCTTCATGATGGTCTTGATCCCCATGGTGATGGCGCGGTAAGGCACATCATCCTCGTGAGGAAAATCCTTGAGGGCATCCCGCCGGGTGATGGCGTCGAGGCGAACCAGCCGGGTGGCGGAATGTTCCCAGGAACCCGGCTCGTTGAAACCGATGTGGCCGGTGCGGCCGATGCCGAGCAGCTGAATGTCCAGCCCCCCGTGAGCATCGATCTCCTTTTCATAGGCAGCGCAGTAGCTGTCTACCTTCTCGATAAGTTTGGTGCCATCCGGAATGTGAATATTCTCCGGATTGATATCCACGTGGTCGAAAAGGTATTCGCGCATGAAGCGGACGTAACTCTGCGGGGCATCCGGCTGCATAGGGTAGTACTCATCCAGGTTGAAGGTAATGACATTGTGGAAGCTCAGCCCTTCTTCCCGGTGCAGGCGCACCAGTTCCTGATACACCAGGATGGGAGAGGAGCCGGTAGCCAGGCCAAGCACGATCTTTTCGCCTTCCTGTTGCTTCTGCCGGATGGCCAGGGCGATGGACTGCGCCACGTGGCGGCAGCCATCAGCGGCGGATTTCCATATCTTTACGGGTATCTTTTCCAGCGATTTGAATTGATAACGCAGCCGTTCCATGAATTTGGATTTAGTGTAGGGCAAAGGTCTTAAATCTGCGGAAAACAAACACATATAAAATGGATAAAATAAGCAGGAATGATGGCAGATTATGGAATTTTCCGCTGTTTCCTGCCGAAAAACGACAGAATGGCGCCAGGCCTTATCGATTCTTTGACACCTGCCGACAGGTGTCAAAGAAGGGCATTATCTTTGCAAACCGAAGGATCATGAGATAGTGTAAAACGGAACAGCAGACGATATGGCAGAACAGAACTTTGTAGATTACGTCAAGATATGCTGCCGGCCTGGCGCCGGCGGCGCCGGATCGGTTCACTTCCTGCGCGAGCGGAAGAACCCTCGCGGCGGGCCCGACGGGGGCGACGGCGGCCGGGGCGGCCATATCATCCTGCGCGGCAACCGCAACGTCTGGACGCTGCTGGCCCTGAAATACCGCAAGCACGTCATTGCAGGTAACGGCGTCAATGGCAGCAGCAACAACAAGACCGGCGCCGATGGTGATGACGTCATACTGGAGGTCCCCCTCGGCACCGTCGCCAAAGATGCCGCAACGGGGGAAGTGCATTTCGAAATCACCACACACGGCGAAGAGAAAATTCTGGCGGCCGGCGGCCGGGGCGGCCGGGGCAACACCCACTTCAAGTCGGCCACCAACCAGACGCCCCGATACGCCCAGCCCGGCGAACCCGGAGTGGAAGAATGGAAAATACTGGAATTGAAGGTGCTGGCCGACGTAGGCCTGGTCGGCTTCCCCAATGCCGGCAAATCCACCCTGCTTTCCGTCCTCACGGCCGCCAAGCCCAAGATCGCCAGTTATCCCTTTACCACCCTGGTTCCCAATCTCGGCATCGTAAAATATCGCGATATGCGCTCCTTCGTCATCGCCGATATCCCCGGCATCATTGAAAAGGCACACGAGGGCAAGGGCCTGGGGCACCGCTTCCTGCGGCATATCGAACGCAACGCCACCCTGCTCTTCATGATACCCTGCGATACGCAGAATATCAGGAAGGAATACGAAATCCTGCTCAACGAACTGCGGCTGTACAATGAAGAACTGCTGGACAAGCCGCGGGTGCTGGCCATCACCAAAAGCGACCTGATCGATGAGGAGCTCCGGGGAATGCTGAAGCAGGATATTCCAAAGGATATACCTTATATCTTTATTTCCGCCGTCGCCCAGAAAGGGCTGGAGGAGTTGAAGGATCTCCTATGGGAGACGATCAATAAGGGGGCGGAAGAAGAGGATACCCCCGGTAAGGCTTGACAAGTTTCCAGTGAACCTCCATGTGAAAAACTTGTCAAGCCTTTCCATAGTGCAAAACAAATTTGTTATTTTTGACAAAAAGCACAATCAAATTGTTGCAAATATGATGACATTTGAAGATGTGAAAAAAATAGTAGCGCATGAAGCCCAGGCTGTCAGCAAAAACCGTTCTCAGATAATAATTGGAGACTCAAGAGATAAAGTAAAAGATCTGCCCGACAATTTCTATGCTTCCTGTATTACCAGCCCTCCCTATTGGGGAAAAAGAGATTACGGCATCGATGAACAGGTCGGGGCCGAATTTAAGTTGGAAGATTACATCAGCAGTTTGGTTTCAATATTTGGAGAAATAAGAAATAAACTGAAGGATGATGGTACATTATGGTTAAATTTAGGAGATTCCTATACCAGCGGGAATAGAACATGGAGAGCGCCGGATAAGAAAAACCCTGCCAGAAAAATGTCTTACCGGCCGCCAACGCCTGATGGGTTAAAACCTAAGGATTTGGTTGGTGTCCCGTGGAGGGTTGCTTTTGCATTGCAGGAAGACGGTTGGTATCTCAGGTCAGATATTATCTGGTATAAACCCAACTGTCAACCGGAGTCGGTAAAGGATAGGCCAACCATGGCTCACGAATACGTTTTTCTTTTCTCCAAATCTGAAAAATATTATTACGACCGCGAGAGCATAAAAGAACCCTCGAAAACCAATGGTAAATTACGCAATAAAAGAACGGTATGGGAAGTCAATACCGAGCCGTTCGCAGACGCTCATTTTGCTACTTTCCCTAAAAGCCTGATCCTGCCGATGGTGCAGGCAACCTCCAGAGAGCATGATTTCATCCTGGATCCATTTTTTGGTTCGGGAACGGTTGGCGAGGTGTGTAATATGTTGAATAGAAAGTTCCATGGAATAGAAATCAATGAGGACTATATCGCGATAGCCCGGGAAAGGATAAAAATCCTGCATTAATGGAAGGATTTTCTGAGTTTCCCGTGTTGAAGGCCAGCTTCTGTTACAGGCGGAAAAAAGCCATAACGTTTAGAATTATCCCATCCAAATAATGAAATCATCAGACATCGAAAAAGCGCTAAGCGAGCTGTTCTACCAGTGGGCCGGCGAAGAGCCCGGCCTGATCCTTCCCCTGGCCCCTTCCGGCTCGCAGCGCATTTACTACCGGCTGAAGAGCGGCTCGCGGACCGCCATCGGCGCCTACAATCCCGACCGCAAGGAGAACGAGGCCTTTATCAGTTTTTCCCGCCACTTCCACAGCAAAGGCCTGCCGGCGCCGGAAATCTACTGTGAGGAATTGGGGCGGCACGTTTACCTGCAGGAGGACCTGGGCTTCACCACCTTGTACAGCTACCTGCTGCAGAAAGGCGATTACTTTCCCGATTACCTCATCCGGATTTACCAGCGGGTGGTGGAGCAACTGGCCCACCTGCAGGTCGAAGGAGGAGAGGGGCTGGACTACAGCGTATGCTATCCCCGGGAGGCTTTCGACAAGCAATCCATGCTCTGGGATTTCAATACCTTCAAGTACTACTTCCTCAAGCTGGCCAATGTCACCTTCGATGAGCAATTGCTGGAGGATGACGTGCACCGCCTGGCCGATTACCTGCTGCAGACGGATACCAGCCATTTCATGTTCCGGGACTTTCAGACCCGCAATATCATGATCAGGGGCGGGGAACCTTATTTCATCGACTACCAGGGCGGCCGCCGGGGGGCCCTGCAGTACGACCTGGCCTCTTTGCTTTACCAGGCCAAGGCCAACATTCCGGAAGACATTCGCGATGGCCTGCTGGAGCATTATATGGATACTCTGGAAAAGCTCGTTCCCGTCGACCGCAAAAAGTTCCTGGAGTATTACTACGGTTATGTCTTCATTCGCAGCATTCAGGTATTGGGCACTTATGGCTTCCGCGGGCTGTACGAGCGCAAGGAGTACTTCATCAACAGCATCCCCTTCGCCCTGCGCAACATCAAATGGCTGCTCGACAACAACAAGCTGGCTATCCATCTGCCCGAGCTGGAACAGGCCCTGCAGAGCCTGATCGCCTCCAAAAGATTCGAACCTTTCGACAAGATCAAGGGCAGTTCCAGCCTGCTCACGGTGCGCATCAACAGCTTTTCCTACAAGCAGAACGGCATCCCGGAAGACCCCACCGGCAACGGCGGCGGCTTCGTGTTCGACTGCCGTTTCATTCACAATCCCGGCCGCTACGAACCCTATAAGAAACTCACCGGCCGCGACGAGCCCGTCATCAACTTCCTCAAGCACCACAGCCAGGTGGAGTCCTTCCTCAACGACGTCTTCCGCATCGTCGACGGCGCCGTGGAAGACTACATCGACCGAAGCTTCACCAGCCTGCTCGTCAACTTCGGCTGTACCGGCGGCCAGCACCGCTCGGTCTACGCCGCCGACGCTCTGGCCCAGCACCTGAAGGAAAAGTACGGGGTGCGGGTGGAGTTGGAGCATATAGAGCAGGAGAGGAAGGGGTGGCAGAATTAGTGTATTGGTGTTTTTGTGCATTCGTGCATTTGTGTATTCGTATTACTGAATCGGATAATTTAAAAAACTTCAGTATGAAACTAACGCGCTATGCCATTGTCCTGTATGCATTAAGCAGCCTGCCTTGCCTGTTGACAGGCCAGAATATCATTCATTATGACGGCCAATTGAAAAAACAGCATTACCGCTTAACCTCCCTTTTCAAATGTACAGCCAGAAACGTAGAAGAAATTTTAGATAAAAAATAAGTGTCGCCCCCTCTGACACACTGCTCCCTGATATCCCATGTCGTTGTTTGGGCGCCTGCGGCAGGTTTCTCTCCAGCCACATATACACAAATGCACGAATGCACAAATGCACGCTATCCAACCACAATCTGCTGCATCAACTCCTCAAACTCCCTTGCCTCCTTAAATAAGCTATCCTTATAGCTGGTGGCGCGAAAGCGCAGGTTGAACACCTGCTCGTTGCGCAATTCCAGTTCGATGGTGATGTTGCCGTATTTCTGGAGGAAACGGCCATCGTCCTGGGTTTCTTTGCGGATGCGGGGGCCAGGCTTGAGGTAGTGCCGCTGGATGGTTTCCACCCACTCGGGGCGGTTGTAGGTGCGCAGGTCGGAGATTTGGGAGCGGTATTCCAGGGCGAGCACCTTTTCTTTGAGGAAGTCGAAAAAATGGGTGGCGTCGCGTTTGCTGTAGCGGGTTTTGTTTAAATGGACGACGAAGCCCTTGGAAGAAGGCGTGTCCAGAAAGTCGATGGCCTCGTCGATGCCGTCGGGAGCGACGCGGTAGATGGCATACTGGCCGCCGAGCCAATCCAGCAGGCGGCGGCAGACCAGGGTTCTTTTCCAGTGTTCGTAATCTTCCCGTTCCGTTTCGTTCCGGCTGATCACCTCGTGGATGAGGGGCTGGGAGGGGGAGCTCTCTTCGGCTTTATTAAAAAGGTTCCTGAAATAATTCCACAGGTTGTCCATCGAGGGTGTTTTCCGGGAAAACAACGAAGGCGGCGGCATTGTTCCGGCCGGTTTACAGGCGCTGATATTAATCACCGGGATCAATGATGCTTATCATTTCCGGAGGGGCTGCTGCCCCATACATTGGAAAGTATAATGGCTCTTCGCCAAAAGCATCATTTTTTCATATTGGTATTCACCCTATTTTAATCACCTCACCCAAGCTCTGGCATTATACATGTTGAACTGCTCGAAAAATACAATGTGCCGGGATGCCGTGTAAAATCATTTCCTATGACAAAAAGAATAGGTGTTTGGCTGGATTTCAAAGAAGCATTCATCATCGAACTGAATGATGGAGAAGAAGCTTCTGTACAACAGATTCCCTCTG
>CAZAXA010000111.1:3289-14768 GCA_964488965.1 uncultured Phaeodactylibacter sp. | reverse complement strand
GCCCACCCGCCACTTTCTGATGCCCTGGGGCCGCCTCAAACGCCGGAATCTATATTCCGGCTGCTCGCCAGGCCTGCCCCCCCTCACTCATACATCTCTTCCAGCCCCGTCGCCGCCAGCTCCGCCAGAAAATCGCCGACCTCGCCGGTCACCATCTCCAGATAAATCCGCCCCTTTTCAGCAGTCGACCGGGCGGGGTTGCCCACCCCGGTGTCTTCCGTCACCTTCGTCCAGTGGCGCTGGGAGGTGGCCCAGCCTTCCTTGAAGCCTTTGAAGCGGTAATTTTTCCCTTTGCCCGGGCCGGCCTCATCCAGGGGGCGCACCAGTTCCGGGTGGAGGTGCAGGATGATGCTGGTTTCCAGCTCGCCGGCATGGTCGCCCGGCTCATCGAAGTATTTGCGGGCGTCGCCGACGCGCCAGAAGTCGACGCTGCAGGCAAACATGGCCGGGAAGTCGATGGCCAGTTCCCGGATCATGGTTTTGAAGTTGTTGCCGCCGTGGGCGTTGAGGATCGCCAGCTTGTAGATGCGGTGGCGGAGCAGCACGTCCGTTACGTCTTTGAGGATGGCGTACTGCGTGCTCGGGTTCATGTTGATGCAGAGTTCGACGTCGAGCTGGCCGGTGTTGACCCCGAAGGGGATGCCGGGCAGCACGATGACTCTGGCGCCCCGCTCCCAGGCCTTGCGGGCCGATTCAGCCGCCACGTACTGCGACTCGAAATTGTCGGTCGCATAGGGCAGATGGTAATTGTGCGCCTCGGTGGCGCCCCAGGGCAGGACGGCCAACTGGTAGTCGGTTTCCCTGACGGTTTTCCAGTTCGTTTCTGCGAGAATGTAAGGACGGGCTTGCATGGGTATTTTTCGTTTTTGAGTTATAAAAAGACTTTGAAAAAAATTACAATTTTGGAATTAAAAATACTTTTTTGATACAAATGAAGTGAAGAATAGTAATAAGATAAGACAGACAGGCCTCAGGGGATTGAATGAATTTGGTAAGGACTACCCAATGAGTCGCCGCATATTCCTGTATCGGGGAACAGAACGGCTCATGAAAAATGATATCCTGTGTGTACCCTGTGAAGAATTTCTGGCCAAGCTGTTTCCATCAAAAACTATGGATGCTTTGGTGAATAAAATTTGACGCCCTCCTTTTGAGGGTTATTATCAGCTATACCTACCCATTGCACAATACAGAATAATTCGTATATTTACAATCTCATTTCGTACTATTCTCATATCTGGGCCGGCCGTTGCCGGCTTCATCCGCCAATAACTCATCTGCGGAGTATTTTCATTTTTAAAATGATCATTTAAAGCTTGCTTCGGAGAATACTGCGCATTTAGCCAATGCAATAAGCAGCCCCGGCATGCTCTACAAACCACCAAGATATGAGAACCCTAAGCATGACTCTGTTTTTATGCCTTTTAGCCGGTTTTTCCGGGAAACTCTTCGCCCAGGGCGGCGATATCGCTGCCGTAAATGACACCCTGTGTATCGAGCTGGGTGAAAATGTGGCCTACAAGGTCACCGATAACGACCTCCTGCCTCCCGGCGCTTTCCTTCCTGTTTTTATGACGACGCCTTCCAACTGTTTCAACATCCTGGAAGACGGGCGGGTGGTGTTCCTCAGCGACGATCCGGGCTGTTGCGGAGAGCACCTGCTCGAATACCGCATCGAGGGCTGCCAGGCCGGGCCGGAATGCGCCGGCCAGGTTTTTATCACCGTCAAGTGCCCCAAACCGGAATGTTTCCTGGTCAACCTGGAAGATTACATCAGCCAGGCCGACGACCCCACCGGCGGCGGCAATCCCATGAACCCCGGCTGCGCCTATGCCTGTGAAAATTCCGGGGCTGCCTATTACGTCAGCTACGACCCGGCGAACACCTACATCTGGTCGGTAACGGGCGGGGCTTTCACCGCCGGTTCCAACCCCGCCGAGATCGATGTCAGCTGGGGCGCAATGGGCAGCGGGGCCGTTTCGGTGGCCATCACCAACAGCAGCAACGAAACCACCCTGATCGAAGTCTGCGTCGAGGTACTGGAGGGGCCGTTGGCGGCCTTCCAGGCATCGGCCGCCAGCGTCTGCCTGAACTCGCCCGTCAGCTTTACCAACACCTCCACCGGCGGCAACAGCTTCTTCTGGGACTTTGGCGACGGCAATACCTCCACCCAGTTCGAGCCCACTCATCAGTACGCCATGCCAGGCAATTATACCGTCACCCTTTTCGCCACCCGTAACAACTACGACGAACTCGGCAACCCCCTGTGCTGCTGCACCGATTCCACCACCCTGGAAGTTGCCGTCGACTCCCTGGAAGGGCCCAACATTTACTGTATTTCCACCCTCTGTGCCAACGACAGCACCAAGTACTGGACCGACGCCATGAACTGCGGCGCCTACACCTGGACGGTACTGGATGCCAACGGCATGCCCGTCGCCTTCACCGGCCAGGGCAACGACACCATCTGCGTGCAGTGGGGCGCCGGGCCCTTCGGCACGGTGATGCTGGAAGTCTCCGGCTGCGACGAGGATTACTGCGATGAGCCCGTCTCGGTAAAAGTGCCCATCATCCCTTCAACGGCGGACATCAACGGCCTGGTGGAAGTCTGTGAGAATGCCACCGCCACCTATACCGTGCCCAAGTGGGCCAGCGTGTATTACGACTGGCAAATTACCGGCGGGTCGATCCTCTCCGGCCAGGGCGCCAATACTATCGTGGTGCAATGGGGCGCCGCTCCCGGCCCCGGCATCATAAACCTGAACTACTCCAGCAGTTTCCTCGGCGGCCTGCCCGGCCACGAGCCCGGCGACTGCTCCGGCACGGCCAGCCTGACGGTGGCCATCAAGCCGGCCTTTGACGTGACGGGCCCCAGCCCGGCAGTGGCCTGCGCCAACAGCGTTTCCAGTTTCTTCGCCGCCGCCTCACCCTCCGCTTCCTATACCTGGACGGTCACGCCCGCCGCTACCTTCAGCGGGCAGGGCGGCAACGCTATCAATGTCACCTGGGACAGCGGCCCGGGCATCTTTACTGTCACCGCCACCCCCAACGACCCCAACGCCTACTGCAACGGTTCCGTCTCGGTACGGGTGCGGGTGGAAGAACTGCCGCCGCCCGACGGCATCGACGGCCCCACGGTGATCTGCCCGGGGCAGGCCTCTGCTTACTTCGCCCAGACTTCCGAAAGCGGGGTGGGCTTCAGCTGGACAGTCACCGGCGGCACGCTGTCCTCCCCCGCCGGCAACCCGGTGACCGTCACCTGGAATGCCACGGGCCCCTATGCCCTTGCCCTGCAACAGTACCAGCTCAATGCTCCCTTCTGCACTTCCGATCCGGTTTCCATCACCGTCGTGCCCAAGCTGCTCAACGGCCCGCTGACGATCACCGGGCCGCCGGCCTGCACCAACAGCACCCAAAGCTACTCGGCAGGGCCGGCCCAGCACCTGGAGGCCGCCTTCAACTGGACAGTCACCCCCGCCAGCCTCGGCAGCGTGGTCAGCGGGCAGGGAACGCCCAACATTCAGGTGCAGTGGAATAACAGCCCGGGCATAGCCACCCTGTCGCTTACGGTGGAACTATGTGGAAACACCCTTACCACCAGCAAGAGCATCCCGCTGGTTGCAGCCCAGGCCCCCACGATCACCCAGTCCGGCATCCTGTGCCCCGGCGTACCGGCTACCTTAAATGCCGGCGGCGGCTTTTCTTCCTACCTCTGGAGCACCGGCGCCACGACAGCCAGCATCAGCATCACCAGTGGAGGGACTTACACGGTCGTCACCACCGACGCCGGCGGCTGCCAGGCGGTGGATTCCTACACGGCCAATGCCCTTCCCGGCCCGGTGGCGGATATTTCCACACCGAACAATACCTTACTCTGCATTTCGCCGCCCAACAGCGCAACCGTCACCTTGTACGCGCAAACCAACCCGGGCTATACCTTCCAGTGGTTCTGCAACGGCACGCCTCAGGCCCTGCCGCCTACCCAGGCCACCCTGACGCATACGAACACCAACGTCAACGGCACTTTTGCCTACTATGTCGTGGTCACCGACGCCAACGGCTGCACCAATACCTCCAATACGATCGCCGTTACCCAGACCGATAACTGCACCACATCCGGAGGCTGTACGCCACAATCCTATTACCTGTCCACCAACGCCATCAACCAGACGCCCAACTGTAACGTGGTGAATTTCTACACCTTCAAATCCGCCAACGTCACGGTGCTGAACTGGAATTTCGGGGACCCCGGCAACAATACCAATACGGGCAGCCTGCTGTTCCCCATCCACGCCTACACCAAGGCAGGCTACTTCACCGCAACAGTTACCGCCCAGGTACCGGAAGCGGCGCCCGGCGCCGGCTTCTGCACCGTCACCCGCACCCGCAGCGTCAGCATCCCCGTCGCAGCTGATTTCTCTTTTGCCGAAAGCTGCCAGACGGTGTCCTTCACCGACCTGTCCACTTTCCTGCCGGGCAATGCCATCACCTCCTGGGCCTGGGCCTTCGGGGATGCCGCCACCTCTACGTCTCAGAACCCCAGCCACACCTACCTCAGCCCCGGCGCCTACAACGTCACCTTAACCGTCGCCATCGCCGGCGGCTGCCAGGCTACCATCGTCAAGCCCGTTTCTGTCGCCGGCCCGCCCAGCCCGGCGATCGCCGCCGCGCCCAGCCCCGCCTGCGTGGGCAATGCGGTCAATTTCAGCGGATCAGGCACAGGAATCATCCAGTGGCTGTGGGATTTCGACGATGGTTCCACCAACGGTGGCCAGAACCCTGCCCACACCTACCTTAGCCCGGGCGCTTACGATGTAAGCCTCACGGTGCAGGATGTGCAGGGTTGTCAAAATACGGTATCCCAGATGTTGACAGTATTTCCCGCTCCGCCCGACGACACCATCGCCTATACGCCCTCCCTGACGATCTGCGAAGGGGAAACGGTAAACCTTATTGCTCCCCCCGGCGCCGGTTATACCTACCTGTGGAACAACGGCGCCACCGCCCAGCTAATTACCGTTAACGTTGCCGGGACTTACAGCGTCATCGTCACTGACGCCAACGGCTGCGCCTTAACCCCGGATCCGGTTACGGTCGTTGTCTACCCGGCGCCCGATGCCTTCATCAGCGGCAGCTCCGTCATTTGTGATCAGGGCTGCGTCACGCTCAGCGCCCCCGCCGGTTTTGGATACGCCTATCAGTGGCTGGACGACGGCGGCCTGCCCATTCCCTTCCAAACCGGGCAGACGCTGGTGGTTTGTGATGGGGGGCTGCTGCCGGCCTACTCCGTTGGCGTTACCGACGCCAACGGCTGCTCGGCTACCTCGGCGCCCTTTACCGTCACGGTGGAAACCTCTCCCGTTTTTACGGTCAGCGTGATGCCCGACTCCTGTGAGGGTTCGCCCAGTATCCTGTCGGTGAACCCGGTGCAGCCGGGCGTCACTTACAGCTGGAGCAACGGCGGTTCGGGGCCTTCCATCACCGTCCTGCAGGCGGGAACCTATACAGTGATCGGGACCGACACCCTGACCGGCTGCCGCGGCTCGGCCAGCGCCACCATCTATCCGTTGCCCGATCTCTGCCTGGTGCCCGCCGGTTGTTATGAAACCTGCAACCCGGACACCATCTGCGGGCCGGAGGGGCTGGCGGCCTATCAGTGGAACTTCAACGGAGCGCCCATCGCCGGCGCTACCGGGCAATGCCTGATCGTCACCCAAAGCGGCGCCTACAGCCTGACGGGAACGACGGAGTTCGGCTGTACGCTCACCTCCGACACCCTGATCCTGGAAGTGCTGGAATGCGACTGCGCCTCCCTGGCCGTTTCGGCAACCGCCACGGCGGACAGCTGCTGCTGGAGCCTCAGTTACGACAACACCTACAGCGGCGGCCTGCTGGGCCTGATGATCCACAGCCCGGATGCCGGCCTGGACTTCGACCTGGGGAGCCTCGCCCCGTCTCTTGGCGTACAGTCTATCGGAACCAGCTGGATCAGCCTGGCCGGCAACCTGCCCAATACGCCGCTGCCGGGCGGCCAGTTGAATGATTTCATTACTTTCTGCCTGTCCAATGTGCAGAACAGCCCGCAGCAGGTCGTCTTCGACTGGTACGATTTCGGCCTGAATGTCGTATGTTCGGATACTTTAGAGTTCAACTGCCCGGTAGAGCCGGACTGCCTTTACCTCACTGCCGATTCCATTTATTGTGAAAATGGCGAAGTAACCTATGAGCTGGCCGTTTGCAACCCGATAGACGCCACCTTTGAGATAGGTTATATTCAAATCCAAGCTTCTGTTCCGGCGGGCATCCTGATCAGCCCGCCGGCTATCGACGTGACGGGCAGCCCCATTCAGCCGGGCGAATGCCGGACGTTCACCCTGCTGCTCTCCGGCCCCGGCATTGCCGCGCAGGACTTCTGCTTCAACCTCATTGCTCACGAGTTTGACCCACTGGAGGTTCCGGCAGCACTATGCTGTTCCCTGGATACCTTGTATTGCATACCCATACCCGACTGCGAGCCCTGTGATGATGTGGGGGTAGAAAGCGTGGTTGCCGGCACAGGCGCAGGCGCCGGCCATTGTTGTTACGATATCACCCTGCTCAACAACTACCAGCCCGGCTATTTCGACGGCATCGCGCTCTGCCTGTTGTCGCCCAATACGACGATGACGATCAACAACCCCTTCGGTTCCGGCTGGGTAACATCCTACGCGCCTACCCTGATCGAACTGTCTCCCGCGCCGCCTCTGGGCGGCAGCCTGCCCGCCGGCGCCTTCCAGTTGCCGGAGATTTGTATAGAAACCCAGCAGGCGCCCTATCAACTGCTGGAGGTAAAATGGAAACAGAACGGCAAAACGGTATGCCGGGATACCATTGAGATGTTCTGTGAGCCTGGTTGCGGCTACCTTTCCCAGGAGGCCATCCTGTGCAATGCCGACGGCAGCTGGACGTACAACGCCACGCTGAAGAACACTTCCGCCTTCACCATGGGCGAAGCGCACTTCTCCATCAACACGCCCGCCGGCATGAGCGCTTACGATCAGACGATCTCCCTGGGGGCGCTGCTGCCGGGCGGCGCCTTCCCGCTCAGCCTGTCCCTGGGGCCGCCGGCTGTGCCTGGCGACAGCCTGTGCCTCACCGTGGCTCTGCACGAACTCGGCGACGATGCCTCCCACACCAACTGCTGCAACTTCAGCCATTGCTTCGTACTGCCCGACTGCCCGGCGCAGGAGGATTGCCTGTGCGATCCTTCCCTGTCGGCACTGGCGGGCCAGGGCTTCAGCTGCCTGCTCGACGCGGCGGCTTTCACCGGAACCTTTGCGCCCATCGGCGCCATTACCGGTTGTGATGTGGTGAACTGGTCATGGGGAGACAATTCACTACCGGAGCAAACAACGGGCAACAATACGATCGCCCACACCTTCCCCACTGCCGGCCCCTATCAGGTGTGTATGAACGTGATACGAACGGATATCAACGGGAGCCTCTGCGAGGATGCCTTCTGCAAAGACGTGCTATTCGATGTCGTTCCGCCTGCCCGCCCGGCGCCGCCCGTCATCTACGGCAACCCGTCGGACGGCGCTTTCGCTGTGGCCCTGGACCCGCAGCTGAAAGGAAAAATCCGCTTCCGCCTGTTCGACATCCACAGGCAGCAGTTGGCGCAGTGGGAAACGATCCGGGAGGGAGCGGCTCATACCATTCCGGTGGACATCCGGGGCGCGCCCAGGGGGCTCTACCTGTTGATCATCGAAGCGGCAGGAGAAAGGTGGGTGGAGAAGGTGGCGGTGCAGTAGCCCCTGAACACAAAATCCCAATGGCTAAAAAGAGTAGTAGTATCTTTTTCATAGTCCTCGGTTTTTAAAATGCCGTGATCAGGCATAGAATAACCCTGGCAGCGAGTACATACTTCCTGCCTGAACCGGACTGCTCCGCCCTGGAACAGCTCGTGTTCTACGCTACAAATGGTATATTAAATACGAAGATATGGGGCAAAAGGCCACAGGGGATTATTTTCAATGCCTCGGGGGCCTGTTCCTTTATGCTTTCCAATTCCAGCAGGGCCATTGTCAGATATTTCCGGCTGTGGGCATTCCTTTGTTTTTGGGTGCACTCTATTTCTTATTGCGAGGAACAATGATCCCATTCTTTTTGAAACGCTTATAAGTTTCAAGCCCTTTCTTTGATACTGGTATTATGGCATCATTCAACATCAAAAAGCCACCGCCGTTTCCCAGGTTCACATTGGAGCCTGGTTCAATATATCCAAGTATACGTGTTACATTGACCAGGTAACTTCCATGGCATTTAAAAAACACATGTTGTACAAGTTGGATGCCATTATCAAAAGTTCTCGATACATGCCTGGATGGACCGTTCCTTTCAATAACCCGCAGAGTCGTAAAAGGGGTTAAAATGGAGTAATTTGAGAGGTTTTTGTTGCCGTATTGTTACCCGCCAATAAAAAAGCCCCGGAACACAAAGGTTCCGAGGCTTGCTTTTGTAGCGGAGGCAGGACTCGAACCTGCGACCTTCGGGTTATGAGCCCGACGAGCTACCAACTGCTCCACTCCGCGATGTTTTCCCCAGCAGGTTTTTTCCTGCTGTTTGAATGGGCATGCAAATTTAAGGGGTTTTGGAGAAAAATGCAATTCCGGCTCGAAATTATTTTGTTATCACCAGCTTCCGCCCCCCCAGCAGCCGCCCTTCTTTCCTGATCTTCAGATAATACAGCCCGGGCCGCCATTCCCGCGTATCCAGCGTCAGGCGGGCGCGGCCTTTGCCGGCGGCGCTGCGCAGGGGCAGGGCGGCCATGCGCCGGCCCAGGTTGTTGTAGGCCTCCAGCAGGAGCGCCGCGCCGGCATGCTCGGGGAAGCGCGCTTCCACCACCACCTGATCGCGGGCGGGGTTGGGATAAACGGTGATGGCTGTGAAGTCTTCCGGCGCCAGGCTGAGGAGGCCGGTGGGGCCCGATTCACCCGTAGCGACGGCCAGGTCGTCGAAGTAGAAGCCGTCGGCCACGCCGCCGGCGGAGACCATGAGGAACTGTATGGAGATGCTGTCGCCGGCATTGACGTAGGGCGCCAGGCTGATCTCCTCCTCCACCCAGGGCCATAGGCGGTTCATGTAGGCGGGCGTCCAGTCGATGCCGGTGTAATAGAGGCGCTGGGTGTACCTGCCGCAAAGGGGAAAGAAATTGCCGCCGTTGACGGAGAGCAGCGCCTGCGCGAAATCGGGCTGCTCCCGGGAGAGGTCCCACTGCGCCTTGAAGGACAGGCTGGCGTGTTCCGGATCCGGGATATGGATGTGTCGGTTGAGCGTCAGGTAGTTCTCGGAGATGAGTTCGTAATCACCATTGGGCGAATCGGTGAAAGAGGCGGGCGGTGAGAAGTACTGCTCCGTCGTTAAACCCCAGCCGGTTTCTTCCTGCTGCCACCCGCCGGTGCTGCTGAGGTTGTCCAGGAAGCCGGCGCCGTCGTCGAACCAGATCCAGCGCAGGGTGTCGCCGCGCACCCACGACCCATTGTCGAGTTCGAGGAGCAGGGCGATCTCGTCGCCGTTGCCGATATCGTCAGCCAGGACGACCGGGAAGCTGCCGCTGCGGGCCTCCCAGTGCTCCAGTTGGTAGGCCACAGGGCTGCCGGCGCTGAGGACATTGGAAGAGAGCGGCCTGAGGTTCAGGAGGACGGGCCCGTCCTCCAGGCCGACGCGGCGCAGCGTATATTGGAGTTCCTGCTCCCGGCTGGTGATGCGCCGTATCTTCGGATAATCCAGCAGAACATAGTTGTGCACTGCCCGCAGGGCCGTCAGGTTCATGTGCATGGTGGCCAGGCAGTTGGTTTCGATCATATTCATAGCGGGCCAGAAGGAGGCGCCCACTTCGGGCGTCATGGCGAAGATTTTGCCCTTTTCGGTTTGCTCACCGTACATCCAGTCGTCGGAACCGCCGTTGGCCAGGTAGAACAGCGTTTCGCTGATCGTGCCCGTCCCGTAGAAGTTCTGGTAGGACATCTCCCGCGCCAGCGGCCCGAAGATGTGCTGGTCGGGCGTGGGCAGGCCGGAGTGGGCCCAGGGGTAGATCAGCACATTGCTGAAGGTGTGGTAGTTGAGAGCGATACGGAAATCGTGCTCCAGGCACAACTGCCGGATGGCCTGTGTTTCGGGTTCGGAAAAGGCGGCCGGCCCGTGGTAGGTTTCCGAACTGGCAGAGAAGGACGACCCTCCGCCCGTGGCCCACTCGTAGCCGTAATTGCGGTTGAGGTCGACGCCGTAAATCCCATTGCCGTTGTCCCGGCGGTTCTTGCGCCAGTAGCCGCCGCCGCCGGGGTTGGTGGTTTGGTTGAAGATGTAGCCGTCCGGGTTGATACAGGGCACGAGATACAGCTCGGTTTGATCCACCAGCGTTCTGATCTCGGGGTCCTTCTCATAATTTTCCAGCATATACCACATAAAAAAGAGGAGCTGCGACAGGCTGTTCGGCTCCCGGGCATGGTGCAGGGCGGTGAAGAGCAATTCCGGCTCATCCTCGTCCTCATCGGGGTTGTCGGAAAGGCGCAGCCAGTATACGGGGCGCCCCTCGTGGGTCAGGATATCGCCGATGGGCTGCCGGGCGGAGAGCAGGTGGGGATATTCCGCCGCCATGGCGTCGAGCTGCTCCAGCATCTCTTCGTAGGTGTAAAAACCGCCCATGGAGCCCAGCTCAAAATGTTCGGGAATAGCGTAGGGGTAACGCTTGGCCGCCACGGCGTCGCAGCTGTCGCCGTTGGAGCGCAGCGCGATCTGCTGCGCCAGCCGTTCGTTCTGTTCCAGGTAATGCGCCTGCACATCTTCAATGAGGATATCGACGGCGAAGCCGGCCTGGCGCATTTGTTCTATCTCCCGGCGCGAAAACTCGGAGGTGAAGCGCTGGCCGCCCTGCCAGATGCCGTGGGTGATGTCGATGCCGGCAGCGGCCAGTTCGGCAGGGGCCCGCCCGTTGAGGCGTACGGCTGCCCGGCTGTAGGTTTGCTGGGCAAAAAGGGCGATGGGCAGGGAAAGGAGTAAACAAAGGAGGGGGGTGAAAAGCTTCATACTTCAAAGGAATTATTCTGTGGTTTTGTCACCGGATTATCCAAAAATAAGGCGGCCGGATGATATACACATTAAAAATCTTAATTTTAGCCCACAAAAGATACGATAATGAAACAAATTATATCCCTCTCCTTTCTGCTCGCCATGGGCTGCCTGCCGCTAAGGGCACAATCTCCCTGTGAAGACAGCACCTTACTGGCCCTTACTATCGAACTGCTGACCGACCAGTTTGCCAATGAAACCAGCTGGCTGGTCAGCGGCAGCGGCGGAACCGTGTACGGTATTGCCGGCGGGGGAACCTATTCCAACAACAGCCTGTACGTCGAGGAAGTATGCATACCCGACAGTACCTGCATCACCGTTTCGATCCTGGACTCTTACGGCGACGGCATCTTCTCCCCGGGTTATGCCATGG
>CAZAXA010000111.1:0-3279 GCA_964488965.1 uncultured Phaeodactylibacter sp. | reverse complement strand
CTGCGGCCCCGGTGAGTCCTGCGATATGGCCATCCCCGTCGATACCGGCCTGTACCTGGCCACCTACGACAACAGCTGGTACGTCTTCACCCCGGACACCGTGGGCGCCTACACCATCTCCACCTGCGGGCTGGCCGGCTGTGACACCAAAATCTGGATTTATGATTCCTGCGAGGGCATCTTCATCACCGAAGACAATACCGGAACCCTTTTCTACAATGATGACGAGAGCGACTGTGCCCCTGAGGCGGTGCTGACGGCCTTTTTCAGCCCCGGCGTCCCTTATTACATCCGGATCGGCGATGATGCCGACGCCTGCCCGGACAGCATCCTCTGGGAACTCACCTACGACGGGCCGGTCGTGGGCTGCACCGACCCCGCCTCCTGCAATTACAACCCCCTGGCCACCGTCGACGACGGCTCCTGCCTGCCGCAGACCCACCCCGGCTGCCCCGACGGCCCGGACCTGATGCTCCGGCAGGATATCCTGGCCAACTCCCTGCAGCTCACCACCGTCAACTCTACCGACCCCTGCCTCATCGAGGAGGGCTGCCTGCAGGGCTATGGCCTGCGCGACGTCATCCGCTTCACCACCTGGATCGAAAATATCGGGCAGCTGGATTACTACATCGGCGAGCCTTCCTATGACAATAACCAGTTCACCTGGCACAACTGCCACAACCACTTTCACTACGACGGCTATGCCGAATACCTGGTCTTCAAGGAGAACGGCGCCGAAATCCCCCTGGGCTTCAAGAACGGCTTCTGCGTGATCGACCTGGGCTGCAACACCGGAACCCCGAAGTACGGCTGCGGCAACATGGGCATTTCCGCCGGCTGCTACGACATCTACGGCTCCAGCCTGGCCTGCCAGTGGTTTGATGTAACCGACATCCCCGACGGCCGCTACACCTTCGTCGCCCGCATCAACTGGGATAATGCCCCCGATAAGCTGGGGCGCCTGGAAAAAGACACCCTCAACAACTGGGCGCAGGCCTGCATCACCCTGGACCGCAGCTCCGGCCAACTGCAGATGACGGTCGACCCCGGTTGTGAACCCTACGTGGACTGTACCGGCGCGCCTTACGGCAATGTCCAGGTAGACTGCAACGGCGACTGCGGCGGTTCGGCCCTGCATGGCGACCTCGACCAGAACGGCGCCCAGGAGGCGCTCGACGCCCGTCAGTACGCCGTGCAGATTCTGGCCGAAGACATCGTTCCCGCTCCCTGCAACGACCTCAACAGCGACGGAGAGGTGACCGTCTATGATGCCGCCCTGCTTACCAGCTGCCTCAATTTCGGCACGGCCCACCCCCACCCGGGCGCCGGCCTGCACGACCACTGCAGCTTCCCTGACGGCGTGTTCAATGGCAGGGACACCGTCTCCCTGTCCATCATAAACGCCAATTTCGACTCTTCCTACATCGACATCGGCATCCACAACCCCTGGTCGAGGGTCAACGGCTACCAGTTCAAAATGAGCGGCCTGAACATCATGCGGGTAGAAAACCTGGTGGACCCCGCCATTTACCCCATGGACCCCACAGGCGCCGGCCAGCAGGTGTTAGGCCTGAGCTATCAGGACTCCCTGATCCGGAAAAACAGCGAATTTGCTCCCCTCTGCCGCATCTATTATACCGGAACGCCCGACAACTTCATCTGCATCGGCGAGATCATCGACATCGTCAACGAGAACCACGAGCAAACCTTCACCCGCATCGTGGACGGCTGCGTGGAGTACATCATCAACAGCAGCAACGACTATGCGCGGCAAATGCAGGTACAACTCTTCCCCAACCCTTTCCAACAGCAAACCCGCCTGGTGTTCGACAACCCGGATGGCAAGGCCTTCCGCCTGGAGGTCAGCGCCCTGAACGGCCAGCGCCTGCGCGCCTACGAGCACATCACCGGCGGCGAGGTGGTGATCGACGGGGCGGGGCTGCCGGAGGGCATCTACTGGTATAAACTGGTCGGGGATGAGGGGTTCGTGGCGGGAAAGATGAGTGTGTTGCGGTAAAGAAGAGGGCCCCGCCGCTATACAAAACAGGCGGCACGGGCGCGCAGTGTCGGGGGCTGCCTCCAAATATGCTCTCACTCCACAGGCGCCATTGCCTCCTCCACCCGCAGCCCCAGCCGCTCCGAAAGCTCCTCCTCCGTAGGCAGGTACAGCTGGTAGGTGGAAGCGAACAACTGCCGGCTCTCCTTCAGGACGGAGTACTGCACGATAGTCTGGTCTTTGCGCGAGCAGAGGATGATGCCGAGGGTCGGGTTGTCGCCCGCGCCGCGCCATTTGTCCTCGTACAGGCGCACGTACATGTCCATCTGGCCGATGTCGCGGTGGGTGAGCTCGCCGGTTTTGAGGTCGACCAGGACGAAGCACTTGAGCAGGAAATGGTAGAAGACCAGGTCGATATAGAACTGCCGGCCGCTGGCCGTCACTACCCGCTTCTGGCGGCCGACGAAGGCGAAGCCCTTGCCCAGCTCCATGAGGAAGTGCTGCAGCTTGTCGAGCAGGGCTTCTTCCAGGGCGTTTTCTTTTAGTTTTTCGGCTTCTTCCATCTCGAGGAATTCCAGGACGAAGTGCTCTTTTACGGGGCCGCCGGGCGCATGCTGCCGCTCGTAGTAGCGCGATTCCACCTGCCGGGCCAGCTCCCGGGCGCTCCAGTGGTTGACGGCGGCTTCTTCGTGGTAGAAGCTGCGGGCTTCCGGATTTTCCACGGCCAGCAGCAGCCGGTAGTGCTGCCACGACAGCTCCGGCCGCAGGGCGCTTTCTTTAGGGAAGGCCCGGTAGAGCTCGCACATCTGCCGCAGCTTGCGCGGAGGGAAACTGCCGCCCGGTTCCTGCCTTAGCTGCCGGGCCAGCCGCCGGGCTACGGCGGCGGCATCTTCGCGGGATACCCTGGCTTCCAGGGCCAGCAGCCGCCCAACGAGCCAGTAGGCGCGCAGGTTGGCGCGCTTCCTGCTTTTGGCGGCTCCATCCGGGGGCTGCGCTCCCGGGCGGGGCCGCCCGCTGCGCTCCAGGATGCTGCGGATGCTGCCGTATAGCTCGTCATCGAAGAGGGACAGTTGCTGCATGGGGACAGGATTTACAGGGTTTGATCAAACCGGTTGTCCCATAGCTCCTGCTCATTCCATAGTAACCCTGATCCGCTGCGCCAGCCGGCCGGCGGTGAAGTAGATGTGGTTCTTTACCGTGGATTCCTGGTGCAGATAGGTGGTGGTGCGGCGCAGGAAGTCGTTAAACTGGGGGATGATAAAGGCCTTGCCTTCCTTGTTGAG
>CAZAXA010000110.1:0-14768 GCA_964488965.1 uncultured Phaeodactylibacter sp. | reverse complement strand
TCGATCAACAAAAAACATCTCGACTAATGAATAAGGTACAGCATATCAATTTAGGCGGTTTACCCTTCACCATTGATGAAGACGCCTATGAACACCTCAGCCACTACCTCAAAACCATACACCGGCATTTTGAGGGGTCTGAGGGTTATGAAGAGATCACCAACGACATTGAGGCCCGCATGGCGGAGCTCTTCCAGGAGAGCCTGGGCGGGCGCAGCGCCATCGTCACCATGAAAGAGGTCAGGGATGCCATAGTCATCATGGGTACGCCCGAGGACTTTGGCGCCGAGCCGCTGGAAGAAGAACCGCAGGCCCGCCCCGCCGGAGGCAGCGGCTACCGCCCCGGCAAGCGCCTGTTCCGCAACCCGGAAGACGAAGTGCTCGGCGGCGTCTGTTCGGGTATCGCCGCCTACTTTGGCATCGCCGACCCGCTCTGGGTACGCCTGGCCTTCATCATCATCACCATCTCCGGCGGCTTCGGCATACCGGCTTACCTCATCCTTTGGGCTATAGTGCCTAAGGCGGAAACGGCCGGCGACCGGCTGGCCATGCGTGGAGAGCCCATCAACGCCTCCAATATCGGCAAGATCATCGAGGAGGAATTCCAGCACTTTTCAGAGAAAGTATCGGAATTAGGCAACGAACTCAGCGGTAAAAAAAAAGAGTTTAGCTCATCCGGCGGAGCGGCCGTTAACGGTCTCGCCGACGCCGTCCGGCAGGGCGTAAGCCTGATCGGGAAGGTGCTCCGGGCCCTGGTCGAAGTGGTCGTGAAAATCTGGAAGCCCCTGCTCATTCTCATCGGGGGCGCCCTGATCCTGGCCTTTGCCATCGCCTGGATCGCTACCATAGGCAGCGTAGTCTTTGCCTGGCCGCTCTTTGAGTTCTTTTCACCCGAACCTCCGTTTTTATCCATACTGGGCGCCTTCAACCTGCTTATTATTTTTGGCATGGTACTGCTTTCTCTTGTGCTGTCCATCACCCGGCTGTTATACGGCGCCCGTATGAGCCCTGCCTGGAGGGCCGGCCTGACGGCATTCTGGGTGCTCAACGTCATCAGTTTGTTCGTTGTGATGCCCATGTCCGTCCGCCAGTTTGCCCAGGAAGGAGAGATCACCCGTCAGCTAAGCCTGGAAGCTATTCCCACAGATACGCTCCACCTGCGTATGGGGGAACGCTTCCATGGCGACAGCTGGTTCCAGATGGACGAGATGACGCTCGTTGACGACCAGCTTATCAGCAACAACATCAACCTCTACATCGAAAAAGCGGAAGGGCAGGCATTCGAGCTGTCCGAAGTGAACAAGGCCCGCGGCCTTTCCTTCAATGCTGCGGAAAGCCGGGCGCAGGCCATCCGCTACCAGCCCGAACAGAGCGGCAACCAACTCACCCTGCCGGCCCACTTTGCCATTCCCAGGGGAGAAAAGTGGCGGGCCCAGGAGGTGAAACTCTACCTGAAAGTGCCTGTCGGAAAGTCCATCTTCATCGATGGCAATGTGTACGATTACGTGCGCAGCATCAACAAAGCAGACGATGGAGTCTACCTGTACCAAAACCCCAACCAGGTGTGGACGATGACAGCGGAGGGCCTGGTTTGCAACGGCTGCGCCGGCGACGGAGAGAAGGAACTCTCCTTCGAAGATTTTACCAGGGTTACTATCGCAGGGCCGATCAAGGTAAACATCGAGCAGGGCGATGAGTACTCCGTGCAGTTATCCGGCAGTTCCAACCTGCTCAAAAAGGTTGAAATGGCCAAGCAGGACGGCCGCCTGATGGTTTCTACCGCCCTGAAACACACATCCTCACCTATACGGCTTAACATCATCCTGCCCGGCCTTCAGGAACTGGTGGCGGAAGCTACCGACGACATCCGCCTGGAAGGCTTCAACGGAGGAACGATGCAGCTCACCCTCAGTGGCAGGCAGGAACTCAAAGCCGATGTGGCCATCGACTCGCTGATCCTGGTACAGAAAGGAGGGAATGAGGTGGATCTTCGCGGCAGTTATGCCTTCCTCAAGGCTTCCCT
Organism: uncultured Phaeodactylibacter sp.; assembly: GCA_964488965.1. Lineage (GTDB taxonomy): Bacteria > Bacteroidota > Bacteroidia > Chitinophagales > Saprospiraceae > JACJXW01. The sequence goes on along the minus strand of CAZAXA010000110.1, from coordinate 12,745 downwards.
CTCAGGAGATGCCAAACTGGACGCAGAGAAGTCTGATGTATCCGAAGCTGATATTACTGCTTCCGGGGCCAGTAAAGTAAAGCTGGGCGCCGTGTCAAAGCTGGCGCAACAGGTGGAGGGGGCCAGTGAGGTCAGCGTGCAGGAGTGATGGTTATTCGTTGTTCGTTCAGCCGACAACAAAAAATATGCTGTTAACCGATATTCAGGGCATCACCTCCGGCCCGGTTTTTGGCCGGCCGGGGTGATCCGCTTCAACCAACGTGAAAAGCCAGCCTCGTAACCAAGGCTGGCTTTTTTTGTTTTTTTCCTTCATTCAGCAAGATTTACCTGTGCCTCACGAAAGACGATTGGAGGGCAATTCTCGATATTTTATATCTCAATTTCTTGTTGTGCTATTTTCCCTGTTTTCCGGAAAAGCACCTTTTTTTAATACGAGCGAAATCCGCCAAATGGTTCGGGTTTTTGCGGCAAAGGAAAACTAACCTTTGCCTCTACGTGGTATGGTGGACTCATAGGCGATTGTTTTGCGGGTTTTACCACTGGATGTTCTTACTTCGCCACGATAATTATTTTCATTCCTTCGGATGGTTACGGCCATCCTGAGACGGTTAGAAGGGACACTGGATGCGATTTCCCAGAATGAAAATAGAGATGGGAAACAACTGGCGATCAAAGAACGCAGGGCTTTACCCAGTTAAATAATCGTTGACCATAAAATTATATAAAATTTCATAAAGGGGCAAAGCGGCCGGGGAAAATTTTTTGTAAAAATTTCATGGCAGAATAAAATAATGCTGATAAAGAGTTTGCAGAATGATTTTTTAAAAAAGCTATATGTTAAGCGCGAGAACAAATTATATATTATATAATGGAGCGGTAATTGCCGGGCACAGTTGGACAAACTTGAGGCGCCGGGCCATCTTGAGTGTTATTGATGTTATGTGTATATTTGCACACATAAACCGTGTAAGATGAAAAACGTAACCTTGTCTTTGCCTGATGATTTACTGAGAAAAAGCCGGGAATATGCCTCAAAACAAGGCACCAGCCTGAATGAGCTGATCCGGACGCTGCTCCGGCGGCAGGTGAGTCCGGAAGAAAATGATCCCATCGGGAAACTGATCGGCCATACCCAAAGTTTGTCTATTCAGACGAAAGGCTGGAAATGGAACAGAACCGATATCTATGACCGGAAAGTATTTTCTTGACACCAACTTTCTCGTCTACTGTTTCAGTAACGACGAGCCTGAGAAACAGGAGAAGTGCCTGGCTCTCCTCAAAGAAGCCAGGGGGAGAGCGGAATTCGTCATTAGCACTCAGGTGATGAAGGAATTTGCGGCTGTAATGATCGGCAAGTTCAAACAACCGCCGCTTGAAGTGAAGGCCGTTATTGACGACCTGGCGCTTTTTGAAGTAGTAACCATTAATCCGGGTTTGATCAAGGAAGGCATCGGCCTGCATGTGCTCCATCAGGTTTCCTTCCAGGATAGCCTCATCCTGGCCGCTGCAAGGTCCGCAAAGTGCCACACTGTGTTGACAGAAGACCTTCAAAATGGAACTGAACTGGCGGGGTTGCGTATCCAAAATCCCTTTGCCTGAAAATCGTAACATTTCCCCGCTATTCCAAAACTACATCTTTCCTCCGCAACAGCGACCGCCCTCCGTCAAAGGAACGCTGCAGCACGTATTTCTCCCCCAACAAAGGAATCTGGCTGTCAAAAACGTAGTAGAAGGCATACCGTCCGTCCGCATGGATTTCGCTGGAATAAGGTGGGTCGGCAAAAGAATCCAGGCTCAGGGCGGCGCGGTAAAAAGACGTGGTGGGCTGGAAAATGTCCGTCACGCCCAACACCGCCGGCGCCTGGCCGGGCGGGACGATGGAATCGAGATACAATACCATTTCCCGGGTGTTCTGGTCGTACCACCATTCCCGCGAGTAGTCAAAATTGCCTGCCCGCGCGAGGTGGTAGCCCGCCAGGATGGCCAGCAGCCCTGCGGCGATGCCTGCCATCCTGGGCCGGAAGAACTCCCCGGCCAGGCCGTGCAGCAGGAAGAAGAAGAGCAGCCCCGACAGGGTAATGAACAGGAGCGCCTTGCGCCCCTCCAGATAGTTGGAGCCGAGGAGGTGGTGCTGCGCCGTCATCACCAGGCAGCTCATGAGGAACAGCAGGGCCGTGGCGAGGTACTGCCGCCGCCAGCTTTGTTCCGGCGCCCGGAAGAAGAACCAGAAAGCCCCGGCCAGGGCCGGCAGGATGAAGGCGGCATAAAGAATATAGAAAACAGGTACGGTATCCTTGCTAAAGTATTGGACGCCGTAGAGGCCATTCTCCACCACGGAACGGAAAGCGGCGACAAAACTGGAAGTCCCGTAAGTATCAAAATCTCCGGCCGCCTGCAGGAATTGTATCGGCCGGTAGAGCAGCAGGCTCAGGGCGATGCTGATGGCGAGCGGGATGGCGTTCATCCAAAGCTGCCGCTTCCATTGGAAACCGGCCTTCCCGGACCGCCCCCCCTGCCGGAAGAGGCTGAGCAGGAATACCGCGCCCCACAGGCTGGCCAGGTAGTTGAGCGCGACGAAATTGGCCAGCACCCCCAGGGCCGCCAGCAGGTAACTGGCCAGCAGGGCGGGCCATCGGCCGTTCCGCAGAAAAACGAAAAGGGCATAAATACTGGCCATGCTCAGCCCGGCGACGAGCCCGTAGCCGCGGGCCAGCCCGAAGAACTCCAGCAGGTATGGGTTGAAGTTGATAAAGGCAAAACCGGCCAGCCCCACCCAAACCCGGTTCGCAACCGAACGCACCAGCGCCAGTGAACAGAGCAGATACAGCACATGCGCCAGGAGGTTGGGCAGCCGCATGCCCAGTTCATTCAACCCCAGCCAGCGAATGCTCTGCTGCCAGCCCCAGGTGTTCAGCAGGTGGTTGTTCGCATTGTACCAGCAGTCTTTAGAATAAAAACAGCTAAAGACGTTGATGTCGTGAAACCAGTGATAAGAAGTGCTTTCATCGTGGGTCATCGACAGGCAGGCCGCCCGGCAGGCGGTATAGGCCAGCAGGGCGCAGGCCAGGGCGCCGAGCACGGGGAAAAGCAGACGTGGGTTGCGGGCCATAAGCGGCGGCTTCTGAATTGAAGGCAAAAATAAAGAAAGCCCGCTTAATCCATCCGGTAATAGTGCGAAAGCTTTTCTAAAACTCCAACCTATCTACCATTTTCCACGGATCGAACCGGCGCAGGTCCAGGCTGAATGCTACCCGCTTCCAGTAATTCCCTCTTTCCACATACCTGTCCTGAATGTTTTGTGAGTTGACGAGTGGGAAGTAAATGGCGATGGCGTCTTTAAACACCCCCAGCATCAACCCTCCGCTCCATAGCAGTTGGTCCTGAAAGGTATCGTTCTCCCCGGCCGGCATGGCGTTGTCGAAGTAGCCGATGTCGAAGTAGGGCTTGAGGGGCAGGCGGGAGAATAAATTGCCCGGCAAATCCGCCTTCATGTTGGCGGCGATGATGAAGTTGTTGCTGCGCCCCAGGTTGAAGCCCCGGCCGATGATGTTTTTAAAACCTCCGTCGCGCACATTTACCTGCTGCAGCCAGGGCCCGTCCGTATCGCTGCGGCCCAGGTAGAGATCGTCGAACCGGTAGTCGTTGAAGCCCTGGGCGATGAGGTTGAAAGCGCCGGGGGCGATGTAGCCGGCGTGGCGCTCGGAATGATAGAGGAAAGCGCCGGCGAAGAAGAGCAGGCTGAGGTTCCGCCCGCGCTGGTAGGTGTAACTGCCGTTCCATTCCAGGGAAGCCTTCAGATAGCGCTGTGCCCGGCCGAAGAGGTTATCGTAGGCCTGGTGCTCCAGGGCCAGTTGCCAGCTTCCGGGGTTGATGGCGCTGCGCCGTTCCGCCCTGAAGCTGAGCTCCTGAATGGAACTGCCCTGCCATCCGGTTCCGGCAAAGGCGCCGTCGGCAAACAGGAGCTGCTCCTGATCAAGGAAAATGGCGCGCAGCAACAGGCTGCGGTAGCGGTTGCCGACGGCGGGTTTGGCCAGATCGGCCCGAAGGTAGGGCTGCAGGCGGGTATAGCGCAGGCGGGTATTAAAGCGCTGATTAAAGTTGTAGTGAAAACTGCGGAAAGTGGCGCCCAGCGTGATACGCTGAACAAAGCTTCCTTCCGGGTAGAAATGGTAGCGGGCGTCCCCCATGCCTGCCGGCTGGCCGCTGCCCGGGCCGAAGAAAGGCGCCAGCGCCCATTCCAGGCGCTTTTCCGGGACGGCGGTATTGTAGAGCAGCAGGCCGGGCATGAGTTTATCGTAATTGTTCCAGCTGAGCAGGGGCGCCCAGTAGAGGATGGTGCGGCTATCGTCCTCGATACCTGCGCCGAACTGCAGGCGGAGGGGTTCCACCTTCTTCAGCAAGCCGTGGGGGCGGATGCGGTTGTCCTGCCGGTACAGGTCGAAAGTAAGCCGCGGGCGGTCGAGCACGATCCCGGTGTAGATGCCGGCGGGAAGGGCTACGGCCCGCTCCCCTTCAAAGCCTTCTATCCAGAATTCGACGGCCGGATCGGGCCCCGCCATAGCGCTGAGTAGAACGGGGCCGGCAATATCGCCTTTGTTTTTGATCCGGATATAAACGGAATCGCCTGCTTCTTCAATCCCTGAAAGAGCATAGTCCTGTTTCCTGTTGGAAAAGAGCAGCCCGTCGAAGAGCCAGTCCAGCTCTTTTCCCGATCCTTCTTCCACAGCCCTGCGGAAGTCCTCCGGCTGAGGATGGCGGAAGGCCCACTGCCGGTAGTAGGCCTGCATGATGCTGTCGAAGCGTTCGGCGCCCAGGTAATTTTCCAGATAGAACAGGGCTTTGGCCGGCGCCTCGTAGGCGCCCAGGAAGTAGTTGATCTCGCTCAGTTCATCGGAAGGGGTTTCCGGCGGCTGGTTGAGCCTGCGGCGCGCCTGGTAGAGGTAGGCCAGCTCGAAGATGTCCATTTCGGACGTGTTCATCAGGAAATCGGGCAGGTAGCCGAAGCCGGCCTCGCCGTAGTACCGGCGGCTGTAGCGGTGGTCGTAGTAGCTGTTGAGGCCCTCGTCCATCCAGGCATGGGCGCGCTCGTTGGAGGCGAGGATGGCGTAGAACCAGTTGTGCCCCACCTCGTGGGCGATGAGCTCGTCGAGCGGCCGGGCGCCGCCCGTCAGGCCGCAGTTGGTAATCATGGGATATTCCATGCCGCCGCCGGCGCCGAAGGGCATTTGCACGGCTGTGGCCTGCGGGTAGGGATACTCGCCCACATGCCCGGAGTAGAAGGCTATGGCGCGTTTGACGTAGTTTACGGCTTCTTTCCACAATTCCTGCTCGGACTGAGTGAAGAAAGCCCAGCATTCCATCACTTTACCGGACGGAAGGGCCAGGGTGTCTTTTTGCACCATAAAGCGCTTGTCGGCAAACCAGGCGAAGTCGTGTACCTTTTCCGCCGTGTAGCGGATAGTTTTCATACGGGAAGCGGAGGGAGGAAAACCCAATTGAGGCGCCTCCGTTTCGGAGAGGGTATCGAGATGGGCGCTACTCTGCTTTATCCGCTCCTCCAGGAAGGCCCGTTCGCTTTCGGTTTGCAGCAGGCCGGTGGCCGCCACCAGATAGTTCTCCGGCAGGGTGATGCTGAGGTCGAAGCTGCCGAATTCGGAGTAGAACTCGCCCATGTCGAGGTACGGCATAGGATGCCAGCCCTCCCGGTCATAAACGGCCGGCTTGGGGTACCACTGGGTGAACTGGTAGGCCTGCCCTTCGTGGCCAAGGCGGGAAAAGGTACGAGGCATCTGGAGGTGAAAAGGCGTATGGATGCGCGCCTGCCCGCCGGCAGGGATCGCTTCATTCAGCACCAGCAGGGCGATGTCCGGATGCTCAGGATGAAGGGCCCAGGGGATGCTTTTTCCATCAACTGTGAAACCCAGGCTGTCGATATAGCCTGATTCACTATCTTCGGCGAAGAAAAAGCGGCTTTTGTTCATGCGCTGCTGCTGCCGGGCAAAGGCCGTCTGCCGGTTGCGGTAGGCGTTGGGCCAGAGGTGGAACCAGAGGGTGTCGAGGCCATGGGGAGCATTATTCCGGTAAGTGATAGTTATCGCTCCACTCAGGGCGTGAGCTACATCGTCGAGCCGAACGTCGATGTGGTAATGCACTTCCTGCTGGAAGTAGGCGCTCTGGGCATAAAGGCCGCCCGGTAAGGGGATTATGGAAAAGCAGAGGCATATAAAATGCAGCGCCGGTGGCTTTATTTTTGAGGGCATGGCTATATCATAAAAAAACGAATCAAAATTAATCATGCTACAAATTAAAAGGATAGTCCGGATTTTGATCCTGCTGCTGGCAGGTTTATCGCATGAGGGCGCCGCCCAGGAAGCCTTTTTCCCCCAGTCGTGGGAAGGCCGCTGGGCCGGCCGCCTGGAGATCTTCAACCCCGACGGCAAGGTGCAGGACGTGGCCATGGAGCTCATCATCGAGCCCCGGGACAGCGCCCACAGCTGGACGATCATCTACGGCGAGGGCGAAGAGGCCAGCCGGCGCGAATACCTCCTGAAGCCCGTACAGCCGAAACGCGGCCTGTACGCCATCGACGAACAGAATTCCATCGTGCTCGACGCCATCTATATCGGCGGCAAGCTCTACAGCCGCTTCGAAGTGGGCGGCAACCTGCTGCTCAGCATGACGGAACTGCAGGGCGACGGCCTGTACTACGAGATCATCTCAGGCAAGCTGGAGGCCCGGAGCATCAGCGGCGGGCAGGAACACGACGGGGAAGAAATACCGGAGGTAAAGTCTTACCCGGTGGTGGTCCGGCAACTGGCGCGGCTGCGGAGGAGGGGGTAGTTTCCGGCCGGACAAGGAACCAAGAACCCATAAACCCAGGAGCCAGGAACCCCCTAAACTTACCTCCCCGCCAGTTCCCGGGCGAACATGGACAGTACCTTGTCCATCTTGCGCTTACCCCAGCCCAGGTTGCCCTGGGTGAACGTAAAGGAAGCGTCGAAGGCGCCGGTTTGGGTATTGATCAGGCGGGCGTTGAAATAGGAGAAGGAACGCCGGTTGAAGGAAGCGCCGGAGTCGTACTCATATTTGAGGATGTAGTCCGCCGGCTTGTCTTCGAAAATCTGAAGGGCAATGGGATGGAACTGCGGAACGGTAAAGGTAGTGTCGCTGGATTGTACAGTGATTCCCGTTCCTGTGGGCAAAGCGCCGCGCAGGTAGTTGTCGGAGACCACGGGCAAGCCGTTTTCTATGAGATGGTGCTCGATCCGGCCCAGCACCAGGTCGCCGGTATTGAGGCTTACGGCCTTGATCGTCTTTTCCGGGGAATATTCCGGGCTGCGGACGAAGGACTTGTGGCCGATGGAAACACAGGAGGTGAGCATAAGGAGCAGCACCAGGATAACAGGGTAGACAACTTTCATACTGATCTGTTTTAGTTGAAAATGAGCTATCCGTCTAAGGTTGGACAACAGTGTTTTGTTTTTTACGAGAAACGGGAATATAGATTCCCGTGCTTTATCTCCTTATAACAGCGCAGGAATCTATATTCCTGCTTCTCTGTCCAAACTTAGACGGATAGCCTGAAAATGAGCGTTTGGATGCAGGGAATTGCTTCGAAATTAGGGGATGGCCTTCAATTTTTCCGTTAAGGAAAAGCAAAAGCCGGTTTGGCAGGAAGTTAAAGATATTAAGGGGGCAGGCCGGAACATGTTAATTCGGATCCCATGAACTTCCTTTACCTGCAGAATGAAGCCGGGAATTTCCAGCTGGCGCAAAGAGGCGCAACGGGCGTAGCGCCGGAGAAATTCGAAATGAAGGAACTGGAATAGCTATTCTTACCGGCTCCTCGCCACTTCCCAGGCCCATGCCGTGCGCATGATGTCGTTGATGTCGCGCTGTGGTTCCCAGCCCAGCAGGCGGGCGGCCTTATCGTTGTTGGCATAGATGGCGGCCACATCGCCGGGGCGGCGTTCGCTGAAGCGATAGGCCAGCGGCTGGCCGGCCACCTTCATGAAGGCCTGTATGGCTTCCAGCACCGTTACCCCTTCGCCGATGCCCAGGTTGAAGACTTCCAGGTTGCCGGTATTCTTCTCCGCCATCAGGTACTGGAGGGCCTTGGTATGGGCATTGGCGAGGTCCATCACGTGGATGTAATCGCGGACGCAGCTGCCGTCGCGGGTGTCGTAATCGTCGCCAAAGACGGCCATCTCCCGCCGTTTGCCGATGGCCGTTTCGGTGATCACCGGCACCAGGTTAGACGCCGGGTTGGAGGGCGCCTCGCCGATCAGGGCGCTTTCGTGGGCGCCGGCGGGGTTGAAGTAGCGCAGCAGGATACTTTGCTGTTTAGGGTGAACCCGGGCGAAGTCCTTGATGATCTGTTCGCCCATCTGCTTGGTGCGGGCATAGGGCGATTCTGCTTCCTGCAGGGGGGTGTCTTCGGTGACGGGCAGCTCGGCGGCATTGCCGTAGACGGAGCAGGAGGAGGAAAAGATCAGGTGGGGGATTTCATACTGCTCCATACAGTCCAGCAGGTTCAGCAGGCTGTTGAGGTTGTTCCGAAAGTAGCGGACCGGCTGCAGTACCGACTCTCCCACCAGCTTGAGGGCGGCAAAGTGGATGACGCCGCTGATGCCGGGGTTTTCTTCAAAGATCTGTTGGGTGGCCTCTTCCCAGCAGAGGTCGATGTTGTAATTCTTTACCCTCTTGCCCGTGATGGCCTCGATGCCGTCGAGCGCCTGCTCGCTGGAATTGCTCAGGTTATCTACGGAAATGGCCTCGAAGCCGTTGTCGATGAGGTCGACGATAGTATGGCTGCCGATATAGCCGCATCCTCCGGTGATCAGTACTTTGCTCATATATTCTTTTTGCCTGTTCCAATTTTTGCCCTCTGCGCAGGAAAAACCATAACTTTGCCGCAGCACAAAGAAGAACAAAGGTAAGCGAAATCGAACAATGAACAGAAAAGAACTGGCACAGGAAGTCGTCAAAATTGCCCGGCAGGCCGGGGCGGCCATCATGGCTATCTACGGCAATGAGGACTTTGGCGTGGAACTGAAGGCCGACGAGTCCCCGCTGACCCTTGCCGATAAGGCGGCCAACGAGCTGATCTGCACGGGCCTGGAAAGATTGCCGGTACAATACCCCATCGTTTCGGAAGAAAATAAGGCCATCCCCTACGCGGAGCGCAGAGGCTTCGAATACAACTGGCTGGTGGACCCGCTGGACGGCACCAAGGAGTTCATCAAGCGCAACGGGGAGTTCACGGTCAACATCGCCCTCGTCCACCGGGGCGCGCCGGTGCTGGGCGTGGTGCACATCCCCTGCTTTCGGGAAACTTACTGGGCGGTGAAGGGCGAAGGCGCCTACTGGGAACGCGAGGGCGATACGCAGCCTATTCAGGCGGCTTCCTTCCGCCTGTCCGACCCCGGCCTGAACGTGGTCTGCTCCCGTTCTCACCTCAATGCGGACACGCAGGCCTTCATCGATCAGCTCCATGCCCCCAACCTGGTAGCCAGGGGCAGCGCCCTGAAGTTCCTGATCCTCGCCCGGGGGGAAGCGCACCTCTATCCCCGCCTGGGCCCGACCATGGAGTGGGATACGGCGGCCGCCCAGGCGGTGCTGGAAGAAGCAGGCGGAAAGGTGATCGATGAGGAAACGAAAAAGCCGTTGCGCTACAATAAGGAGAGCCTGCGAAACCCTTATTTCATTGCCTACGGGAGGCTACAGTAACCGATCGCCGATATGCACCAGCTCAGCGTTATCATCACTACTTATAACGAAGAACCCAACATCCAGGCCGCCCTGGAATCCGTAAGCTGGGCGGATGAGATCATCGTGGTGGATTCCTTCAGCACGGACCGCACCGTGGAGATCGCCCGGCGGCACACCCGGCGGGTGATGCAACGGCAGTACAACGGCCCGGCCGACCAGAAGAACTGGGCCATTCCGCAGGCCCGCCACGAGTGGGTGCTGCTGCTGGATGCCGACGAGCGGGCGCCGGAAAAACTCAAGCTGGAAATACAGAAGTATCTCAATAAAGAGAATATCCCCTTCGATGCCTTCTGGGTGGCCCGCCGCAACTTCTTCATGGGCAAAGAAGTGCGCCACAGCGGCTGGCAGGGCGACGCCGTGGTGCGCCTCATCCGCCGCGACCTGTGCCGCTACAACGACAGGCAGGTGCATGAGGAGATCATCACCGAAGGCCTGCGGATGGGCTGGCTCGAAAACAAGCTCCTGCATTACACCTACCGCGATATGGAGCACTTCCTGGCCAAAATGCGCCGCTACGCCCGCTGGTCCGCCCAGGACCACGAGAAGAAGACGAAGCGGGTGACGGCCTTCCACCTGGCGCTCAAACCGCTCTTCCGCTTTTTTAAGCACTATTTCCTGCAACTGGGCTTTCTGGACGGGAAGGTGGGCCTGGTGGTGAGCGTGGTCATGGCCTGGGGGGTATTTTTAAGATATGTGAATCTGATGGAGAGGATTAGTAAGGGAAAGAGCGAAGAGATGGAGTTGATGGATCCGTCCTGATTTAGGTTGGCCTGCAAAAATTCTCCCAACCCGGTAGGTGTGGTTTCTTTTGAATATGTAAATTAGCAATTGGAAATAATCGGAAAAAAGTTATAAATTGGCAAAATGAAAGCAATATCATTATACTCAGGAGCTGGTGGGTTAGATATAGGATTCAAAAAAGCTGGTTTCGATATAGTCTGGGCAAATGACTATAATAAATACGCCTGTGAATCCTATGCCAAGAACATCGGAGGCCATATTCGATGTGGGGATATTAATGAGTTTTTTGACGAATTATCAGGAATTAAAGATATTGATTTGGCCATAGGAGGCCCACCTTGCCAAGGATTTTCTGTAGCTGGCAAAATGGATCCAAACGACCCAAGAAGTAAACATGTATGGACTTTTACGAAAGTGGTTGAACTTTTAGAACCTAAAGCTTTCGTAATGGAAAATGTTAAGGCGTTAGGCCAGCTAAAAAAATGGGAACCTTTAAGATTGGCTTTATTGGAGAAGTTCAGAGAACTTGGTTATTCCTCAAATTTTGTAGTATTAAATGCTTCCGATTTCGATGTTCCACAGTCCAGGGAAAGAGTTTTTTTCATTGGGTTTAAGGGTAATTCAAAAATTATTCCTGACTTGGCAAAAATGCTCGAACCATATAAAAAGCAGGCAAAGACAGTAAGAGAAGTTTTAGCTGTTTTGGATAAGGCAGGAACTGGAAACAATAAAAGCCTGTGTAAGGCAAAAATTACAATGACCCCTAATCCTGTTCTGAGAAAGTCTCCATATGCGGGCATGCTTTTCAACGGATTAGGGCGACCAGTCAAACTCGATGGATATTGCGCTACATTACCGGCCTCAATGGGAGGCAACAAAACCCCTATAATTGATGAAGAAGAACTATATGGAAATGCAGAAGCCTGGATTAAAAAATATCATGAAAAGCTGATAAATGGGGAGCCAGCCTATCCATTTCAGGAGGCTCCCAATAGATTAAGAAGGCTTACTGTAGAAGAAGCTGCGTTGCTCCAGAGTTTTCCTATTACTTATGAGTTCTGTGGGTCTCAGTCTTCAAAATTCACTCAAATTGGTAACGCTGTTCCTTGTAACCTGGCATATAATATTGCAAGAATGATGGAAGATTGCCTGCTAAATGGTGAATTGGAAAATATAATTATAAAGATGTCATACCAATTGGAAATTGAGGTTTAGATGGCTGAGAATATTGATAAAAATGAAGCGCAGAGAGTTCTCTTATCTGCATTCAGGAAACGATGCATCAAAAGAGACAAAATATCGTCAGATATTAAATTTATCATAAACAATACCCATAAAACATATAAATACATCCTGGTAACTGGGCTTTTAGCAAAAGCAACTAATGAAAAAGCCAATGCTCTTGCGCTTCAAGCAGGGGCTCCTTTAGAAGGAGCATTTGATGCAAGAAGTTTGTGCCATAATGTTCTTGTTCCATTTGAAAGAGATTTTCTGCAAAATGCCTTAGGTGGATCAAATGAACCTTTTCTAAATAAACCCGCAAGATTTACTCATCTGAGTATCGATAATGCCGTCAGAAGGGGAAAAGATAAAGAAATCCTGAAAAGGCTTATCAGCATCTTCAATTTTATAAATGCATCTCGGGAAGCAGAAATATACCTGTCTTGCGCTCTCGAATATTTGAATCAAAGAATCGAAAAAATCAAAGAACTGCATGACCGTAAGATAACCTATAGCCCTACTTTAATTGAAATTTATGAGTTTGTTTTCAGGTTTTTGGAGGAATCATTTGAAGGAGAAACATCTGCTATCGTTGTTGGGACGCTAGAAAAAATATTTCATCGAAGGTTTTCCAAATCTTTCAGAGTAATTGCTCATAAAGTCAATCAAAGCGGAGCTTCTTCAAAAGAGGTCGGTGACATAGATATTTACAAAGAAGACCGTTTCTATTATTCTATTGAGGTAAAGGATAAAAGATTCACCGCTTATGATTTGGAACATGCCATTAATAAAATAAAAAACAACAATGGTGTAAAAGGCCAATTCATCTATGGGCCAAACGCCATTTTTGAAGAAATGAGCATTCGAGACAAAATAGCAGCATTCGAGAATTCCGGTTTCATGATCTTATTCCAGGATATTTTTTCCTATTCCAGAGTGATGTTTTTTAAAACAGGCCTCAATGATAAGCAGGAGTTTTTAGATACGCTTATGGAAACAGCATTGGAAGTGA
>CAZAXA010000109.1:0-14783 GCA_964488965.1 uncultured Phaeodactylibacter sp. | reverse complement strand
GCAGCGCATCCAGGCCCAGAACGAACAACTGCAGGCCGGCCTGCTCAACAAAAGCCGGCAACTGTCCAACTCCACAGCCAGCCTCATCCGCAAAAACGAAATCCTGCAGCAGATCAAGCAGGAAATACTGGCCCTCAGGGCTAAAGACAAGGGCATGGCCCGGCAATTCAACAACCTGCTCCACCTCATCGACAGCCACATCTCAAGCGAACAGGACTGGCAACTGTTCCAGTCCAACTTTAACGAGGTACATGAGGCCTTCTTTAAAAAACTCCTCGCCGAATTCCCCGAACTCACTCCCGGCGACCTCCGCCTGGCCGCCTACCTGAAAATGAACCTCTCTTCCAAAGAGATCGCGCCGCTGCTCAACATCTCGGTGCGCGGCGTAGAAAACAAACGCTACCGCCTGCGCAAAAAAATGGGCCTGCCAGCCGACGTAAACCTCACGGAGGTCATGATGGCCTATTAGTAGTGACTTTTGTCATTGGCGTAGTAAAAGTGAGGTCTTATTTTTTACCTGCTCTTCTTAAAAGACTAATATTGTATAACACTGTATTTTAAAAACCGGAATTTAATTTTGCTTCCCATGATATAAGAGAGCTGTTTCTTTTGCAACAAAAACCGCATTTCCATTAACCGAAAAAGAGCTTTATGAGGATATTTTTACTGCTGGGAGCATTATGCATACTTTATTCCGGCCTGTCTGCACAGACTGTTTTCTTCTTTCAGGACAGTAACGGCCCGGGCTATTATGATACGGGCCTGGCGTTTCCTTCCAGCCCCAGCTTCCTGGAGCAGGCCGGCCCATCGGGCGATAAAATACCTGTAGAATACGATATCCCTCCTTATGAAGGCGACAATAGCCTGCGCCTCCGCTGGCGGTCGCAAAGCGGCGGCGACTGGTCGGCCCTGGTCATCGCCCCCGGTTTTCCTTTTCAGGATATTACCCAAAGCGATACGCTTTCCTTCTGGGCTTATGCGGCGGAACCCCTGGCTGCCGCCGACTGGCCCCTGATCTTCATGGAAGGCGCTCCCGGAAATACCAAATCCAGAAAATATGCCCTGGGGCCGTATGCCGGGGATTTCCCTGCCGGGCAATGGAAGCAGGTAAAAGTGCCGCTCAGCCTCTTTTTCGACGACCCCAGCCAGACGAATATCAATTTCAGCCAGGTCAAGGCCATCATCTTCGGGCAGGGCGCCGCCGACGGCCAGGAACACACCCTGCTCATCGACGAAGTGAAAACCTATAACGGCGCTATGTCCGGCGATCCGGTGGCTGCGCCGGCCGGCCTTACCGCTGAGGGCTACGACAGCCATGCAGAACTAAACTGGACGCCCAATACCGAACCGCAACTGGCCGGCTACCGCATTTACCGGTCGCTGGACAACGGGCAGAGCTTCCAGCCCTTGCGCTACCTGAACGGCGCCCACCGGCAGTTCATCGACTTCGTGCGCCCCCTGGGAACAAACCTGAACCTGCAATACCGCATTACAGCCATCAATTCCGCCGGCCAGGAATCCCTGCCTTCTGCTATTGTTTCCACCAGCACCTTTGACATGACGGACGAGCAACTGCTGGACATGGTGCAGCAATACACCTTTCGCTATTTCTGGGATTTCGCCCACCCAGCCTCCGGCCTGAGCCGTGAGCGCAACACCTCCGGCGATGTCGTCACCATGGGGGGGACGGGCTTCGGCCTGATGGCCATACTGGTGGGCGTCGAACGGGGCTTTATCACCCGGCAGCAAGGGATGGAGCGAATCCACCAGATGGCGGCTTTCCTGGAGAATGCGGACCGCTTCCATGGCGCTTTCCCCCACTGGATGAACGGCGTGACCGGGCAGGTACACCCTTTCAGCACCCAGGACAATGGGGGCGATATCGTGGAAACCGCCTTCCTCTTCGAAGGGCTGCTCACCGCCCGGGAATATTTCAACCTGGATACGCCGGAAGAGGCCGCCCTGCGCGACAAGATCACCCAACTCTGGGAAGCCGTGGAGTGGAACTGGTACCGCAATCAGAACCAGGACGTCATCTACTGGCACTGGTCGCCCAACTACAATTTCGCCATCAACCTGCCGGTGCGGGGCTGGAACGAAACCATGATGGTGTACCTGCTTGCCATCGCTTCGCCCACCCACGGCGTGCCGGCCAGCCTCTACCATACCGGCTGGGCCGGCGGCAACTATACCAGTGGGCTGAGCTATTACGGCATACAACTGCCCGTGGGTACAGCCCTGGGCGGCCCCCTGTTCTTCACCCATTACTCCTTCATGGGCTTCGACCCCCGCTACAAGCGCGACCAGTACGCCAACTACTTCACCCAGGGCCGGAATCAGTCGCTCATCAACCAGGCCTACTGCATCAGCAACCCGCAGGGCCACGAAGGCTATGGCGAGCTGGCCTGGGGGCTGACCGCCAGCGACGACCCCCTGGTGGGCTACCTCGCCCACGAGCCCCGCTTCGGCCGGGACAACGGAACGGTCGCCCCGACCGGCGCCCTTTCCTCCATGCCCTACACCCCCGCACAGTCCATCGCCACCCTGAAATACTTCTACCGGGAGCTCGGCCAGCGGCTGTGGGGCCCGATGGGCTTCTACGACGCTTTCCACCTCGGCCTGGACTGGTACGCCGACTCCTACCTGGCCATCGACCAGGGGCCTATCATCTGTATGATCGAGAACTACCGCACACAACTGCTCTGGAACCACTTCATGGCCAATCCCGAAATACAGGGCGCGCTCGACGCTATAGGCTTCGTGCCGGATTCCACAATGACGGCTGCCGAAGCGCTCCCCTCCCCCCCGGAGATCGGCCTGAAGGCCTATCCCAATCCGGCGCAGGAGGTGCTGACGGTAGAACTGTCCCTTTCCGCCGGCGCCACCCTGAACGCCCTGCTAACGGATACTAAAGGCAATGAAATACAACGCCCGGCCAAGGGGCGCCGCCTCGGGGCCGGAGAACACAGCATCCTGATCGATACCCGCCATTTGCCCAATGGCGCCTATTTCCTGAAAGTATATACCGAACGAACGGCCCTTACCCGCCGGATAATGATCCTTAAATAATTTTCCTAACAATTAAAACATTCGCCTTATGAAACGATACTTGCTGACTCTATTCATCCTGGCTGCCTTTGGCCTCCTTTCCTACGGACAAACCGTTTACGAAGACTTCGAAGGCGGCGCGGCCGACATCAGCTGGGAGGGCCTCAACGGCACCTACGACGGCGTGATCGCCAACCCGGATCCCACCGGCGTCAATACCAGCGCCTTCGTGGGTTCCTATACCAACAACCCCGATTTTGATTTCTGCTTCGCCCTGGGCACGCTCAGCGCTCCGGCCGACCTGTCGGAATACAACGTCTTTAAAGTGAAAGTATGGTCGCCGATCGCTCCCATACAGATGCTGCTCAAGTTCGAAGGCGGCGGCAATGCCGTGGAGCAGTTCCGCGACATCCCCGTGGCCAACCAGTGGGTGGAGATCACCTTCGACCTCAGCGCCGGCGCCGCCTATACCGGCCTGAACAAGGTGCTGGTGAGCTTCAACCCCTTCACCCTGGGCAGCACCGAGACTTTCTATTTTGACGACATTCGCTCAGTGGACCCGGTGGAGTGCTATGAAACCTTTGAAGGCGCCAGCGCCCTGCCCTGGAACGCCATCGACGGCGAGTTCATGGGGCCGGTAGACAACCCGGGGCCCAATATTGTCAACAGCTCGGCCCAGTGCGGCATGTACACCAAATCCAATACCGCTGCCTACAGCCTGCTGCTGGCGGAAAGCGCCACGCCTTTCGACCTCAGCGTTTTCAACCAGTTTAAGCTCCAGGTATATGCCACGGCGCCCACCCAGGTGCTGCTGAAACTGGAAGGCCCCGGCCCGGATTTCGAACTGATCAAAAACATTGGCGTGGTCAATGCCTGGCAGGAGTACACCTTCGATTTCTCCGCCGCAGCCGATATCACCGACCTGAACAAGGTCATCATTTTCTTTGACCCCGGCGTGGAGACGAGCGGAGATACTTATTACTTCGACAACCTCTGCGCTGTGCCTAAAGGCCCCTGCGCCAACGTAGAGCCCAACCCGGACATGATCGACGATTTCGAGTGCAACCGCAACGCCACCTATACCAATGGATGGGACAGCCTGACGGTAGTCGACAACCCCGACCCGGGAGTAGTCAACCCTTCCGCTAAGGTTGGCCGCTACGGCGACCCCATCGGGCCCTGGGAAAATTTGCTGCTCGACTATCAAAACCCGATCGACCTGAACGCCAAAAACCAACTCAAAGCCAAAATATGGGCCCCCAGAGTAGTCCAGGTCCTGTTCAAACTCGAAGGCGGCGCCTCTGCGCCCTTTGAAGTATGGAAGGATGTGCCCGCCGCCAACGAATGGGTGGAGTATGAGGTGGACTTCAGTAGCCAGGCCCTGGCCAGCCATAAGAAGATCGTCATCTTTTTCAACGGCGGGCAGGATGCTCAACCAGGGGATGTCTATTACATTGACGACATCCAACTGATTGAACAACAGGAGGTCACTATCGAAGACTTCGAGTCAGGCGCCGCTTTCCTCCCCTGGGCGCCGCTCGACGACAATACCGTGCAGCACGGTACTTTTCAGGTGGTGGACAACCCCGCCCCCGGCGGCGTCAACGACTCTCAGAAGGTGGGTAAATACACCAAGGGCAGTTCCCCCTTCTCCACCGTCGCCGCTGTAGCTCCCGGGTTCATCGACATTTCCACCCGCCCACAGTTCAACCTCGACGTATGGGCCCCGGCGGGCGCCGCTTCCGTCATCATGCAGCTCGAAAGCATCTCGCAGGGCAACAAGGAAGTAGAGCGGGAATTCCAGAACCCCGGCAACTGGGAAACGGTTTCCTTTGACTTCTCCGAATTCCAGACTACTACCGACTGGGTATCCCTGAAGCTGATCTTCAACCCCGGTACGGCCGAGGCCGGCGCCATGTTCTTCTTCGACAACCTCACCCAGGGCTTCTCCACGGTAGATCCCTGTGAAGGCATCGTGCCGGTACTCAACATCATCGACGACTTCGAATGCCAGCGCAACTACGCTTACGGCGCCGGCGCCGGCCAGTTGGAGGTGGTGAACAACCCGGATGTTACAACGGCCAACAGCTCCACCAAAGTGGGCCTGTACCGCGATCCGGCCGGCGCGCCCTGGGAGGCGCTTTGCGCCCTGTTCCCCGATGGCATCGATTTATCCGTCTACAATCAACTCAGCATCCAGGTCAATGCCCCGGCAGCCGTACCCGTTTTGTTGAAACTGGAGGGTGGCTCCAGCCCGGTCAGTGAGATTTTTGTTAATATAACTCAACCTGGCGAGTGGGAAACCCTGACCGCTGATTTTTCTTCACAGGTGGGCACGGACCATACGCGCGCCTGCTTCTTCTTTAATGCCGGTGTCGAACCGCCTTCGGAAGACACCTACTACATCGACAACCTGCAGTTTGCGCACGCGCCTTACACGGACTGCCTGATGAGCTTCGACGACCCGGCCTTTACTTCCACGGAATGGCGCTACTTCCCCAACGATGATTCCGGCGCTTTCGAACTGGTCGACAACCCCGACCCCTCCGGTATCAACACCAGCGCCAAAGTCGGTAAGGCCGTTGAAAAGGCCACCGGCGCACAGCCCTGGCAGGGCATGTACACCGACCTGTTCGCGCCCATCAGGTTCAGCGACAACAAGCTGGTCAAAATGATGGTCTGGTCGCCCAAGGTGACGACCATTACCATGAAGCTGGAGAACCCGGCCAACCCGGCTGCGCCTCCTTCTTCCGGCGACAATATCGTGCAGAACACGGTGGCCAACCAATGGGAACTGCTGACCTGGGACTTCTCGGCATCGCCCAACCCCATCCCGGACGATGGCGACTACCGCCGGATCACGCTGATCTTCGATATCGAGAACATCCCGGCTAACGACGTCACTTACTACTTTGACAACGCACAGCTGGACGGCCCGGGCTGCATCATTACCGGCTTGTTCGATATACCGCAACTGGAGCCCCTGAGCATCATGCCCAACCCGGTGACGAACATGCTGACGGTGGATAACCTCGGCCAGGTATCCCGCCTGGAGATTTACAATGCGTACGGCCGCCGGCTGGCCGACATCTGGGTAGGGAACGACAGTACGGCAAGGCTCGATGTCAGCAAGCTGCCCGCCGGCATGTATATCCTGGCCGGATATACCCGGGACGGGATGCTGATGGCAAACGCGAAGTTTATGAAGCAGTAAAAGATCAATGAAGTGCAGCAGGAGGGGCTATGGATGCTATAAACACTGTGGATATATCTCTATATATGACGTCCATCAGCGCCAACTGCTTCACTCCTTCATTAACCCCTCCCGGCAATGCAGAAAATCCTACTCATTGGCTTACTGGCCCTCGTGGGCTGTACCGGCAGGCAGCCGCAGCAGCCCGAAGCCCCTGCTCCGGAAACAGCTTTTTCCGTCGACGAGCTTCAGCGGCGTACCTTCCTCTACTTCTGGGAACTGGCCGACAGCATTAATTTTCAGACGCCCGACCGCTACCCTACCCTAACCTTCTCCAGCATAGCCGCTACCGGCTTCGGCCTGAGCAGCTACCTGGTGGGAGTAGAGAAAGGGTACGTCAGCCGCCAGGCCGCAGCACAGCGCGTACTGCAGGCCCTGCGGGTGTTGCATCAACTGCCGCAGGGCGAAGCCGCTGCCGGCATTGCCGGCTACAAAGGCTTCTTTTACCACTTCCTGACACTGGACAAGGCCGTCCGCTTCAAGCAGGTGGAGCTTTCCTCCATCGACACCGGGCTGCTCATGGCGGGCGTCCTTTCCGTGATGAGCTATTTCGACGGGACGGATCCTGCCGAACAGGAAATCCGAACCCTGGCCGACGCCCTCTACCGGCGGGTGGAATGGGACTGGATGCTCGACGACAGCCTCCGCCTGTCCATGGGCTGGCATCCGGAATCCGGCTTTATCCCTGCCCGCTGGGAGGGCTATAACGAGGCTATGATCCTGCTGCTGATGGCCATCGGCTCTCCCACTCATCCCATCCCCGCCGAATGCTGGGAAAAATGGTGCTCCACCTATCAGTGGGCCAGCTTCCAGGGGCAGGACTTCGTGCAGTTCGACCCTCTGTTCGGCCATCAGTACAGCCATGTATGGATCGACTTTCGGGGCATTCAGGATGCATACATGCGGCAGAAGGGCATCGACTACTTTGAGAATTCCCGGCGCGCCACCCTGGCCAACCGGGCTTATTGTATGGAAAACCCCATGGGGTTCCAGGGATACGGCGAGCAATGCTGGGGGCTGACCGCCTGCGATGGCCCGGCCAGTGAAAAACGGCGGGTAAACGGAAAGGAACGGCAGTTCTTCGACTATCGCGCCCGGGGCGCCTCCGCATTTCGGGTGGTCGACGACGGCACCATAGCCCCCACGGCTGCCGGCGGTTCTGTGGCCTTCGAGCCGGAAGCCTGCCTGTCTGCCCTGGAAAATATGTGGAATTCCTATTACCCCCGCCTGATAGGAGAATACGGCTTCAAAGATGCTTTCAACCTGAGCTATACCTTCGGCAAAGGCAACCAGGACGGCTGGTTCGACGTGGATTACCTCGGCATCGACCAGGGCCCCATCCTGCTGCAGCTGGAGAACCACCGCAGCGGCCTGCTGTGGGAAGTGATGAAGAAAAACCCCTACCTCGTGGAAGGCCTGAAACGGGCCGGCTTTACCGGGGGATGGCTGGAGGGAAAATGATATCCAAAAAAATGGATCCGGCATTCGAAACAAAAAGATCAGAAAGTATGAAACAAGAAAAAGAAAAATACCGGAGCAAGGCCCTTCTTAGGTGGGGCGCCATCCTGGCCCTGGCAGGGGTGGCCCCCCTGTTTTACGCCTTCGGCCCATGGGCGCCTCCCCCCGGCGGCCCTGAGGCCGGCGACGGCATTTCCCGCAAAGTGGATTCCGTACTGGCCCTGATGACCCTGGAAGAAAAGATCGGCCAGATGACCTTGTACACCACCGACTGGGGCAGTACCGGGCCCACCATTCGCCCCGGTTATGCCGACGATATCCGCTCCGGGCGCTGCGGGGCTTTGTTCAACAGCCATACCGCCGCCTTCACCCGGGAACTGCAACGCGTGGCCGTGGAGGAAAGCCGATTGAAGATTCCCTTGTTATTCGGCTATGACGTCATTCACGGTTACAAGACCATTTTCCCCATTCCGCTGGGCGAAGCCGCCAGCTGGGATATGGCCGCCATAGAGCGGTCTGCCGAGGTGGCCGCGGCGGAAGCAGCCGCCGGCGGCCTGCACTGGACCTTTGCCCCTATGGTGGACATTACCCGCGACCCGCGCTGGGGCCGGGTGATGGAAGGCGCCGGTGAAGATACCTATCTTGGAGTACAGATCGCCCGCGCCAGGGTCAAAGGTTTTCAGGGGGAATCTTTTGAGAATGCCGACCGGGTGCTCGCCTGCGTGAAGCACTTTGCCGGCTATGGCGGCCCTGTTGCCGGGCGCGACTACAATACCGTAGATATGAGCGAGCGCATGTTCCGTGAAGTTTTCCTGCCGCCCTACAAAGCGGCAGTGGATGCCGGGGCGTGGACGGTGATGACCTCCTTCAACGAACTCGACGGCGTGCCCGCCACCGGCAACAGCTGGCTGCTGACGGATATCCTGCGCGGCGAGTGGGGCTTCACCGGTTTCGTGGTCACCGATTACACCAGCATCAACGAGATGGTCAACCACGGCATCGTGGCCAATGAAAAAGAGGCCGGCGAACTGTCCGTCCTGGCCGGAGTGGACATGGACATGCAGGGCGCCGTATATCAGAACCATCTGAAAAAGTCGGTCGGGGAAGGCAAAATACCGGAAGCCCGCATTGATGAGTCGGTGCGGCGCATCCTGCGCATGAAGTTCATGCTGGGCCTGTTCGACGACCCCTACAAGTTTTGCAGCGAGGAAAGAGAGAAGCGGGTGATCCTCTCTGCCGAACACCAGGAGGCCAGCCGCGATGTAGCCCGTAAGTCCATTGTGCTGTTGCGCAATGAAGGGGTGCTTCCCTTGTCCAAAGACATCAAAACGCTGGCGGTCATCGGGCCGCTGGCTGACGACCAGGACAACCTGCTCGGCGCCTGGTCGGGTTCGGGCGAGGGGCGCCACTGCGTGAGCCTGCTTTCGGGCATTCGCAGCAAAGTGGGCAAAGGAACGAACGTGCTGTATGCCAAAGGGTGCGAGATCGAGGGCGAAAGCCAAAGCGGCTTTGCCGAAGCCCTGGCCGCCGCCGAAAAGGCGGACGCCGTGGTCCTCGCCATCGGAGAAAACCGGGATATGAGCGGGGAAGCGGCGGCAAGGGCCATCATCCGCATTCCCGGCCAGCAGGAAGAGCTGACCCGACGGCTGGCAGCTACCGGCAAACCCGTCGCTGTGGTGCTGATGAACGGACGCCCGCTGGCCATCCCCTGGCTAGCCGAAAACGCCCCCGCCCTGCTGGAATGCTGGTGGCTGGGCACCCAGGCCGGCAATGCCATCGCCGATGTGCTGTTCGGCGACTACAACCCCTCGGGCAAGCTGCCCATCAGCTTTCCCAGGCATGAAGGGCAGATTCCGGTTTTTTACAGTGAGAAAAATACCGGCCGCCCCTACAACCCCGACTCCAAGTGGAATTCCAAATACCTGGATTTGCCGAACAGCCCGCAGTTCCCCTTCGGCTACGGGCTGAGCTACACCACTTTCCGCTACGGCAAACCGCGGGTGGACAAAACCGTATTCCGGCGGGGGCAGGAAGTGAAGCTCTCCGTCACTGTGGAAAACACCGGCCGCCGCGCCGGCGAGGAAGTTGTACAACTGTATGTGCGCGACCTGGTAGGCAGCGTCACCCGGCCGGTCAGGGAACTTAAAGGATTTCAGAAGATAAGCCTCAGGCCTGGAGAACAAAGGGAGGTGCAATTCACCCTTACGGAAAACAGCCTGGCCTTTTATACCCGGACTATGGAGTGGGCCGCCGAAACCGGCAGCTTCGACCTCATGGTGGGCGGCAGCTCGGATGATGTGCAAACCGTCAGAGTGACGATGACAGAATGAAAAGTTAACCTTTCGCCAGCCAAAAATTCTAGTTTATGAAAAAATTAAAAATACCCATCCGAACGGCAGCCCTGCTCCTGGCAGGCTGGCTGTTCCCCGCCTTCCTGGCTGCTCAGCACCAGGTGGCGGGCATAGTCGCCGACCGGGCGGACGGTTCGCCGCTGATCGGCGCCACCGTCCAGGAAAAAGGGACTACCAATGGCACGGTCACCGATTTTGACGGCAATTACGCCCTGGAAGTGGCCGGCCCGGAAGCGGTGCTGGTGTTCAGTTATGTAGGATATAACTCTGAGGAAGTAGCTCTGGAAGGCAGGACAACGCTGGATGTCGCCCTCGGCCAGGAATCCACCCTGCTCGAACAGGTGGTGGTGGTCGGCTACGGCACCCAGAAAAAGAGCGACCTGACCGGGGCGGTCGGCACCGTCAAAACCAAGGACATCGAGCGCATACCGACGGCCAACATCGAGCAGGCCCTTCAGGGTAAGGTGGCCGGCGTATTCGTCACGCCCGAAACCGGCGAGCCGGGCAAGGGCGCCGTGGTGCGCATCCGGGGCACCGGTACGCTGAACAACGCCGACCCGCTTTATGTGATCGACGGGATGATCACCTACGACGCCTCGCTGGTCAACCCGCAGGACGTAGAGAGCATCGAGGTGCTCAAGGATGCCTCCGCCGCCGCCATTTACGGGAGCCGGGGCGCCAACGGCGTCATCATCATCACCACCAGGAGCGGCAAGAAGCGGGAGGATGCCGTGATCGCCCTGTCGAGTTACTACGGCACGCAGGAGGTCACCAAAAAGATCGATATGGCCAACGCCGCCGAATTCGCGGAATTGTACAACGAGCTGCGCAACCAGCAATACTTCCCCAACCCGCAGGCGCTGGGCGAAGGCGCCGACTGGCAGGACGAGGTCTTCCGCAATGCCCCTATTTTCAATATCCAGCTCTCCGCCAACGGCGGCTCGGACCGTTTCACCTACAACATCAGCGGCAACTGGTTCGATCAGGACGGCATCCTGAAAAATTCCAGCTATGAGCGGGCTACCGCCCGTTTCAACAGTACGATGCAGCTCAACCCCTGGCTTTCCGTCAACACCAACCTGGCCTACGCCAACACCCGGCGCCAGAATGCGCCCAATGTGGTGCCCAGCGCCTACCGCATGCCTCCGGTTTATGCTCCACGCGACAGCACAGGCGAGTTCAGCGACCCCACCTTCTTCGGGCTGGCCATTGCCAACCCGGCCGCCGACCTCTTCTACAAGAGCAACAACCATACGACAGGCAACCGCCTGTTCGGCAATGTGGCCGCCAATGTCCAGTTCCTGAAAAATTTCACCTTCCGTTCCAACTTCGGTTTCGATAAGAATGAAGAACAGCTCAGATACTTCGAACCCGCTTTCGAGGTCAGCGCTTCTCAGCGCAACCTCAACGACCGCCTCAGCGTGGAATTCATTCAGCACAACAGAGACTGGATCTGGGAGCAGACCCTGACCTACAGCAAGGAATGGGCAAACCACCGGCTGACCCTGCTGGGCGGCTACACCGCCGAGGAACGCAACTACGAAAAGCTGACCGGCAGCAGGGAGAACTTCCCCGGCACGGCCGACGAGTTGCTGTACCTCTCCGCCGGCAACGACACGACCCAGATGAACTCCGGCGAGGCCCGTGACGAAGCGCTGGTCTCTTACCTCTTCCGGGCCAATTACATACTGATGGACCGCTACCTGTTCACTTTCTCCTACCGCGCCGACCAGTCCTCGCGCTTTCTGGAAGAGAACCGCCTGGGCAACTTCCCCTCCTTCAGTGTTGGCTGGAACGCCGGGCAGGAAGATTTCGTCCAGAACCTCGGCCTGTTCGACCGCCTGAAGCTGCGCTTCAGCTACGGCCTGCTGGGCAACCAGGCCTCCTCGCGGCCCTACCCCAGCACCGGCGCCGTGACCGGCGGCCTGTACGCCGTCTTCGGCCCGGGCGAAAACCTCAACCAGGGGGCTACGCTGGTCTCCCTGGCCAATCCCAACCTGCAATGGGAAACCTCCAGCCAGGCCGACTTCGGGATCGAACTCGGCTTTTTCAACAACCGACTGGAGATCGAGGCCGACTGGTATAACCGCCGCACTTACGACATCATCGCCGCCGTGCCCATCCCCGACTATGCCGGCTCGGAAGAAGACCCCGTGGTCAATACCGCCGAAGTGCGCAACCGGGGCTGGGACTTTACCGTCAACTGGCGGCAGGGGGGAGCATTCTCCTACAACCTCGGCGCCACTTTCTCGCCGGTGGATAACGAAGTGATGAAACTGGCCGAGGGCAAGAACGAGATTTTTGCCGCCTTCATTCAGGGTGAGCCGGCCACCCATACCGTCGTGGGCCTGCCTATCGGCGCCTTCTACGGCTTCCGGGTGGCGGGCGTCTTCCAGAATGAGGACGAACTGGCCAGCCTGCCCCGGCTGGGCGGCGAAGAGGTGGGCGACCTGCGTTACGCCGACCTCAACGACGACGGCGTAGTGAATGAACAGGACCGCACTTACCTGGGCAGCCCCATTCCGGATATGACCTACAGCTTCACCGGCGGCTTCGAATGGAAAGGCTTCGATTTTGCCATCGACTTCCTGGGGGCCAGGGGCAACAAGGTCTTCAATGCCAAAAAAACCTTCCGCTTCAGCGTCTACAACTGGGAGGCTTCCTTCCTGGACCGCTGGACGCCGGAAAACCCCGGCCAGACGGAACCGCGCATCACCAGCGGCGGCCACAACTACCGCGTCAGCGACCGCTTCCTGGAAGACGGCGCCTTCTTCCGCCTGCGCAGCATCGCCCTGGGCTATTCGCTGCCGCCCGGCCTGCTGAGCAAGGCCTATATCTCGCGCCTGCGCGTCTTCGTGCTGGGCAATAACCTCTGGACCAAACAGAATTACAGCGGATACTCGCCGGAGTTCGCCAACACGAGCACCCCCTTCGAAGTAGGGCTCGATTTTGGCGCATATCCGGTGGCGAAGTCCTGGCAGGTAGGATTGGATGTGACTTTTTAATTAATTAAAACCGTTATGCCTGGATTAGAGTAGCGAAAATTTCCAGCGCCATTACATCAGAAAAAAAAGCGAAAATGAAAAAGCATAGTTCACCACACATAAAATGGATCCCCCTGGCGGCAGCCCTGCTCCTGGCCGGCGCCTGCGAGAAGGAATTCCTGGACAGGGCGCCCAAGGGGCAGCTCACTTTCGATACTTTTTTTGAAACGGAGGATCATGCCGTCTGGGCCACCAATGCCATTTACGAGAACTTCCGCTCCTGGGAAATGTGCGCCTTCCCCTGGATCGGCATTACCGACATCATCAGCGACGATGCCGATAAGGGCAGCACCGAAAACGACGCCCTCTACATTCTGGAGCTCGACAATTTCACCTTCGACGCCACCAACTCCGCTTTCAGCGGGGCCTGGACCGGCCACTACCAGACCATCTCCCGCGCCAACCTGGCCATCGAGAACATCCCAGGCATCGACATGGATGAAGAACGGAGAGGCCGCCTGGTGGGCGAGGCCAAATTCCTGCGCGCCTACGCCTATCTCAGGCTGGTGCAGTGGTTCGGCGAGCTGCCCATCATCACCCGGCCGCTCAGGGAGGACGAATACTTCACCCAGGAGCGGCGGCCCGTCGCCGAGGTGTATAACCTGATCGAGCAGGACCTCCTGGACGCCATCGGCGCCCTGCCGGAAAAATCGGAATACGCTTCCGTCGACCTGGGACGGGCCACGAAGGGCGCCGCCCGCGGCATCCTGGCCAAGCTGTATATGCTGAAAAAAGATTACGCCAATGCGGAAAAGTACTGCCTGGAGGTGATCAACTCCAACGAGTACAGCCTGCTGCCCCGCTACGCCGACAACTTCCTGCCGGTGGGCGAACAGGGCGCGGAGAGCATTTTTGAGATCAGCGCCGTGGCCATACAGGCCGCCGTAGCCGGCCCGGGCGCCACGCCCTACAACATGATCCAGGGCGTGCGGGGTATTCCCAACCTGGGCTGGGGCTTCAACCGCCCCAGCGACGACCTGGTGGCCGCCTACGAACCCGGCGACCCCCGCCGGCAGGCCACCATCATCTACGTCGGCGAAGTGCTGCCCGACGGCCTGACCATCGTACAGGACAACCCCGAAATCCTCAACGAGCGCTACAACCAGAAGGCCTGGGTGCCCGCCCACGCCGGCCTGCAGGACAACGGCCCGGGCAACCTCCGCCTGCTACGCTACGCCGACATCCTCCTGCTGGCCGCCGAGGCCATCAACGAGAACGGCAGGCCGGCCGACGCCCTGCCTTACCTCAATCAGGTGCGGCAACGCGCCCGCGGCTCCAACAACTTCATCCTGCCCGACATCACCACTACGGATCAGAACGAACTGCGGGAGATCATCTACCACGAGCGCCGCATCGAACTGGCTATGGAACAACACCGCTGGTTCGACCTCCTGCGCTGGGGCCGCGCCGAACAGGTGATGACGGCCGTGGGCAAGGGTTTCGTGGCCAACAAACACGAACTGCTGCCCCTCCCCCAGTCGGAAATCGACCTGAGCGGAGGGCTGCTGCAGCAGAATAAAGGGTATTGACAGGCTGCGCCAGGGCGCGGCTTCCCACCCCCCGGCCCGGCGGCAGCTTTGAGAAACTTCCTCCCAGCCCCCGGCCAGTAGTTTCTTAAAGCTGCGGCTG
>CAZAXA010000108.1:0-14791 GCA_964488965.1 uncultured Phaeodactylibacter sp. | reverse complement strand
CTGATCGACAAATTTAACGCGACGGAGATCAACACGCCGCGGTACGTTGAACTGGTACAGGAGCAATTCAAACTGAAGGATGATTTCCGGCTCATCGAAGACAGCCTTCAGGCCCTGAGCAAGCGGGTCTTCCAGATCGAGTCCTTCGTTACAGAAAAAGTGACAGAGATCAAGGACAACATGAAGAGCGGGATCGAAGACCTCGAGGAGCGCCGCAAACCCCAGGCCAGCGACCACCAGCAGCGGGCCATGAAAAATGTGAATGACCTTGCCCTCATGCTGAGCGAGGTCATGAACCAGATGCAGCAACAAATGTCGGGTATGATGGCCGGCAACCAGATGTGTAACAACCCCGGCGGGCAGGGCCAGAGCGGCAAAGTGCCAAAGGATAAGATCAGCCCGGGGCAGAAGAGCCTCAACGAGCAAATGCAACAGATGAAAGACCGCATGGAGAAGGGGATGGGAGGGCCTTCCTCTAAAGATTTTGCCGAAATGGCGGCCCGGCAGGCTGCGCTCCGCAAGGCCCTGAAGGAAAAGCAGAAAAAACTGCAGGAGCAGGGAAAAGGCAGCAAAGAGCTGCAGGATATTATGGACCATATGGACAAGATAGAAGAAGACCTCGTCAACAAGCGCCTGACCAATGAAATGATGAAGCGCCAACAGGATATCCTCTCCCGCCTGCTGGAACACGAAAAGGCCGAGCGGGAACGCGAGTATGACGAACAACGCAAGTCAGAACAAGCCAGCCAGCAGGAACGGAGGATACCTCCCTCCATGGAAGAATACCTCAAAAAGCGGGAAGCGGAGATCGACATGTACAAGGCCGTTTCTCCCTCCCTCAAACCTTATTATAAATTCCTGGTTGAGGAATATTTCAAATCGCTGAAAGCAGAATGACCTGTTGAGCAGCAGGGCTCCTTAAAACTTCCGGCCCTGCTGCCTGCCTTATCTCCCCAATATATCCTTAATAACTCCCAACAAAATGAAATACTTGCATGTTAGTTGAAATTGCAGTAAATTCTGAGCGCTAAACTAAAATGAGTTCAAAGCCTATTATGCTTAAACTTTCTTCAAACCCCAGGAATATTGCCCTGGTAGAATCCTTCGTTGAGCAGGTTGTCGAACGCTATAAACTTAGCCCCGATATATACGGGAATATTCTGATAAGCCTTACCGAAGCTGTGAATAATGCTATCATTCACGGCAATTGCAAAGACGAATCCAAAACAGTACAGATACAGTTCCGTAAACGCAAGGACTTTCTCGCTATCCGCGTGACCGATGAAGGGTGTGGATTTGACCTCAGGAGCATTCCTGACCCAACCGCTCCCGAAAACCTCCTCAAGGTCGGCGGCCGCGGAGTTTTCCTCATGCAACAACTCTCGGATTCTGTCGAGTTTCACAACAACGGCAGCACTGTAGAGATGCAATTCAAGATATGAGTGGCGAGCGGCAGGAATGGTGGTTTGAGGAGGAGGACGAACCGGCCGTCTCCTTTCAAAGTGAAGAGATTGAATTTGAACTCTCCCGCTCCGCCCGGCTCTCCGAGTGGATAAAAGCCATTATTAAAAACGAAGGCTGCCAGCTTCATCAGGTTTCCTTCATCTTCTGCAGCGACGAATACCTCCTTCAACTCAATCAGGAATACCTTAACCACGATACCTACACCGATATCATTACCTTTCCCTACACGGAACCGCCGCTGATCGAAGGCGATATTTTTATAAGTATTGAACGGGTGAGAGAGAATGCCGCAGGTTTCGGCCTGGCTTTCGAACAGGAACTACACCGGGTGATGATCCATGGCATCCTCCACCTCTGCGGCTATCCGGATAAGACGCCGGAAGAAGCCTCCCGCATGCGGCAAAAGGAGGAAGAGGCGCTGAAGTTGCTTAAAACGTGACTACTGCTGCAGGCCTGCCCGCCTTTTTACCATTCTCCGGTTCAAGTTAAATACCTGAAAAAGTACCATATATTCTTCAGGCGGCATACTTTTGCATCTTCTATGGCCGGCCCTGGCCGATGGGTATCTGCCCAAAAGGACAGGCTGCCCCGATAATATGTATAAATCACATTAGCGATGAAAGTGCTGAAATTTGGCGGTTCTTCCGTTGCGAAACCCGAGCGCATTCGCGGGATCGTGGAGATACTGAAGGGTTACTACACCAAAGGAGAAAAGTTTACTGTGGTTTTTTCTGCCTTTGGAGGAGTGACTGACAGCCTCATCGAGATGAGCAACCTGGCAGCCAAAGGGGACGAGGCCTATCTGGCTCTTTTTGAAGAGTTCAGCCACCGCCATCTCGATGCCTGCCGGGAACTGCTCGACGGCGAATACCGGAACAGCGTGCTCCCCGAGCTGCTCAATAACCACGAGGTACTTAAGAATTTACTCTACGGCGTATTTCTGGTTCGGGAAGCTTCTCTCCGGACGATGGACTACCTGCTGAGTTTCGGTGAACGCAATTCCGCCTACATCATCTCTCACGTCCTCCGGCAAAGCGGTATCAACGCCAGCTACCTGGACGCCAGGAAGATCATCAAAACGGATAAGCAGTTCGGCTCGGCAAAGGTAGACTTTGAAGCTACTTATCAGAAAATCCGGGAGCATTACGCTCAAAGTCCTGAAATTCAGGTTGTTACAGGTTTTGTTGCTTCTTCTAAAGGAGGCCTTACAACCACGCTGGGGCGGGGTGGGTCTGATTATACCGCTTCCTTGCTGGCCGCCGGCCTCGACGCCAGCGTGATTGAAATATGGACCGATGTGGATGGCGTACTGACGGCAGACCCGCGGAAAGTCAGGCGGGCCTTTACCATATCGAGCATGACTTACGCTGAAGCCATGGAGATGTCCCACTTTGGCGCCAAGGTCATCTACCCTCCTACGCTGCAACCGGCGCTGGTTAAAAAGATACCTCTTTATATTAAAAATACTTTTAATCCGTCTTTTCCGGGTACGCTGATATCGGATCGGGCCGATCAGGGGAAGCATGCCGTAAAAGGTATTTCTTCCATGAGCAACATTGCATTGCTCACCTTATCCGGCAGCGGCCTTTTCGGGGTGCCGGGCATTGCCGGCCGCTTATTCTCTTCCCTGGCACAGGGAGGCATCAATGTCATACTCATCACACAGGGGTCATCGGAGCACTCCATCAGTTTCGCCATCCAGCCACAGTTGGCCAACAAGGCGAAGAAACGGGCCGAGGCCGAGTTTGAGTACGAGATCAGTATGGGCGTTGTCGATCCGGTAAAGGTAGAAGATGACCTTTCGGTAGTGGCTATTATTGGAGAGAACATGCGTTACCAGCCCGGAATAGCTGGCCGGCTTTTCCAGGCCTTGGGCAAAAATGGCATCAACGCAGTGGCCATAGCGCAGGGGTCTTCGGAACTGAACATTTCGGTGGTGATCAACCGCAGCGATGAGGCCAAGGCGCTAAATTCCCTGCACGAGGCATTTTTCCTTTCTGAAACCAAGGAACTGCACCTTTTTATGGTCGGCGTCGGCCTGATCGGCAGTACGCTGATACGGCAGGTCAGAGAACAGAGCAAATTTCTGAAGGAAAAGCGAGGACTGGAGATTCGCATCGTCGGGCTGGCGAACAGCCGGAAGATGCTGTTCAGGGATGAAGGTATAGAGCTGGACAACTGGGAGGAGGAGTTGGCCCGGTCTGCAACAGAAATGGACATAGCCATCTTCATTGGGAAAATGAAGGAATTGAACCTGTCCAATACGATTTTTGTAGACAACACTGCCAGTGAAAAGATTTCGAACTATTACGAATCCATACTGGATTCCAGCATATCCATCTCTACGCCGAACAAGATCGCCACTTCTTCCGGTTACCTGCGGTATCAACGGCTGAAGGCAATTGCTGCCAGGCGGGGAGTCCAGTTCATGTATGAGACGAATGTAGGCGCCGGCCTGCCCGTAATCTCCACCCTTAACGACCTGATCAACAGTGGAGACCGCATACTGAAGATCGAGGGAGTGCTGTCCGGCTCACTGTCTTTCATCTTCAATAACTTTAAGGAAGGGGCGAGATTCAGCGAGATAGTGGCGGAGGCCCGGCGCCGGGGGTACACGGAGCCAGACCCCAGGGTTGACCTGAACGGCATCGATGTCCGGCGTAAACTGGTCATACTGGCCCGGGAGACGGGGCAGCCATTGGAGGCAAAGGATATTCGGATTGAAAATATTCTTCCGGAAGCATGCCAGCAGGCAGAGACGGCCGAGGAGTTCCTGGCAGAAGTGGCGAAGGCGGACGAACAGTTCGATAAACTGAGACAGGAAGCGGAAGCAAAGGGCCTGGTATTGCGGATGATCGCCAGGCTGGAGGGGAATGACGCATCGATCGGCCTTCAGGCTGTAGGTGCTTCCGACCCCTTTTATACCCTGAGCGGCAGCGACAATATGATCGTCTTTACTACCGAGCGCTATAAAGACCGCCCGCTGGTAGTAAGAGGGCCCGGCGCCGGCGCGGAAGTCACGGCTGCCGGCCTGTTTGCGGAAATAATCACGATTGGGAACTACTTATCATAATGAAAGCAGGAATAAAGATATTTGCCCCTGCTACGGTAGCTAATGTCGCAGTGGGTTTTGATATTTTGGGTTTTGCCCTGGAGCAGCCGGGAGATGAGATCATTGCCCGGTTTTCCGATTCTCCGGGTTTGAAGATCACGAAGATCACCGGGGCGCAAGGCAAGTTGCCGCTGGATATTGATAAAAATACGGCGGGTTATGCCGCACTGAAGCTACTGGAGCATCTGGGGGAAGAAAGGCGGGGCATCGAACTGGAGATACATAAGAAAATGCCTTTTGGCAGCGGCCTGGGTTCCAGTGCCGCCAGTGCCGCCGGCGGGGTAATGGCCATCAATGAACTGCTCGGGCGCCCTTTGGAAAAGCGGAACTTGTTGCCCTTTGCTGTTCTGGGCGAACAAGTGGCCGATGGGGCTTATCACGCCGATAACGTAGCGCCCTCCCTCATTGGAGGGATGGTACTGGTCCGGAGTAATGAAACGCTCGATATACACCGCCTGCCCCTTCCCGCCGGTATATTTGCCAGTGTTATTTACCCTCATGTAGAGATCCTGACCAGGGATGCCCGGGGCGTGTTGAACGATACGGTTCCCCTTCAACAGTGTATTCAGCAGAGCGGCAACCTGGCCGGGTTTGTGGTCGGGCTGTATCAGTCCGACCTGGATTTGATCAGCCGCTCTCTGAATGATGTCCTCATTGAGCCACAACGCGCCCGGTTGATCCCTCATTTTTACACTGTTAAAGAAGCCGCTCTTCGGGCAGGTGCATTGGGCTGCAGTATATCCGGCGCCGGGCCTTCTGTTTTTGCTTTAAGTGCGAACAGCCTGATCGCGGAAGAGGTGGGTTTGTCCATGAAGCAGGTTTTTGACGGGGCCGGGATTCCAAACGACCTCTATGTTTCCCCTATCAATCAGGAAGGGGCGATCAAACTGTAACAAGATGAAGCTTTACAGCACCAGGGATAAGAAGGCATTTACCAGCCTGAGACAGGCCGTCCTCAAGGGGTTGCCAGATGACAACGGCCTGTACATGCCATTGGAGATACCCAGGCTCCCCGCTGATTTTATAGAGAACCTTTCTTCTTTTTCCTTTCAGGAAATTGCGTTGACGATCTGCCGGGCGCTCTTTCAGGGAGCGATACCGGAGGAAGGCCTTCAGCGGATAATCAGCACGGCGGTCAACTTTCCTGCGCCGCTTGTTCCACTTAATGAAAAACAGTATATCCTGGAGCTTTTTCATGGGCCATCTTTGGCCTTCAAGGATTTTGGCGCCCGCTTCATGGCCCAGATGATGAGTTACTTCAATCGGGGGGAAGAACGGGAATTGGTGATACTGGTAGCCACTTCGGGAGATACCGGAGGGGCTGTTGCCGCCGGTTTCCTGCAAACGCCCGGTACGCGGGTAGTTATCCTCTACCCTTCCGGTAAAGTTTCTATGCTGCAGGAAAAACAGCTCACCACCCTGGGGCACAATATTACAGCGCTGGAGGTCGACGGCACATTCGATGATTGCCAGGCTATGGTAAAACGAGCTTTTCTGGATGAAGAGCTCAGCAGGAAAATCCGGCTTACTTCTGCCAATTCGATCAATATTTCCCGGCTCATTCCGCAGAGCTTTTACTATTTTGAGGCTTTCAAACAACTCCCCAAAGACGGCCGCGATGTGGTATTCTGCGTACCAAGCGGCAATTTTGGCAACCTCACCGCCGGGCTGATGGCGCAGCGCATGGGGTTGCCGGCGCACCATTTCATTGCGGCGACCAACATAAATGACGTAGTGCCGGAATACCTGCATTCCGGCCTTTTCGCCCCCCGCCCTTCTGTCCGCACCATCAGCAATGCTATGGATGTAGGCAACCCCTCCAATTTCGCCCGGATGATCGACTTGTACGAAGGAAAAGAAGAAGGTTCCACGTGGAACAATATGAAACGTTCCATCTCTGGCTATGCTTATAATGATGAACAAACCCGGCAGGCAGTACTGGAAGTGTACCGGCGATATGCATATGTGATCGACCCACACGGAGCTGTGGGCTATCTTGCATTGAAGGAATATCAGCAAAACCATTCGAATGCCAAAGGAGTGATCCTGGAAACTGCCCATCCGGCAAAATTCCTGGAGGAAGTGGAGCGTATCCTGGGTGAAAAAATTGAAGTGCCGGAGCGCCTCCTGATTTTGGCCGAACGGGAAAAACAGGCAGTGGCTATGCCTAACCACTTTGATCCGGTTAAAAAATGGCTACTGGAAAATGTGGCCTGACCCGGGCCCGAGGCGCCCTCCTTCCCCAATACTGCTCACGACCGTCCCTCAAAGAATAAGAGTACAAGTATAACCATTCATGTTCCACGTGGA
This sequence comes from uncultured Phaeodactylibacter sp., assembly GCA_964488965.1. Taxonomy (GTDB): domain Bacteria; phylum Bacteroidota; class Bacteroidia; order Chitinophagales; family Saprospiraceae; genus JACJXW01. The sequence continues at coordinate 7,905 of CAZAXA010000108.1, read as the reverse complement.
ACATTCGCCTTGAACAATCCCTCTCTTTTTATGGCTAAATCTGAATAAAATATCGAAGTGCCTGTATTGTGATATGTCTTCAAGCCTCATACGATTTGATCACCAAATAAACTGGCCATGTTAAAAAACTATCGCTCTGCCTTGTGGAAGGATGGCAGAATTTAAGGCGTACAATGTGCGCGACTTCGCCTTTGCCTCTTCCCGGAAATTCATCTGGGACGCCATGGGGGTGGAAATGAGCGATGGCAGCGTAGTGATGGCTATGTCGATGTATCCCCAGGAAGGGCAACCCGCTGTGGGAAAAATACTCCACCAAAGTGGTTGCCCATACCCTGAAATGGTATTCCCATTATACCTTCGATTACCCCTATCCGGTGGCCTGGCCTGTCAACGCCGACCGCATCGGCATGGAATACCCTATGATCTGTTTCAACTTCGGCCGCCCCGAAAAAGACGGTACCTATACGAAAAGGACCAAGTACGGCATGATCGGAGTGACCATTCATGAGGTGGGGCACAACTACTTTCCCATGATCGTCAATTCCGATGAGCGGCAGTGGACCTGGATGGACGAAGGCCTGAACTCTTTCCTGCAATACCTCGCTGAACAGCAATGGGAACGAGACTATCCTTCCCGCCGGGGCCCCGCTTACAAGATCGTCGATTATATGAAGGGCGATAAAAGCCAAATCTCTCCTATCATGACCAACTCCGAATCCATCTTCCAACTCGGCAATAATGCCTACGGCAAACCGGCCACCGCCCTGAATATCTTACGGGAAACCATCATGGGCAGGGAATTGTTCGATTACGCCTTTAAGACTTACGCCAACCGCTGGAAATTCAAACACCCCTCTCCAGCCGACTTTTTCCGTACCATGGAAGATGCTTCGGCCATCGACCTCGATTGGTTCTGGCGGGGATGGTTCTTCACGACCGACCACGTCGATATAGCCATCGATAGGGTAAAATGGTATCGCATCGATACCCCAAACCCGGAAATAATTGCTGCCCTCCCCGGCAGGAGATCAGCCGTTTCGAATTATTCCGGAAGAAAAATGAGCGCTGGGACGAGGGGGAAGAAAATCCCAAGCAACGGGCAAGGAGAGCCAAAGCCAAAATAGAAGGCACAAATTAATGAAGAACCGGGCGCTCTGCCGATTTTCCCCCTCAGGGCAGGGCGCACGCCTCCATGAGGTATTTTTCCGGATTTTTCTGAAAAAATACGCTGAGAATGGATCGAAAAGAGAGGAAAGCATTTAAAACTGTTATGTATATGTGAAGATGTAATATTTAATTTCAAACTAATGATTATCAGTTGTTTAAACGGCACGTTTTTTTTAAACAATGCCATTAGGAGCAGTTTTTTTCGATTTTAAAGGCCCTGTATTTTTCATAAAACCTTCTTTCCTGTACCAAGGCCGGGAATACGCGAAAATACAGGCCCTTTTTCAACCCTTCCTTTGGCAGGAATCCTGGCCATAAATTTGCGTAACTTTGCGTCAGCAGAAACCAAATCCAAAATGTCGATAGATTTTAAGAATCCTAAGCTCGTCATCGAGACGAGTAAAATAGGGCCGGGTAGTATCAGCTGGCGTAGCCCATCCAATCTGGCCATCATCAAATACTGGGGAAAACATGGCCAGCAACTTCCCCGCAACCCTTCCATCAGTTTTACGCTGGACAAAGCCTATACGGAAACAACGCTGGCGTATGAACCCAAAACCGGCGTCGATCAGGGGATCGCTCTTGAATTCCTGTTCGATGGCCAACCCAATTCTGCCTTCGAGGAAAAGGTCCGGAAGTTCCTGGAGAGCATAACCGACATTTTTCCTTTTCTGCGGCAGTTGAAATTATCGATCCGGTCAACCAATTCTTTTCCCCACTCTTCCGGCATTGCTTCTTCTGCTTCCGGCATGAGCGCTCTGGCCCTGTGTTTGTGCAGCCTGGAAGACGAGCTGTTCAACGGGCTGGAAGACGATGCGGTATTTCGGCAAAAGGCTTCCTTTGTGGCGCGCCTCGGCTCGGGCAGCGCCTGCCGTTCCATATATGCCGGCCTTGCCGAGTGGGGAGAGCTGGGGGAGATTGCGGGTAGTTCCGACCTGTACGCTATTCCTTTCGACCAGGAGGTACACCCATCTTTCCTCAGTTATCAGGACGCCATACTTTTGGTCAGCAAAGGGCAAAAACCGGTATCGAGCCGGGCAGGCCACGCGCTCATGGATGACAACCCGTATGCGGACAGCCGGTATCGGCAAGCCCGGCAGCGGTTGCATAACCTGTTGATGGCCATGCGTACCGGCGACCTGGAAACTTTCGGCAAAATTCTGGAGGCCGAGGCGCTTACCTTACACGCTTTGATGATGGCATCCAACAGCCCCTATTTGCTGATCAAACCCAATACCCTCATCCTTATTGGCAAAGTGCAGGCCTTCAGGAACGATACGGGCCATCCGTTATACTTCAGCCTGGATGCCGGGCCTAATCTTCACCTCCTGTATCCTGAAGGCATAAAGGCGGAAGTGGAAAACTTTATCAATGCGGAATTGGTACAATATTGTGAAAACGGGCAATGGATCGGTGACGAGGTGGGGAAAGGCCCTTTACAATTATGATGATGGATCAAAAACAAAACGCAAACAAGCTCTGGCCGATAGCATTCGGCCGGCCCGGAAATACATAAACGCAACCTATGAAATATCTGGCCCTTTTTCTGGGAACCTTTATCATGATAGAACCTGCATGCTCCCAACCGCCGGCGGGCCGCCCGCCGATAGCGAACCCCGCATTTGACGAAGAGCTCACCAGGCTGCTAAGCTTCTCAGTACCAACAATTGGGGTTCATGAATTGAAGGATATTCAAAATGAAGTTTATATCTTTGACGCGCGGGAAGAAGAAGAATACCGGGCCAGCCATATAGAAGGCGCAAGGTACCTCGGCTATGAAGAATTCAATGAGGAAAAATTAGCCGGCCTTCCCAAAGATGCCAGAGTCGTTGTCTACTGTTCCGTCGGCTACCGAAGTGAGAAGATAGGAGAAAGGCTCCAAAAGATGGGCTTCACCGATGTGCGCAATTTATATGGCAGCATTTTTGAATGGGCGAACCAGGGCCTTCCCCTGGTAGGGCAAGACGGAAAACCCACCCGAAAGGTACACACCTATAATTCCAAATGGAGCCGTTGGGTAGAGAATGACAAAGCTGAGAAGGTATGGTAGCCCTTTGGGCTATTGCAGTTCAATAAATCGAAAATCATTTTCCTATGGATTTATTTGCAAAATATCAAGAGAACAAGGGCCCGCTGGGCCAGTATTCGGATATAGCGCACGGCTATTTTGCTTTTCCCAAACTGGAAGGCGAACTTGGCCCCCGGATGAAGTTCAGAGGCAAAGAGGTCATTGTATGGAGCCTCAACAACTATCTGGGGCTGGCCAACCATCCTGAAGTCCGGAAAGCGGATGCAGATGCGGCGAAGGACTGGGGCCTGGCCTACCCCATGGGGGCGCGAATGATGTCGGGAGAAAGCCAATACCACGAACAGATAGAAACCGAGCTGGCCAGCTTTGTACACAAGGAAAAAGCATTACTGCTCAATTTCGGCTACCAGGGTATCATTTCCATTGTCGACACGCTGCTGACGCGCCGCGACGTCGTGGTCTACGACAAGGACTGCCACGCCTGCATATACGATGGTATCCGGATGCACCTGGGCAAGCGCTTCCCCTTTGAGCACAATGATATTGAAAGTTTTGAAAAGCAGATCAAGAAGGCGGCGGTTGTAGCGGAAGAAACCGGAGGCGGCATCCTGGTCATCTCCGAAGGTGTCTTTGGCATGCAGGGCGAGCAGGGCATTCTGAAGGAGATCATCGCTTTCAAAGATGAATATAAATTCCGTTTTCTGGTTGACGATGCGCATGGTTTCGGCACCCTGGGCGCTACCGGCGCCGGCGCCGGCGAAGAGCAGGGGGTTCAGGATCAGATAGACCTGTATTTCAGCACCTTTGCCAAGTCGATGGCCAGCATTGGCGCATTCGTGGCCGGAGACAAGGGGATCATAGATGTGTTGCGGTACAACCTGCGTTCGCAGATTTTTGCCAAATCGCTGCCTATGCCCTTTGTGATCGGCAACCTGAAGCGGTTGGAACTGCTCCGTGAAAACCCGGCATTGAAGGAAAAACTGTGGCACAATGTCAATATGCTGCAACACGGCCTGCGCGAAAAAGGCTTCAACCTGGGCAACACCAGCAGCTGCGTTACGCCGGTATTCCTGAGCGGTACTCCATATGAAGCGGGCAACCTCGTACTGGACATGAGGGAAAACTACAACATTTTCTGTTCTATCGTGATCTACCCTGTAGTGCCAAAAGGCGTGATCCTGCTCCGGCTGATCCCCACGGCAGCCCATACGGAGGAAGATATCCGCCTGACCATTGCTGCTTTCGGCGCCATATCCGGAAAGCTCAGGGCCGGCGAATACGAGAAAGAGGTAGATGTCAGCGTCTTTTCATAGGAGCCTGTCGGAGAAGTGTTGCTGAGGAAAAACGAGAGCCATGCATTCCATTATAGAGGTAAAGGACAGGAAAGGCTGGATGCTGTTCCACCGCGTTCCCCATGCCGTCTATAAAGATGATCCCGGATGGATTTGCCCGTTGGAGTCCGACATCGAAGCGGTTTTCAATCCGGAAAAAAACAAAACCCTGGAAAACGGGGAAGCCAGCCTTTGGGTTTTGCTGGATGAAAGGGGGAAACCCGCCGGGCGTATTACGGCTTTTATCGACCATGAGCGGAACAAAACCCAGCCCTTCCCTATGGGAGGGATCGGCTTCTTTGACGTCGTGCAAAATAAAGATTATGCTTTTGCCCTGTTTGAAACGGCGGAGGCTTGGCTGAAGGGCAAGGGCGCCAAGGCGGTCGACGGCCCTATCAACTTTGGAGAACGCGATAAATTCTGGGGGCTGCTGATCAGGGGCTTTTATCCTCCTCTTTTCCAGGAGAATTACAACCCGCCTTACTACGAAGGGTTTTTTCAGGATTGGGGCTTCCTTCCGTTTGAGCAAATACTGACCTTCAGAGGAGATACCAACAACATACCAGCCGAGCGCCTCAGCAAGATGATGGAAATGCTGTGCAAAAGGTATGATATCAGAGCGGATCACCTTCATATGGACCGGCTGGAGCAATACGCCGAGGACTTTTGCGAAGTCTACAACGCAGCCTTCCGGCAATTTGATCATTTCAAACCGTTGAGGACAAAGCAGGTATTCAAACTGATTGAAGAGGCAAAGCCCATTCTCGACCCTAAGATCATTACTCTGGTCTATTTTGAAGGCAAGCCGGCAGGGTTCTGCGTATGCCTTCCCGATATAAACAAGCTTATACAACCAGCCAGGGGTAAGCTGAACTGGTGGACCATTCCCGGGGTGCTTTGGCGGAAATGGAGAGCAAAAGAGATTATCGCCAAGGCTATGGCTTTTGGCGTTCATCCGGATTACAGGGCCAAAGGCATTGCCGGCGTTCTGCTGGCTCATATCGCACGCGAGGAGAACCGGCGGAAATATCCCGTAATGTATTTCACAACCATTAGGGCCCACAACACCGAAGCGGTTAGCGTTTACCTGAAGATGGGAGTAGAGATCGACCGGCTTCACCTGGCCTACCGCAAAGCCCTGGAGGAAGGTATAGAGGTTGTACCCCACACGTTTATTGAACTTCCGGAGTATTTGAGGTAAGCTTATTGCCTCAGCTTGTACACTTTCCAGGTTACCCCTGCTGTTATGGCCAGGCTCAGGCCGAGGTTGGCCATCCATTGAGGCGCCCCTATCCAGGCCGGGAAGGTGGCCGCGGCCGCTTTCCATATATTGTTGATACCCAGGAAGCAAGTGATGGCCAGGATGAGCAGGGATAACAGGTTCTGCCAGGGCCGGTTCAGATGCTGAGGCGAAAGCAGGCTCCGGCCATTAATGGCCAGGATCAGAAAGGCCACCACCAGCGGGAGCAAAACCCCATTGAGCGCCTGCGCCAGGATGATGGCAGGGATGGGCTGCACATCCAGCAACCCGAAAAACAGGCCGATCCCCATGACGATTATCCAGGCAAGGCGGAAGTTCCGGGATCGTTGCCTCCAGTCGGCAGCATCATTTTCCAGCAGGCTTTTAGCGGTAATAGCGGCGGCGAAGGGCGCGGTTACAGCGGAACTCAGGCCGGCGGCGAACAGGCCGAAGGCCACCAGCAGGCCGGTGTGTTTTCCCAGTTTATATTCTACGGCCTCAGACAAGGCTGCAAAAGTAAAATCTCCTTCTACCTGTGTGCCCGTGATCAGGATGGCGACGGAAATGATGCCGCCGATCAGTACGGCCAGGCCGATGCCCCAGCGCATTTCCACCATGCTTTGCCCCTGGCTGATGCCGGATGCCAGAAAGAGGTTGTAGGGTACGATGGTCGTTCCGACAAGCCCGATCACCAGCAGCGCGCTTCCTTCCGGCATACCTGCCTGGAAAGTGCTTATCATTACCTGTCCCGGGCCGTAATCCTGTTGCAAAACGGCCGTACCGATAAAAGCGATGCCCATCACCGCCACTATTGCGGCTAACAGGCGGGTGATGGTTTGGGTATTACCCTGCCACAGTAAAACAATGGCGATGAGGGCCGTTCCCAGCAACAAGGCCGCCCGGGAAAATGTGCTTACCAGCATCAGCCCGGAGACAGCGCCCAGCAGGTTGCCCGCCTGATAGGCCGCACATCCAAATGCCACCGCCAGGAACAATCCCCAACGGACGCGCTGGCCAAAACGCCCCGGATACTGGGCAGCTACGATGGCGCCCAGGCTCTTGCCGGAAGCCAGCGTGATGCGCGCCGCAGCCTCCTGTAATACAATGGTGGCCAGTGTGGAAAAAACCAACGCCCATACCAACTGCAATTGAAAGGACGCGCCCGCCTGGGCGGCCGTCGTCACCGTGCCCGGACCGATAAAAGCGGCTGAAATGATGGACCAGAATAAGACGCTGGTCAAGCCCTGGCGAAAGGAGAGGGCCTTTGGCATAGGAAATTTTTTATAAAGATAAGTATTTTACTGCTTGCAGCTTATGCCCTTGCCATCCAGGATAAATTAAGGTTTTTATTGATGCAAAATTTATACAGATTTCAACCTTATTCTTGAGGTCAAAGTATTACGCGAAATGAAAATTTTAATAGTAGAGGACAACCTCAAATTGCTTGAAGCCATCAGAGATACACTTATTGCTGAGCAATACGTTTGTGAAACAGCTGAGGAATACGCTATTGCTTCAGAAAAAATTTATATGTATGCCTATGATATCATGGTTGTTGATATCAACCTTCCGGGAGGGTCCGGCCTGAAACTGATCCGGGAAATAAAAAAAATAAACCCCGTCACAGGTATTATTGTAATATCTGCGAGAGATTCGCTGGACGATAAAATAGAGGGTCTGGAATTAGGAGCAGATGACTATTTGACGAAACCCTTCGATATGGCCGAGCTGGTGGTGCGGGTCAAGGCCCTGCTGAGAAGGCGCAATTTTTCGGGAAAACCGGCAGTTTCTTTCGGAAATATAACAATTGATACCGGCAGGAGAGAGGTGACGGCAGGCACAGCCAAAATTAAACTCACAAAAAGCGAGTACAATATTTTATTGTTCTTCTTTTCCAATCCCAACAGAGTTCTGACTAAAGAAAGCATTGCCGAGCACATTTGGGGGGACAACATGGACCTGGCTGATTCTTTTGATTTTATTTATTCGCATATCAGAAACCTGAGGAAAAAGCTCACTTCTGCCGGCGGTGAAGACCCCATCAAGGTAGTTTATGGCATTGGTTACAGGCTCAAGAGAGACTACAACTGAGTAAGGAACGAACCCCCGGTTTGGGCAAGGCAATCGAAAACTATGAA
>CAZAXA010000107.1:0-14829 GCA_964488965.1 uncultured Phaeodactylibacter sp. | reverse complement strand
CCAGTATTTGACGGATTCGATGATGAATTTCCGCACCATGGGGCGTTCCGAGGCCGTTTCGTTGCCGCAGGCGGAAGCGTTGGAAAAGCTGCCGTCTTCATTGTGGCGGTAGTAGTAGCCCGGCGCCGTTTGGTTGAAAACGGAGTTTTCGGTGGCGCCGGTATGGTTGTACACCACGTCCATGATCACCCGCAGGCCGTTGTCGTGCAGGGTTTTGACCATTTGCTTGAATTCCCGGATGCGGGCGGCGCCATCGGCGGGGTTGGTGGAGTAGCTTCCCTCCGGCACATTGTACAGGTGAGGGTCGTAGCCCCAGTTGAATTTGTTGTCTTCCGGTTTGGACTCATCCACCGACATATAATCGAAGGAAGGCAGCAGGTGGATATGCGTAACGCCGAGTTCTTTGATGTGATCAAGGCCGGTAGCCAGGCCCTGGGGGCTGGCAGTACCTGTTTCTGCAAGGCCGAGGAATTTGCCTTTGTGCCGGATGCCGCTGCCGGGGTGGGCCGAAAGGTCGCGCACGTGCAGTTCGTAGATAATAATATCCGTGGGGCTGGCCAGGGGGGGGCGCCGGCTGTTCTCCCACCCTTCCGGGTTGGTTTCTTCCATATTTAACACCTGGCCGCGCTTGCCATTAGTGCCGGCGGCAGTGGCGTTGGGGCCAGGGGTTTCCTCCAGCCACCGGCCATCTGCCTTTACCTGGAAGGTGTAGTAGGTTCCATTCAGATCCTCATTGAAAGAGGCCAGCCAGGTTCCCTGCTCTGCCTTTTCCATGGGCGTTTCACGGGCGGCTTCCCCACCCAACGCCTGATCGTAGAAACGCAGGACGGCTTCTTCTGCCGTAGGCGCCCACAGGCGGAAAGCCGTGGTTTCAGGCGAATACCGGACGCCTAAATCTCCGCCTTCATAAACAGGATAATCGTCATAGGACTCGAAGGTGGTTTCCTCCGTAGCGGTCTTGCAGGCTGATACCATAGTCATTAGCGAGATTAGAATAAACAGAAAGGGCATTCTCATATCGGCGATTTTGCCTTAAAAATAGAGAATTTGGGGAAATACCCAATTGGAAAAAAAGTTACCTTGGTACTCCTTAATCAATGAAAGTGAACCTATGACAACCAAGCCCCTGCCCTGCCCTTTGGCAAGCCCCTGTTCTCTGTTGCTCTTCCTGGTTTTGAGCCTCAGTTGCCAGCGTAAAGCGGGCCCTTCCCCGGCACAGCTTCCCGCAGAGATCACCAACATCAGGATCGACGAGGGCGGCTTCGTCGGCCCCTGTGAGCCCAGCATTGCCATTAACCCGAAGAATCCCAGCCAGCTTGTCGCCGGCGCTATCCTGGACCGGGTGTACTACTCGGAAGATGGCGGCAGGAACTGGTTTAAGGAACGGCTGCGCTCTCCCTTTGGCGTCTATGGCGACCCGGTCATCCTGGCCGACTATGCCGGCAATTTCTTTTACGCCCACCTGTCCAACCCCGGAGGCAGCAGCTTCAACGAAAACTGGCTGGACCGCATCGTCATCCAGCGTTCGGAGGACGGCGGGAAAAGCTGGAACGAAGGGGCTTTCACCGGCCTGCGGCCGCCGCGCGACCAGGATAAGCACTGGCTGGCCGCCGACCCCCGCAACAACCACCTGTATATTACCTGGACGGAATTCGACAAATATGAAAGCCGCAAGCCCGATGACCACAGCCGCATCCTCTTTTCCCGGTCTGCCGACGGCGGGCTGAGCTGGAGCGAAGCCGTCGCCATCAGCCAGTTCGAAGGCGATTGCCTCGACGGGGACCAGACTACCGAAGGCGCCGTGCCGGCAGTGGGGCCCAATGGCGAGATTTACGTCGCCTGGTCCTACAATGAAAAAATCTACTTCGACCGTTCCCCCGACGGCGGCGGCAGCTGGCTGGAAGAGGACATCGTAGTCGCCGATCAGCCGGGCGGCTGGGCTTTTGATATCCCCGGCATCTACCGCTGCAACGGAATGCCCATAACCGTGGCCGACCTGAGCGACGGCCCGAACCGGGGCGCCATCTACGTCAACTGGGCCGACCAGCGCAATGGAGCCGATGATACGGACATCTGGCTGGCCTGCTCCAAAGACGGCGGCCGGAGCTGGAGCCCTCCCATGCGCGTCAACGACGATACGCCCGGCAAGCATCAGTTTTTCACCTGGATGGATATCGACCAGACTACCGGCATCCTCTATTTCGTCTTCTATGACCGCCGCGCCTACAAAGATGAACGCACCGACGTCTACCTCGCCTGGTCTGCCGACGGCGGCCAAAGCTTTACTAACCGGCGCATCAGCGAAAAGCCCTTCCTCCCGGAAGCCGGTGTTTTTTTCGGCGATTATAACGACATCAGCGCTCACAAAGGCAAGGTGCGGCCGATCTGGACCCGAATGGATGAGGGGAGGTTGAGTGTGTGGACGGCGCTGGTGGATATGCGGTAGGAATGGAGTGGAAATGCAATAGAAATTATGAAGGGGCGTTCGATCAGGCCCGCCTGCCCAAACAAGCTGTTGCCTGCGGCAGCAGGATAATCGGGCCACGAAAAAGAGAGGGGCAGCCTCTCATTCCGGAAGCTACCCCATGCTCGACTTGTTATTAGCAAGCTTGTCCCATGTATGTGGGGACTATTCTTCGGCCATGAACGGATAGCGGTAATCCGTTGGCGGAACGAAATTCTCTTTGATGGCGCGGGCAGATACCCAGCGGTAAAGGTTGAGCAGGGAGCCGGCCTTGTCGTTGGTCCCTGAACCCCGGGCGCCGCCGAAGGGTTGTTGCCCGACCACTGCACCCGTTGGCTTGTCGTTGATATAAAAATTGCCGGCGGAATGGCGCAGTTTTTCCATCGCCAGCATCACGGCGTCCCGGTCTCTGGCGAAGACCGCGCCGGTAAGGCCATAGGGTGAAGTGCCATCCAACAATTCAAGCGTTTCCCCGTACTTCTTCTCGTCATAGACGTAGATGGTCAGTATCGGGCCGAAAATCTCTTCGCACATGGTGCGATACTTCGGGTCTTTAGCCAGGATGACGGTGGGTTCAATGAAATATCCCTCTGATTTATCGTAACCTCCGCCGAAGATGATCTCGGCGTCCCTGCTCTTCTTTGCCTCGTCGATATAGGAGGTGATCTTATCGAAAGCCCGCTCATCGATCACAGCGGACATAAAGTTAGAAAAGTCTTCCGGATTACCCATTTTTATCGAGCCTAAATCTTTTAGCAGGCCCGATTTTATGCCTGGCCACAGGTTTTGCGGCAGGTAAGCCCGGGAAACGGCGGAGCATTTCTGCCCCTGGTACTCAAAGGCGCCGCGGGTAAGAGCGGTCGCCACCTGCTGTGCAACGGCAGAGGAATGGGCGATGATAAAGTCCTTGCCGCCGGTTTCGCCCACGATGCGCGGGTAGGATTTGTATTTGCCCAGGTTCTGGCCCATGGTCCGCCACAGGTCCTGGAAGACCTCCGTGCTGCCCGTAAAGTGGATGCCGGCGTAATCCGGATGGGAGAAGATCACCTCTCCGGCCACCGGCCCGCTGACGAAAACGAGGTTGATAACGCCCGGCGGCAGGCCGGCTTCCTCCAGGATTTCCATGATGAGGTTGGAAACGTAGAGCTGGGATTCGGCGGGCTTCCATACTACCACATTGCCCATCAGGGCCGGCGAGGAAGGCAGGTTGCCGGCAATGGAGGCAAAATTAAAGGGGGTGAGCGCGAAAACAAAACCTTCCAGCGGGCGGTACTCCATGCGGTTCCAGATGCCGCTGCCCGATATGCTGAGCGGTTGTTCCTGGTAAATCTGCGTCATATACTGCACATTGAAGCGCCAGAAATCGCACAGCTCCGCCACTGCGTCTATCTCCGACTGGAACACCGTCTTGGATTGCACCAGCATACAGGCGGCGTTCATCTTCTGCCGGTAAGGGCCGGCCAGCAGGTCGGCGGCCTTCAGGAAAACGGCGGCCCGCTCCTGCCAGGGCATCTTTTCCCAGGCGGGTTTGGCCTTCAGGGCGGCGTCGATCGCCATCTGCACCTCTGCGGCGCCCCCTTTGTAATAGTAGCCCAGAGTGTGCTTCAACTCGTGGGGCGGGCGAATGGGCAGGCGCTTCTCCGACTTCACTTTTCTGCCGCCGATCGTCATCATTACTTCCGTTTCCCTGGATTTGGTTTCCTTCAGGGCCGCCTTCAGGGCCGCCCGCTCCGGGCTGCCGGGAGCATAGCTGAGCACGCTCTCATTGACAGCCTCGGGGACTTTAAAATACGCGTCTGACATAAGAATCCGGATTGGTTTTAACGGTTAGAATTCCACCAGCAAATGTAAGGCATTGAAGGTGGAAAATAAAATTATAGGAAAGCATTCAGGCTGTCATCTACACCTATACGCCAATGCGCCAATGCATTTTTTCACCCCACCCTCACCTGCTCCGGCAGGAAAGGGCGGGCGTCGCCCCCTCCTTTGATGATCTCCCGGACGATGGTGGAACTGATGTGGGAATAGGCTGGCTGGCTGATCAGGAAAATGGTTTCCAGGCCGTGCCCGACGATGTTATTGAGTTGGGAAATGGTCTTTTCGTAGTCAAAATCGGAGGCGTTGCGCAGGCCGCGGAGCAGGTATTGCGCCCCGATCTTTTCAGCATAGTGTGCGGTCAGCCCGGTAAAGTGGCCCACTTCCACCTTTTTATCCTCATGGAAGACCTCCTGCAGCCAGTGCAGGCGTTGTTCCAGGTTGAAGAGGTATTTCTTCTGGTTATTGATGCCGATGGCCACCACGACCTTGTCAAATAATGGCAGGGAGCGGTGAACCAGGTCGACATGGCCGACGGTGATCGGGTCAAAAGAACCGGGGAAAACAGCAATTTTCGTCATCAGTATGAGAGGTTAGGGTTCGGGAGTGGCTGGTTATACCTTACTCGCCGCCGGCAAGCAGGGTTTCATAAAGGTGGTAATTCTCTTCGTCGACAAAGATAAGGGAAAATGTAAAAACCATAGCGGCCGCTTCACTCCAAAAGCCGGAAGGAATCCAGGAAGCGGCCGGTAGCGGGGTTAAGGCTGCGCCCTTTAACCGTAGCCGTTTGCAAAGCATAATAGCGGTTGCCGACAACGAGGGCCCTTGTTTTGATCACGGCCTGCCCCCGGAGGTAATCGATCCGCCAGATGCGGCCCGGATACCCCAGGTGGCCTTGTTCACTGGAATAGGCCAGCTCTCCATCCACACTTTCCACTGCCGCTTCGATGGTAGCTTCAAAAAAAGCCGCGAGCAGTTCCGTGGAATCGGCGTCCAGCGTAAAGGGCGGATAATCGCAATAGCTGAGCATGTACAGCAGGTTGCCGGTACTGTCGCTCGCCGGCGGCTGATAAAAGAAGGTATGGTAGGCCAGCTTTCCCACTGCCGTTTCGATACTGTCCACTTTTTCCTGGAGCGGCCCGGGCGCCAGTACGCTGAAGCGCCCTTCGTATGACCTGAAGGCCTGCCAGCCCTGCTGAGCGGCCAGCCAGCCGGGGCCAACGGAAAAGGATAAGAATAACGGAAGGAACACACGGAAGTGCATCTGATTCTGTGTTTGATTGAAAGTGGGGATTTACCCGCCATTCGGTTGGCTGCCCCGAGCCGGTTTCCTGAGAACATCCTCCGGCCCATGAAAGTTGACGGCCCGGGCCAGCATTAAGAAGGATGATAGAACAGGTGTCGGAAAATTCCTTATTTTCACCTCATCATTGAAATGATTTACCCTGACATGCCATACACCTATGATTTTCCCCGGCCAGCCCTGACTGTCGACTGCGTCATTTTCGGCCTGGATGAAAGCCACCAACTGAAAGTCCTGCTCATCCAGCGGGCCCACGACCCCTTCAAGGGCAGCTGGGCCCTGCCCGGCGGTTTTGTCGATATGGAGGAAGGCCTGGAGGAAGCCGCGCTCCGGGAGCTGGAAGAGGAAACCGGCGTGAAGGGCGTTTTCATCGAACAGCTTTACACCTTCGGGGAGGCAGGGCGCGATCCGCGCGGCAGGGTGGTCAGCGTGGCCTACTTCGCCCTGGTTAACCTGGAAGAACACCCCGTTAAGGCCAGTTCCGATGCCCGTAAAGTGCAGTGGTTCGAAACCGGCCAGTTGCCCCGCCTTGCCTTCGACCATGACCACATCCTTCAGGTGGCCGTCGCCCGCCTGCGGGCAAAGGTGCGTTATCAGCCTATCGGCTTCGAGCTGCTGCCCGAAAAGTTCACCCTTTCCCAGCTGCAGAAGCTGTACGAAACCATCCTGGGAGTAGAAGACCTCAATAAGCGCAATTTCCGCACCCGCATCCTCAGAATGGGCGTCCTCAGGGAAGTGGGCAAACAGGAAGGCGTTGCCCACCGGCCGGCCAAGCTCTATTGTTTCGATAAAGAAAAATACGAACAACTGGCCAGGGAGAAATACGAAGACCTCCTGCGCCGGGGCGTAGATTTTGAAATATGAGCCAGGATATGAAAAACCGATCCTGTTATTTATACCTTCTTTTGCCTTTGCTCCTTGCCGCCGGATGCAAAAACGACCCCCCTGAAACGGAAAACCAGGAAGGGAACGGCGCCAACGAATCTCCCGGCGCCCTGCCTCCCCGTGAGGCCGACTACGAAGCCTCTCCCTACAAATGGGGCTACATAGGCAAAGACGGGCAACTGGCCATCGAGGCGCGCTTTGACGACGGGCGGCCCTTCACCGAGGGGCTGGCTGCCGTAAGGGTGGAAGGCCGCTGGGGCTATGTCAACCAGGAGGGGGCTATCGCAATCCCTCTGCAGTTTCAGGGCGCCTGGCCTTTCTCGGAAGGGCTGGGGCGCGTACTGGACTACAACAACAAAATGGGCTTCATAAAAGCCGACGGCAGTTGGGCTGCTGAGGCCAGCTACGACGATGCCCTCGACTTCCGGGAGGGGCTGGCACGGGTGCGGATTGACGGCAAATACGGCTTCATCGATAAGGAAGGCAAACTGCGCATCCCGGCCCGTTTTGAGCAGGCTTCCGCCTTTGAGGGCGGCTATGCCTCCGTCAAACTGGAGGGCAAATACGGCCTTGTCAGGCCAGACGGCAAGATGGCGTTGCCGGCAGCCTACAATAAAGCATTTCCTTTCCGGGAAGGCCTGGCCCGGGTGCGAAAGGACGGCCTGTATGGCTTCGTGGATGAAAAAGGCCGGGCCGCTATTCCTTTCCTCTTTGAAAATGCCCTGGATTTTTGTGAAGGCCTGGCGCCCGCCAGGAAAGGCGGCCTTTACGGCCTCATCGATAAGACGGGAGCATTTGTGGCGCCCCCACGGTACCGGCAGCTATGGTACGCCGGCGAGTCGTTGTGGGGAGTGGAAAAACAAGGGCGCTACGGCTTTATCAATGCAGCGGGTGAAGAGGTGGTCGGGCTTCAGTTCGAGCAGGCCTTCAGTTTTGAAAATGGCTTCGCCCCCTACCGGATGGGGCGGCTCTGGGGTTACCTGCAAAAGGAGGGCCAACTGCTGACCCAACCTCAGTTCGGGCTGGCCTGGGCCTTCCGGGAGGGGCTGGCACGGGTGGCCACCCGCCGGGGCATCGGTTTTATCAATACCTCCGGAGAACTGGCCATCCCCCCCAACCGGGCTTACCTCGACCTCAGGGATTTCTCGGAAGGGCTGGCACTGGTGCAGGTGGAATGAATTTTACCCGGCCGAGGCATGAGGACGGGGGAGTGATTAAAGCGAGCTAAAAAAACGAATATGATAAGCATCATCATGGGTTCCGATTCCGACCTGCCCGTCATGCGGGAGGCGGCAGACATCCTGAAAGAGCTGGGCGCCCCATTCGAGCTGACCATCGTTTCGGCCCACCGGACGCCGGAGCGCCTTTTCGAATTCGCCAGGAAGGCCCACGAGAGAGGCATCAGGGTGGTCATCGCCGGGGCGGGCGGGGCCGCCCACCTGCCGGGCATGGTGGCGTCGCTTTCTCCCCTTCCGGTCATCGGGGTGCCCATCATGTCCTCCAACTCGATCGGCGGCTGGGATTCGGTGCTCTCCATCCTGCAGATGCCGAACGGCGTGCCGGTGGCCACAGTCGCCCTCAATGCCGCCAGAAATGCCGGCATCCTGGCTGCTCAGATCATGGGGGCTCACGACGAACAAATGCGCCTGCGCATACAGCGGTACAAACAGGCGCTGGCGGAAGGAGTGGCAGAAAAATACCAAAGGCTGGAAGCAGCAGGCTACGAGCATTATGAGAAATGACACGTTGAAACAACGTGCCATTTCTCCATGCCATTGGGTGTTATACAGGTATAAGCCGTTAATCCATATACAATTCAAACTCCACACGGCGGTTCATGCTACGGCCGGATGTGCGTTCGTTGGAAGCTATCGGACGAGACTCTCCAAAGCCTTCATAGCTAAGGCGTTCAGCCGGAATACCCTTGGAAATGAGATAGTCATAGCAGGTTTTGGCCCTGTCTTCCGAGAGCTTCTGGTTGAAGTCGTCCTCACCCCGGTCATCCGTATGGCCGCTGATGCGCAGTTTGTAACCGGGATAGCGGTTCATGATATCCACGATCTGGTCCAGCACCTTGTAAGATTCCTCCTTCAGTTTGGCCTCGCCCGTCTCGAATTGCACTGCCCGCATGGCGAACAGGAGCAGTTCCTTATCTTCCTTTTTCACTTCGGGGCATCCCCGGTTGGCAGCCGAACCCTTCTGTGCCGGGCAGGCGTCTACGCCATCGTGCAGGCCGTCGCCGTCGGTATCCGGGCAACCATCCATTGCCGCATTGCCAGGTTTGTCGGGGCAGGCGTCCTTGTCGTCCGGCACCTTGTCTTTATCGCGGTCAGCAAACGGGCAGCCTTTGAACTGTGCCAGCCCGGCTTCTTTGGGGCATTCGTCGGCAGCATCGGCTATGCCGTCGCCATCGGCATCCGGGCAGCCATTGGCGCTGGCGTCGCCTTTCTCTTCGGGGCAGGCGTCATCCTTATCGGCAATGCCGTCCTTGTCTTCGTCCGGGCAGCCCTTGAGGCGTACCAGGCCGGGCGTTTCCGGGCATTCATCCTCATCATCAACAACTTTATCATCGTCCGTATCCGGGCAGCCGTTGAAACGCTTCCTGCCGGGCCGGGCCGGGCAGAGGTCCTCCTTATCGGCAACCCCGTCGAGGTCCTGGTCGGGACAGCCGCCGGTACTGGCCGGGCCTACTTCATTGGGGCAAAGGTCGAGCACGTCGACGATCCCGTCGCCATCCGCATCCACCTTGCCGAGGTAATGGACCAGGCCCGCGCCCAGTTGCAGGTTATTGCGCTTTTCTTCCATGGACAGCCGGTATTCCGCCTGAAAATTTACAAATGACTTGCCTCCCACCCGGATATTGAGGCCGGCCCCGACAGGGATCTGGAAGCTCGTGCCCAGGACATCTTCCCAGGCCAGGCCTCCGCCGCCCATGAGGTAAGGGATGAGGCGGCTGTCCTCGGTACGGGCAAACTGAAACTGAAGAATGCCGTCCAGGCTGGCAAAAAGGCGGTTGTTGCTGGCGTCATCCACCACATTGGCAAGGCCTACTTTTGCTGGGATCGCAATGTTGAACCAGGGGTTCAGGTTTCGGATGTAGCCCAGTTCGAGCCCATTGGTGATATTCAGGCTGTCTACTGAGTTGACATTGCCGTAGTCTACGAAAAGGATTTTGGTGGAAAAAGCATTCTTTGCCTTATTGGTTTGAACCTGGGCTGTTGCCGAAAGGGCAGCGCAAAGGAGAGTGAGGAGTACTGTTTTTCTCATGTTTGTTATGTGATTGAGTTGTGGAATTATTCATTTTGGGCGCCCGGATAATAAGGTATTGACGCCCTTACCTATACCCAGGCCACTGGTTTGATATGAAGGTTTCCGAAAAAGAGATACAGGAGCATTTTAAGTAGAAAGTCAATCCTGTTTACGGCACCCATTACAGAATGTTGCATTTGAAATGTTCAGATTTTATCTATTTTAGGCGCCACAAAAGATAATGGCGCCATGACCGCAGAAGAATTATACGAACAGGGGAAAAAGCACCTGGAAGCCGGCGAGCACGAGGCCGCCGACGAAGCCTTTACTCAGGCCATCGAACTGGAGCCGGAATGGGCGGAGCCCTGGCACAGCCTGGGAAATCTTTACCTCGGCCAGGAAAAATACGAAGAGGCCATTGAAGCCTCCGAACAGGCCGCCGCCCTGGAGGAAGAAAATGCGCTCTACTGGTCTTCCCTGGCACGCGCATACGCTCTGGCGAAACGGGTGGAGGAAGCCAGGGAAGCCTATCAGCAGGCCATCAAACTGGGCCGGGAGGAAGCCGCCCCCTGGAATGGGCTGGGAGTGCTCTACTTCGAAGCGCTGGGCAAGCCCCAAAACGGGATACAGTGTTTTCTGCGCGCCGAATTCCTGAGTAAAGGCCGGTTTGCCGGCAACCTCTTCGCAGCTTTCGCCCAGTTGCCCCCTTACCCTTTCTTCTCCTATCGCATCATCCGGGATTATATGCCGCCGGAGGAATACGAAAACCGGAAAGGCTACCTGCGGGATACTTTCAAAGCCGCCCTGCCCCTGGCCGCATACCTGAACTGGCTCGATAAAAAACAACAAAGGGGCAACCTTCGGGAGGCGCAATGGTATCTGCTGCTGGGGCTTGCCAATTACTATATGGGCGATCCTTCCAGGGCATTGGAATGCCTCGTTAAAAGCCGGGAACAGGAACAAAGGCCGGGCCTGATGGCCGCCTACTATCAACTGCTGGCCTGCTGGGAGTTCCTGGAGCCGGACGCCCCCTATCTGGAACCCGCACTGGAGCAGGCCGCCGCCTTCCTGCCGCTGGAGCAGAGCGGCTGGAAATTCTGGCAAAAAAAAGAAGAGGCGCCGCCGTTGTCGGGAGAGGATGTCATTCAGTGCTATTACGCCGGGCTCGTCTTCATAGAACATGACGAGATAGACAAGGCGCTGCAGTGCTTCGAGCGCATTGAAAGAGATTTCCTGCCGGCAGCCTACCAGGCTTTCTGGTGCTGCGAGGAACTGGTGCTGGCCAAAAAGAAAAAAGAAAAAGGGGAATACCTCCTGGAACAGGAGGCGGAGCAACAACAGTTCAGCTATGGGTTGGCGCCTCAACTCCTGAATCTCGATGGGGGGGAGCCTCTGGCGCCTTTCCTTCAGGCAGTTCGATACCTTGAACTGGAGGAGGCCATAGAGCGGCTGCACATGTACGCCGAATTTGAAGGCACGCCTCAGGAGTACGAAATACAGAACTCCCGGGAGCAGCCGCCCTTTTACCAGCTTTGGCAATTCTCGCCCGAGGATGGGGAACGGGCCATGGCGCTGCTGATGGAAGGCCTGGAGAACGAAGTGTTCCGGGGCCGGATAGATGCTTTTTTGAAAGCAGGGGAAGAAGAGGAAGAGGATACAACTGCTGAAGAAGAATAAGCACGGGCCAGCTAAACGGGCCTACTCCACCTCCGGCACCGTTCCGTACATTTTCCCCTGGCGGGACATCTTTATCAGGTAGTTCAGGCGTCTCTGCGCTTCTTCCTGCCGCCGGGGGCCGCATTCTTTGATCCAGCCAACCTTCAGCCTTTTATAAAAATGGGAAAACTGCTGAAAATTTTCCCAGGCCAACGGGTCGGCACGCAGCTCGGCTTCGATCCATTCCGGGATTTCCCAGGGTTTGCCCGGCGAGCCAAGCTGGTCATGGATAGGCGCCAGCCCGGCCGGGGCCATGAGCCCCAGACGCTGCAACTTCCATATCCGTTGCCGGTTGAGCTCCGAAAGAAAAGTGTTCTTCTTACGGCGGGGAGTAATGCGCTGTACATTGCTTTCTTCGCAATATTTCTTGACCACACCGTCGATCCAGCCGAAACACAGGCATTCTTCTACCAACTCATCATAAGAAATGGAGGGTTTGCCACTGGCCTTGCGGAAAGTGCGCAGCCATACTTCAGTTTTGGTTTGGTGGTGGGTTTCCAGCCAGGCCCGCCATTCGGGCCGGTTTAAGGGATAGAAGACTTCGGTGATCTCCATTTACAGGTGGTGTTCAAATCAACAGGATGACAGGGGCGGCCGGCCCTGGCCCGAAATTTTGGCCCTACAGGGGTAACGAATGGCGACGGGGAGCAATCTGACAGGAATCTGCATTCAGAACAGGGGCGCGAAAAGCTTCCCCCTGCTTTTCAATCACCTGCACAGAGCCGGCTTCAGCTTCCTCCGCAACGTTCTGGCTATAATTATCGGAACTCCCAAAAAGCGCCAGGAAATAATAAAAAATGAAAATGTTGAAAAATGCGCCTAACAATTTCATAATATTTTCCTTTTTATGCCAATATCCGGCATTCAATAAAATATAACACCCCTCCTTTCTGCTTCAGCATTATGGTAAAGCAGATCACAAATTCTCCCCTTTCAGGCCTGACGGTATTCCGTTTGACCTGCTAACAAAGGCTGGATACGCATTATTTCATGGGAAAACAATGAGCAATGTCATGGGATGGAATGACTTTGGTCAACAGGCAAGTAATGTCTGGAAAAACATGCTTTCAGGGCCTGCCAGGCCAAAGCCGGAGCACAAATGTACAAAAAGGATGGGAATATCAAAATCCTTACCTTTGATCAAAAACTATCAGCTATGCTCCGTTACCTCACCCTGTGCACTTTAGCCTTGTTATCCATCGGCAGTACCACTTTTCCTCCGGAAAGGCCCAATATCCTCTTCATCATGTCGGACGACCATGCCCAGCAGGCCATCAGCAGCTATGGCGGCACGCTGGTACAGACGCCCAACATCGACCGCCTGGCAAAAGAAGGCGCTATATTTGAGAACAGCTTCGTCACCAACTCCATCTGCGCCCCCAGCCGGGCCGTTTTGCTCACCGGTAAATACAGCCACCTCAACGGCGTGCGCGACAACCGCGACACCTTCGACGGCGCCCAAACCACCTTCCCCAAACTGCTGCGGCAGGCAGGCTACCATACCGCCATCGTCGGCAAGTGGCACCTGAAAACCGAACCCACCGGTTTCGACTACTGGAACGTGCTCATCGGGCAGGGGCAGTATTACAACCCCGGGATGATCACAATGGGAGACACGGTACGGTATGAAGGCTACGCGACTACCGTGACGACTGATCTCGCCCTGGAGGCTTTGAAAAACCGCCCCAAAGACAAGCCCTTTTGCTTACTCTACCAGCACAAGGCGCCCCACCGCAACTTTATGCCGGAACCTCAATACTTCTCTGCCTGGGAAGGAGAAGAAATACCTTTGCCATCTACTTTTTACGATGATTATGCAGGCCGCCCCGCCGCTGCTGAGGCCGATATGCGCGTAGCGGACATGTATATGGGCTTCGATATGAAACTGATGCCTGCAGACTACGAAAACTACCCCGAAGGCAGCGGGGGCAGCGCCGCTTTCGATGTCTCCGATTCCTGGAAGAACACCATGGAAGGCCTCAATGAAGAACAACGGGCAGAGTGGGACAGGCACTACGGTAAGATACGCCGGGAATTCAAAGAGAAACAGCCGCAGGGCCGCGCCCTGGCCGAGTGGAAATTCCAGCGGTATATCAAGGACTATCTGCGCTGCGTCCTTTCTGTCGACGCCCAGATCGGCCGCATCCTGGCCTACCTGGATGAAACCGGGCTGGCGAAAAATACAATAGTCGTCTACACTTCCGACCAGGGTTTCTACCTGGGCGAACACGGCTGGTATGACAAGCGCTTTATGTACGAGGAATCGCTTCGTACCCCGCTGCTGATCCGCTATCCCAAAACCATTCCGGCAGGCAGCCGCATAGCCGCCATGGCCCTCAACCTGGATCTTGCTCCTACCCTGCTGGGCTTCGCCGGCGCGCCTATCCCGGAGGAAATGCAGGGCCGCTCCCTTAAGCCTCTGCTGGAAACGGGAAAGGCCCGCCGCTGGCGCAGGGCCATTTACTACCGCTACTATGAGTACCCGCACGGCTGGCACAAGGTGCGCCCCCACTATGGCATCCGCACCGAACGGTACAAGCTGATCCATTTCTGCAATGATCCGGCATACTGGGAACTGTACGACCTGAAAAGGGATCCGAATGAACTGAACAACCTCTACGGCCTGCCGGAATACGATAAGCTGGCAAGAAAATTGAAAAGTGATCTGGAGGAACTGCGGCAGCAATATGGAGATAACGGCTGATACACTAATACACTAATACACCGCCCCCCCTCGCTCCCACCCCCACCCTACGATCACCCACTGCTCCCCATGGGGGTCGGCATATTCATGGATGTTTTGGAAGCCAACCTTCTCATGGGCACGGATGGAGCGCAGGTTTCGGGTAGAGATTTCGGTCACTACCAGGTCGAAATGGGAGGAAAGGCGGTCTCGCATATCGAGGTAAAGCCCCTCGAAGACGCCCTGGCCCCGGTATGGCTTCGCCACACATACCTGGCCCATTACGTAGTAGCGCCAATCCCTCAGCAGCCTGCCGCGCCAGGGTATGCCATCCAGCAATTCGAACATGGGAAAGAGGATGGGGATGCGGTGACGAAAGCGGGTTTCCATGACCAGCGCGTAGCCGGCCAGCTCTTCGCCTGCCCAGGCGGCGCTGTGACGGTAAGGCGTATTCATGTCCTGAAGGGTCTCCATGTCGTGGTCGACGGTGACGAAGCCCTGCTCGCGGGCTTCTTGCTGGCTGATATTCCTGGGCAGGTTGGCCTTCTGCAGGGCCATGATCTGCTGCAGGTGAGCGTCGGTAGTGGAGGGGCCGTAGGAGAACATGGCGGCAAGGGATTTGTGCGGTAAAATTAGGAAAAATTGCCTGCAATTTGCATTTCCTGCATGGGGTTGTGCAAGAAGTATGTATAGACAGGATTTACCCTGTGAAGT
>CAZAXA010000106.1:0-14838 GCA_964488965.1 uncultured Phaeodactylibacter sp. | reverse complement strand
ACGACCGGCCGCTTCCTGCCGGGGTGCTGAACGGGTCTAATGTGACTTTCGAGAGTACGCAGCGCCGGAAAAGGCAGGTAGAACTGAGAGTACAGATGAGTAACGCCGATTTCTTCGCATGGGATGAGTCTGAATTGGTGAAAACGCAAATCGGTTGGGGCAAGGTGGTAAGTTTCTCATATTCGTGCCGGACATGCACGTTAACATTAAGCATCGACCATGAATAGGATTGCCAACCCGTATAACATTCACGCCCTCTATACGGCTTACAACCCCTGGGAGGAAGGGGTGGCCTGCCCGCTGTACTGTGGTATTAGCAACCTTGCGCCCACCCAACTGAAGTTGGCCGCCGGATACTCCAACGCATCCGGCAGCGCCTATATCATCAACCCCAACACCGGATATGAGGAGGACGTGAGCGCATACCTATCCAAGGCCTGCACTACAGCCGCCACTTTTTTCACCTACGATGACAGCGCCTTGCCAATAGACCTGGATGAGGGTATGTACCAGTTGAAAATAGTCATCGAGAAGCCAAGTTTTCCGGTGTTGTATTACTACGGATACCCATATTGCGCCAGCACAGTTTTCGATTCGGCCGTTCCCACCCTGTCCGTCGCCTGCTCATCCTCCGGGGCCGGCAATTATACGCATACTTATTCTATAGCGCCGGCCACTTCGCGGGCAGGTTTCAATTATGCATATGAATACAATATCGGCATGGGGTGGGTGCATTTCGGGACAACCTCAGGGCAGATCACGCAGGACATCTGGGCGCCAAGCGGCATATTCGAGGGCTACATCCGCCTGACAACATACCGGGGAAACAGTACCAGCCGCCGGGTGTACTCATTCACATTCGACACTGCGGCCCCTTGCTCTATTTCTCCTGTATTCAATTACCACTCCGGGGGTGGGACGGAAAATTTCATGTATCTGGAATGGGAAAACAGCAACGACATACAGAATTACGGGCTATACTATGCCGGCGGCTACAAACAGCGTTTCTATTTCGAGGCGGAGCGGGCTTTCCCAGTTCCGATAACAGAGGACAATTATATTGAAAACGGGGAGGCTGGCCTCGTTTTCGAGAGCGCCGTGACTTCGGAGCAGGAAAATGTAGATTTCTACCCTGTGCCGCCTCATGCCGCTGCAATCCTGGCATCTGTCCGGGTACACGACACCATAAATGTGCGATCTCTGTGGAGCGCCGGCAATGAAACTGATATTGTTGATTTCTCATTCACGCCATCGCTTGGCCAAGGGTTATTGTGCCAGCAGGGGCGCTTTTCCTGGCAGCGAAACCGCCAATATATCGGCGGCTGCCAGGAAGATTACACCATACAATCCTGCCCGTGATGGACGCCAGAGCATACGCAGCGAAGATCAGGGCCGGCATCCAGGCGATGAGGGCCAACAGGCCAGCGGAAACGCTGCGGGTCACGCTGGACTTAATAGCCCTGGTTCGCCTGCGGGTGCAGACAGAGGGGCGCGACTACCGGGAAATGGATTTCGCGCCGTACACACCAGGCTATGCCAGGCAGCGGGCGAAGGCTGGCTACCAAGCGGAGTATGTAGATTTCACTCAGACGGGGCGGTTGTGGGCTTCAGTGCAGCCAGAGGTAACGGCCCAGGCCGGCGACACGCTGGAAATCAGGGTATTCCCAAGAGGCCAAGACAACGTAGACAAGGCCAGAGGGGCCCGGCGAAAGCGGGGCAATATCCTGCTGCCTAGCGAGGCGGAGGTGGCCATTGCCAGGGCGGGGAACGCGGAACGTATTAGAAAATATTTCATTATATGAAAATCCTCATTATCTCCCCATCCCTGAACCCTCACGGCGGCATCCGGGTACTGGTGGAATGGGCCAACGGCCTTGCCCGGCGCGGCCACACCGTAACGCTACAAGTGGAGAGCGGGCTCATCAGGGTGGAATGGGCCCGGATAAGCCCACAAGTGGAGGTACTGCCCGGCCCATTGTGGGAATTGAAGGGGTATGATATCGCCATTGCCGGCACTCCTAATATTGCGCTGCGCATGGACGACATAAAAGGAGCAACCAAGAAATTTTTTCTGCTGCAAATGGCTGAGGATATGTTCGCTCCTGGCAATCGCCGCTACGTTGCTGACTGCCATAAGTCGTATCAGGTGAAGATGCCTATTATCGGTATTTCCAAATGGGTGGAGCAGCATGTAAGGCAGTGGCGCGGGAAGGGAGATATGTATTACATCGGCAACGGCGTAAGCGAAGATTTCAAGCCTGGCAAGAAAGACCGCGAATTAGCTGTAGTCGTGGAATGTTGGGGCGGCTATCCCGGCAATAGCAACCCGGCGAAGGACATAGAACAGTTGGGCCCCAAGTGCGCCGCACACCTTAAGAAGAAATACGGCGCCCGCATTATTGCTATGAGCCAGTTTCCGGCCTGGGTTTATGCTCACGTCCCGGATGAATACATCTACCAGCCAAGCCATGAGGCCTGGATAAGGACCATGCAGCGCGGGCACCTGCTCATCAAGGCCAGCCGCCTGGATGCCCGCTCTACGGCCCCGGTAGAGGCTATGTCCTGCGGAGTGGTGACAGCCAGGGCACTGGAGCGCGGTGACGACGACCTATACCACGAATACAATTGCCTACGGGGCGGCTACAGCCTGGATGAGCTGGTAGGCCATGCAGAGCGGCTCATTGAGGATACCGCGCTCCGAGCCGCCATAGAGGCCAACGGCCTGCAATACCGGCGGCAATATCTGTCCTGGAATTACTGGCTAGGCAAGGCAGAAGAAATTTTCGCCGGAAAATATGCGCTATCTGGCGAGATGAACGAAATGGAGGGCGTATGGACAGGAAAACAATAGTCCTCGGAGCAGGCCCCCGCGCCCGCAAGGCTGAAGGGGTAGTTAATGTGGATATCCGCCCCTTTTCGGGCATTGACGTTGTCCACGACCTGAACGAGCGCCCCTGGCCTTTCCAGGATGGAGAGGCGTACCACGTCAATGCCACACATATCCTGGAACACCTGGAGCGGCTGCCGGAAACGATGGACGAAATATGGCGCATCCTCAGCCCCGGCGGCTCGCTATATGTCGAAGTACCGATAGTCACGAAAGAAAACCTAGACCTGGCCTTTGCCGACCCGACACACCGGCAGTTTTTGCGCCTGCACTCATTCTTGAATTACTTCACCGTGCCGGCCCTGCTCCGCCCGGCAGGGAATGAAAGCCGGTACGTGAAACATGCATGGTGTCCGGCATACGTGACGCCAACATGGCAGGCTGAGAGGGATGGGATACTAAGGCTGCTGCTTTTCCCTGTATCTGACGAATGGATGGAAAATGAAGAATTGAAGCAACTGTATGGAATTAAGTAAGAAAATACAGCCCATAGTATTGGCCTATGACGAGGCCGGATGGACAGAGAAAACAACGGCCTGCCTCATTGCCGCCGGGCTGGACAATATCCACTATGCAGACAGGGACGGTGTTGGCAGTATGGCCAAGGCGTTCAACAGGTCGGCAGCGCAGGTGATGATCCGGGAACAGCCGCCGGAATACATCTGGTTCGTTACTAATGTAACTTTCCCGCCGGAAATGCCTGCTGCCTTGTTACAGGCTATCGAAGCGGACGAAAGAGCCATAGCCATACACCCGGCATTCGATAGCGACCATCCGCATATCAGGCAGGACGGGCAGGAGGTACGCCCAGTGCCATTCATCGAGTGGACGGCTCCGCTGGTGTGGGCGCAGGGGTGGGAAGAAGTCGGCCCGCTGGACGAGGCCATGCCCTACGTCCATTTTGACCTGGACTGGTCGCGCCGCGCGGCCATAGCAGGCTGGAGGCTGCTGGTAGACAGCCGCTACCGGCTAGGGCATACGTACCTATGGAAAGAGGCTCCTGAGCCGATAAGCCAACTTCGCCGCTCCCTGCGCTCCCTGCGCCATGCCAGCAGCCTGGCCCGGATGGAGGAAAAGTGGGGGCCCGATTGGAAAACGAAACTGTGTCCAACGGGGACATGCGGATGAACGGGATAATATGGCACGAAAAGCGGATCATCTATTTCTACATCCCCAAGTGTGGGTGCACGACGCTGAAGAAAGTATTCGCCGACGGGCAGGGCTTGCACTACGACAACCCTCATTCGGCCCCATTCGAGCGCTGCACTCCGGAGCAGGCCGCCAGCATGGCAGGGTATTCGTCATTCGCCGTTGTGCGAAACCCGCTGGATAGGCTACTATCCCTGTATCGGGATAAGGTGAGGCCCGGATACCGGGGGTGGGGCTTCAAAGGCGGCGTTGAAAATTTCGTATTTTCGCCTTATGGCGTGTTCATCGAGGATATGAGCTTCCGGCAGTTCGCCGAGGCCTGCCTCAGTATCCCGCTACACGACGCCAACCCGCATTGGGCGCCACAGGCATGGCAGGTAAGCGCCGGGGAGTGGATGCCGGAAACCATTATCCGCTTCGAGCGCTTTGCCGAGGGCGTGCCCTCCTTCCTTGCCCGGTTCGGCATCGAGGCTGAACTGCCCAGGCTAAACCAGGCCTGGCAGCAAGACAACAGGCCTTGGCCAGAGCGGTATAGCGAGGGGCTATTGAAAAGGGCGAAAGCCTACTACAGGAAAGACATAGAACTATGGTACAGCAGCTTATTGACGGCATAGCGCATGAGGTAGCATTCTGGCGGGCCTTCGTGAAAACGGAGCGCTTCCTTAATGGGTGGGCATCAGGCCGGCCTAACCCTGAACTGCATGAGTATGCCCGTAGCGTTCTTGGCGCCCTTTCCGGGCAGGTGCTGGATGTTGGCTCCGGGCCGGTATCCATCCTGCAAGGCTCCATGCCTGCCGCCTCCATTATCGCATCCGACATGCTGGCTAGGTTCTATGAGGGCCTTGTGGATTACGAAAAGCTAGGCATCCTGCCCCCGCACCCGGTTCGGGCTGAAGGGCTGGTGCAGTATTTCGGCGGCGAGAGATTCGACGTTGTGCATTGCTCCAATGCTCTGGACCACTGCCAAGACCCGTTTTCTGCCGGGGCGCAGATGAAAGAAATGCTCGCCCCCGGCGGCCTGCTGTTCATACAGGGGTTCGAGAATGAGGCCGATAATGAGAAGTGGGCAGGGATGCACCAATGGAATATCCGCGCTGCGCCAGGCCATGGCATCGTAATTGCCGGTTGGGGCGGGAAAGAATCCCTGATCAGGGGCGAGGTGAAGGCAGTGGAATTGGAAAGCAAAAAAACATGGTATTACTATGAATACAGGAATTAGCACCATACTTGTGGACTGCGACGGTTGCCTAACCGACGGGAAAAAGTACGTTGGCGAAGATGGGCAGCGGGCAATGATTGCTTTCCACAGCCGGGATAATACCGCCGTCCATCGCCTCATTGATGCCGGATACAGGGTAGTGATTGTCACGGCCTCATACTGGCCTGGCATCCGGAAATATTGGGGAAAATACAATGTGGAAGTATTCAGCACGAGGGAAAAGGAAAACCTGCCGGAAATTGATTGGGGAAGCACGGTAGGTATTGGCGACAGCATCGCAGATATACCATTCCTTCGCCGGTGCGCCTGGGCTTATGTGCCGGCCGACGCACACCCCCGCCTGCTGGCGGAATTTTCCAGCCTGGCAACCAGGGGCGGCGCGGGAATTATGGCCGAAGTAGAAAACAGGATTGAAGCCCTCCACATCGGCGAGGGCATAAAATACGAATACAATGGTACGGCTTATTGAACAGGCATTGCGGGCGCCCATAGAGGCCCTGGGCTTTATCGGGCAGTATGGCGGGATAGTCCGGGCGGTGACGATCCCACAGGAAATAGGCGATGAACAGTACGTAGGGAAAACATTACCTGTGTCATGCTACTTGTCCGCATCAGACTGCTTCGATTCTGGCAAGTTCATGGACTTAGTGCCGGATGGGCGATACGCCAGTGTGGCTTATTTCGAGCAACTTGGAGGCGCCTCCCTTGCTGCTTCCGGCCCGAACCGCAGGGAATGGGCATTCGAGGAGCAACTCCGTTTCGTATGCTGGCTTAACTACCCGGCACTAGGGCTTGACGACTGCCTGGGCCCTGAACGCTTCGCGCTGGCTTTCCTGGCGGCCGTAGACGGGACGCGGAATTTCACGGTAGACGGCATTTCCGGGCGGCTGGATATTACCCGCGCCCGCATATTGCCGCGCGACCACTTACAGGTTTTTGGGAAGTACAGTTATGCCGATAAGCAGCATGTTTTCTTTTCGCCCTATGATTTCTTTGCCGTTGACCTGGCGGCCAAAGTAACGGTTAATGGGGCCTGCATTCAGGACGTAACTCTGGGTAGCCCGGTAGAATGTACTGTAACTTATACGTAATGGCTGAAATATTAACTTATTCCTTAGTGTTCGGCATTACCGGCTTCCTGATAGCCTGCGTCCTCACCCATCCCGGCGAGGCCCTGGCATGGTGGCCGGCAGTGGTGCAATGGGCAACCAGGACAGGAAAAAAAAGCCCGGCAGGCTGGAACGCGTTCCAGTGGTGGGTATCGAAAATAACATACCTATGCGCTAAGTGCATAGCAGGAAATTTAGGCGTTTTGTCCGCTGTTTTAGGGGAGGCTTGGAGCGGCCTGATGGCCGTTCCTCTCTCCATCTTCATAGCGTGGGCACTGGAAAAACAATACAATGGATAGGGAAGAACTGATACGGATACTGAAGAAGCACCCACAGCGGGAATCTATAGCGCTGGAAGCCCTGGGCAGGGAGGCGCAAGAGTGGCACCGTTACCGGCAGCAGGCGCACCATACCAGGTTGATAGACCCCAATACCGGGCAATGGCTATCTGAGTTTGAGGCCGGCGGGAAAAAGTATTATATTAGAAGCCCGGAAGATGGCCTATCCTTACTCAGGTACACGAAACTGAAACAGATGCTCGCTGAGGTAGGGTTCGATGCCAGCTATGCCGAAATACTGGCAAAAGTGAATGAACTGGTAGAACATGCCAATAGCCTGGTAACGAAAGCGCCCCGGCTGGACAAGCTTTTTGCCGGCCTGGATAATATGCGCCAGGCTATTCAGCAGGGGCAGCGCGATTGGGATAAGTCCTTCATGGCCGCTACTCTGTTCATCGTCACCGACGGCGAGGACTTGCGCACGTGGGATGAGCGCATGGCGGAGCAGAAAATACGGGACTGGAACGAAGCCCAATTCCATGCCCAGGATTTTTTTTTGTTGGCCATGTTCTGGGCTTCGCTACAGACGCAATCGTTGAACGAATCCTGGGAGAAAATAAGGGCGGTAATCCAGAGCGCGAGCCGGTGAGCGGGTATGTGGCATACAGGAAGGGCAAGCCAGTGAAAGTGTCGGATCATATACGCCGGGCAATCGAGGACGCTACCCGCTTCGTATGTGAGGCCATGGGCTATAGCCCGGCTGGAATATGGGAAATGGATGCTTATGAATTTTTTCGCGACCTGGCCAGGGCTGAGAAGCGGCAGGCGGCACAGGTAAAACAATTAGAGAAATGGCGGAAGAAGTAGACTTTACGGCAAAATTCGACGATTCGCAGGTAACGGCCGCCCTGGAACGGGTAGCCGCCGGGGTGGACAGCCTACAGGGCGAGCTGGACATTATGAGCGAGAGCGGCGAAAAGGCGTTCAAGGAGGTGGGAAAGGCGGCCTCGGACAGCGAAAAGGCTATTGGCAAGGCCGCCAAAGCCCAGGTGGACAACGCGGAGGCAACGAAGAAATCCGAGGAGGCAACGCGCCGCCTGAAGGAGGCTATGAAACAGACGGTCCGGGAAACCAACATCCTGGGTGTCAATATCGGCACTGCTATCGACCTCCTGAAAGGGTTTCAGGGGGTGCTGAAAGATAGCATTTCCGCCATACGTGGCGTTGTCGGCGCCTTGCGGGTTTTCAAGGTAGCCCTGGTCTCCACCGGCATAGGAGCCGTTGTGCTTATAGTCGGGGCGCTGATCGCCGCGCTCACCAAATTGCAGCCGGTAATGGATAAGGTGCGCGTAATTACGGCGCAAATTGGCACTGCCTTCGGCGTATTGATCGACAAATTCGCCACTATCGGCGGCCTGATCATCGACGTGGTAACAGGGCAGAAGTCTCTAACGCAAGCATGGGGCGAGGGAAAGGACGCCGTTTCAGGCCTTGGGCAGGAAATGGCCAAGGCGGCATCCTTCGCTAAGCAATACGAGGAGGCGCAGATCAGCCTGGAGCGGCAAACAAGCCTCCTCACCGCCCGCATTGCCTTGCAACGTGGCGAAATCCGCCGCCTGAACCAGGAAGCGGATGACAGAGGCAATACATTTGGCAAGCGCATTGCCGCCGCTACCGAGGCCGCCAGGCTGGAGGGCGAACTCCTGAAAGACCAGGAAAAACTGGCTAAGGAGAAGATCGCTGCCGAACTCGGGGCGTTCGGCCTGAACGAAAAAAACAATAAGCTGATCCAGGAACAAATAAGGCTGGTGCAGGAAGGGGAAGCCAGTTTTGAGAGCCTGCGAAAGACGCTGACTGAAGCTACCCCCACAATCGCGAACGATGAGGATGTTAATAATTTCCTCACTCTGGTTACCGAACTTGGCGAAGTGCAGAGCGAAAGCCTTGATAAGCAGACTGAGCTACAGAATAAGATACAGGCTATAGAGCAGGAGCGCCTACAGGCCTTGCGCGCCCGCCTGAAGGCCATACAGGAGTTAACGGATACAGTAGCCGCCGCTAACGCCGAACTCGCCGGGCCGGCAGAGGTGGCAAAGCGGGAATATGACTTGGCGCTCCGCAAGGTTGGAGAGCTCAGGAAAGAGGCCCAGGCCCTGAAACTCGACCTGGACTTCTCAGCCCTGGAAGGCCGCATAAAGGCACAGTTCGAGCGGGCATTGGACGCCATCCAGGGCGAAGTCGAGCAATTGCCCGGCACATTGGAGCAGAGCCTTTCCGAGGCAGGCGGCGCTATTACGGAATTTCTTTCCCCGCTGCAGGGCCGGCGCGACTTCCGGGCCGAAGGGCTGGAGGTGGGCAAGGAGATCAGCGCCGCCATTGCCAGAGGGATAGAAGATGGTGTTGACGACAGGACGCTCGGGGAGATCGTCCTGGAAAAGCTGGACAGGGCGTTCAACCTATCCCCGGCACAGTACGAGTTCATCCTGGGCAGTGTCCAGGCGGTATTTCAGTCCATCGTTTCAGGCATCGACGCCGCGACGCAGGCAGCAATTGCCCGGCAGGACATGGTTATAGATGCTGTATCCCGGCGCGTTGATGAAACGGAGCAAGCTCTGGCAAAGGAGGAAGAATTACAGCGGCAGGGTTTTGCCAACAACGTGGACGCCCTGAAGAAAAAACTGAAAGAGGAGCAGGCCGTACAGGAGGAGGCGGAAAACAAGCGCCTGGCGCTGGAAAAGAAAGCCGCCCAGCAGCGCCTATTGCTGGACAGCCTGGAGCAGGCATCGAGCTTCGCCCTGGCCATTGCCAAGCTGACGGCCCGCGAGGCATTCAAGGGCCTGCCCGGCATCATTACCGCTGCGGCCGGCATTGCCATAATCCTGGGCATTATTGCCAAGGCCAGAGCCATTAAGAATCAGTTTGAGCCGCCCAGGCTTCGTGAGGGCACTCCATACCTCGAAGGGCCAAGCCACGAGCGCGGAGGCATCCACATAGAGGCCGAAGGCGGAGAGCGCATCATATCCAGGAAATTGAATGAAAAAATAGGGCGGCGGGTAGACAACGAGCAGATGGTCAGCCTGTACCTGTTGGGCAAGAAGCTACAGGAGGGCATGGCCAATAAGAGCGCCCTGCCGGGGCTGGTAGAGCAGGCCAAGGCCGGCCAGCAGCGAAAGGAAAAACTGTCGGTAGACATACCTTACCACCTTATGGCGAAAGCCTACCAGGAGGCAGCCCAGGCCCAGGCCCAGGAAATGATAGCCTACTGGAAAACCAGGCCGGTAGAATGGATAGAGGCTGACGGTACCAGAGTTATGGAGCGCCAGGCCGGAGGGCGGGTTGAAAGGAAGAAAGTCAAAAACACAAGATGAAAACATTACATATTATCAGCATGGTTTCTATGGTTGTGGCCGCCCTGCTCCTGGCGGCCGCCGCTTACGGAATCTTCCGGCCCTGCACAACGGAAACGCCCGGCAGCCTGGCCGGGGCCTATGAACTGGTTTTCTATGCGAAGAGCAGCGAGGAGGCGGAGCTAAGGGTGGCAGAACGGTACAACAGCCAGCCCCGGCGGCTGGTGCTGATGGATAGCGGCAATTGCTACCTGTTCGAGGGCCCCGGCGTTGAGGCCGGAAAATGGAGCCTGAATGGCGAAAAACTGACAGTAGGAAAAGCAGAATACGGCGTCACTCCCATCCCCGGCGGCCTGGCCCTGGACAACGGCACATACCTGCTGCTCCTGGCCTGGAAAAAGTAAAAACGGAAAAAACTTGAATTTCGCCGTAAAAAGCGTATATTGCATTAATTTTCATGGAAATGCTATGACATTAAACCAGAAATACGAGGAACTGAGGGCGTCCCTGCGCCGGGATGAACACATTTTCAAGCATGTGGGCATCCCCGGCGGGCAGGGCGGCTGGATAGTGCCGCCGATGAACGACCCGGATCACGGATCACGGATTCCGATGCTCCGGGTGTTCGCCATTATCGGCAATGGTAAGCAGCGCGAACAGCGCTGGCAGGACATCATGCAGCAGGGATGGCAGCCGTTCCAGCCAGAGCCGGCCCCTGAGCCGGTGAAGGTAATCCGCTCAGATAGCCCGGCCGGCGAGGCGCTGGCCACAAAACGCAGGAGGTGAGGTACTGGGCATACAACCGGAAAACAGGGCGAAAGGTGCAGATAGTCACCGAGGATGAAAAGTCTTATTTCGAGTCCAATCCGTCCACCAACGTATTCCGGTATGTGCCCATCACAGCCCCGCCGCCGGCAGAAAGGCCGCAGGAAGTGAAGGCAGCCGAAAAGGCTGAAGCGCCGGCAGAAAAAGCGACAAAACGCCAGAAGGGTAAAACCACTGGCAATGATACAAATAAATGAGGAGATCGCCGCGAAACTCTCCGGAAAAACAGCGGCCGACCTGAAGGCTCTCCTATTCGATGGAGAGGGTAAACTAAAAGATGACGCCGCGCAAACGTTCGCAACGCTGGTAACGGACAAGTTCCGGGAAGTGGAGCGCGACCGCGCCGAAAATGCCTACAAGCGAGGTATTAAGGAAAAGGCAGAATCCATTGAGGCCGCTATCCGGCCCCTCCTGAAAAAGTATGGCGCCGAAGCCGAAAAGGTGGAGGACGCCATTAACGAGCTTTCTGAAAAGCTGAAAAAATTCAAACCGGGCGAACCTGGAAAGCCAGGCAAGCCGGAAGAATTGACAGAAGATGACATCTCGAAACTTCCCGCCTACCAATCTCTCCTGGACAAGGATTTAGCGAAAGCCAGGGCCGTTGCTGCCGATTGGGAGCAGAAATACAATGCCTACGTTGCTGATATGCAGCGCAAAGAAGTCCTTTCCATTGCCCGCGACCGCGCCCTTACCGTATTGGATGAAAAGGGCGCCGTATGGGGCGCCGACAAAGTCAAGCAACTGGATTATTTCTTCCGCGTGTTCGGAAGCGACAACCTGAAAGTCGACGAAAAAGGCAACCCTCTGCCTGTAGACAAGGACGGCAACCAACTGCGCGACGATAGCCGCAACCCGGTAGAGTTTTCGGATTGGGTAATATCCAACTGGAAGGATGCCGGCTATACTTTCCACGACGCCCCGCCCGGCTCCGGCTCTGCCGGGGCGAAAAAGCAGGGCGAAGGCGGGGCAGGGTCGAAAGTCATCATCACCTCCCCTGAACAGTACAATAAGCTCCTGGACGAGGCCGGGGCCGACGCCAAAAAGGCATCGGAAATCCACGCCGCCTACCGGGAATTTCTACAGAAAGCAGGCTAAACAGGCTATTGCAGCCCGATAGGCCCCGCCCTGGCTAGTGTTCAGGGCGGGGCCTATTTTTTCTTAACCCAAACAAATAACACAAAAATGGCTGTACAGAACCTTACAGCATCGGCGCTAACCTATGTGCAGGAAAGGCTAACCAACCTTTTCGCCGCGCAGCAGTCGACGCCTGCCCGCTATCCGTGGGTGAACCACGTCGCAACCGCCCAGGCAATGGGCCGCGAGCACGTGGCGATGACATCCGAAGTGATGGACGCGCAAAACAACTGTATCGGATACCGGGTGTACTGGCTCACCAAAGGCGATACCACGATTGCCTATAACTCTACGCCAGGGTCATACACATTCAATTGTACCATCCCGTCCGGGCAGGGGCCGGTTTCCAACGAGAAAATCTATACCAACAATTTCGCCATCGTGGCGCGGATCGAGGTAGACGACGACATCTGCGGGAACGTGTTCCGGGGCCAATCTGGCACCTACGCCCAACAAGCCGGCGACCTGATCGCCAACCGCTTCGACGCGGCCCTGAAGGACATCCGCGACGCCTGGAATACCAAGCTCATCAACTTCCTGGACACGAACAAGACGCCAGTCAACAACGATTCCAACCTACCTACCGGCCTGGCCTTCGGCTCTTCGACATTCACGGTTACGGAGTCTACGCTTTCTATGCAGGAGCCGGATACGCTCACCGACCTGGACGCCCTGGCGGTGAATAATGACCTGGGCGGATACTTCTATATTGCCGGAAGAAACCACTTCTACAATGCCAAGGTGAACGCCGATTTCCGCGTCAACAACGACGCGGAGCGCGACCATGTGCGCCTCCTGGAGGGCAACGGCTGGCGGATGTACCACGACATCAAGAACCTGGACAGCACGCTATCGGGGCGCAACTCCTTCATTGTTGACCCAGGGTCTTACGTGATCTGGGATTTCGTGAACAAGGAGCGGACGCGCAACCCGGTAATGATCGAGGACAACAAGTGGGAGTACTTCATCACCGACCCGGTGCTGAGCCTGAACGGCCGGCCCATGCGTGTGAATGTGCGCTACCAAAAAACGTGCAACGGCGGCAACCTTACGCAGATGCGCGACACGTACACCCACCGCTGGGAGCTGATCTTTCATGGCGGCTTGTATGTCGCGCCGGCGAGCGAGGACACCCATACCGGCATCCTGAAGATAAAATCCGCGTAAGGCTATGGCGCTGGACTGCCTTGCCGGCCTTGTGGGCCTCGCCAACCGGGAATGCCCATGCCTGAGCGGGGGCCGCCCTTCAGGATGGAACGATTCGGAGAGCGGCTACTACCTGGATGACAGAGAATATGGCTTCCCGGTACAGTCCTCCCTATATGCCAACCTGGACTGCGGGGAGGCCACCATCTGGGACACTCTGGCTGAGGCCCGCTCGCAGGGCATCCGTGATGTGAAATCCGACCTACAACAGGCCCTTGAAACCGTCCGGGAAAGCCGCGTCATCAACTGGCGCGGCCTGGTCGGCAAGGCCGAGGGCACGGGCAGCAACGTGGCCACCAGCGCTTACGCCGGCATACAGCTACGGCCGCGCCTGCGCATGATGGACGCCGTCTTCGTATTGCAGGCCGTGTACATCAACATCAATGCCACCAAAAGCGTCGCGGTAACGGTATCCAGCAATGACAGCACTTTTACGCCGGCCTCGGAGAGTGCAAGCGTAACGGCCAACGCCTGGTCGCGGCATGAATTTTCTTCGCCTATATCCCTTCCACTGTACTCCATCGGGAAAACGGACCTGCGATACAACATTGCCTTCCAGCCCGATGGAGCGACAGTGAAACAGAACCGCCTGTTCTGCTGCGGGAAACAACCATGGATGCAGCATCTCGATGCCGGCGGCTTCGACCTGGCCAGCCTGCCCGACAATGAGGAGGTATTGTACACCAATACCACCCTTCCAGGGCTGGCGCTGGAGGGGTACTTTTCCTGCAACAAGCTGGACTGGATATGCAGCCTTGAAGAGATGAACGGCCTAGCCATGCGCGACCTTATTGCCCGCCTGATACAGTGGAAAAGCGCAATACACCTAATTACCGGAATATTGCGCAGCGGCAACGTCAGCCGCGCCACGCTGCTGGACCAGGAGGGGCTATACCGGCAGCGCTCTTTCCTGGCTAAGAAGTACGAAAACGCGGTACTGTGGATAGCCCAAAACATGCCCGGCGGGGTGACTTCCTGCTGGGGCTGCGAGAAGGCGGAGCCGCAGGTAAACGCATTAGTTTCTTAACAAAAACAAATAATTGCAATGCCTACGATAAACACATGGACGGATATTACCTGCCCGTCAGCCTGCGGGGCGGCGCTGAACTATGGCGCCCTTCCCGAAGACCCAGACTGCGTGAGCGTCCCGCCGTTGTCGGAAATTTCAGACATATACATTACGCCTACCGGCGCAACGGACGCTTTCGACTATTCCGGCGGCGACCCGGTAGCCGTCTCCGGCGGCATCGACAACACCGACACTGCCAATGCCAAGACAAAGCACCTGGTAGTTATCGGCAGCCAGAGCGACCCGGAGGAATCCGTGTATAGCGGCCCCAAGGGGGCGCAAGTGGTGAATAAGCGGCGGTACACTGTGGAGGCCCGCACACCGATCACGGCGCAGAGCATCTACGATTTCCTGCGGCAGATACAGTGCAACAACCTGAATTTCACGTTCCGCTTCGCCACGCGCGGCGGCTACCTGTTCGGCGGCGAGGACGGCATCAGCCCGGCGTCCTCCAACGCCCGCTTCCCCAAGGTGGAGGGCGAGGAAGGTGTGGAGGAAGGAATACTGGTGCTGGCATACGACACTACCAACGGAGACCCTCCCCGGCATCCTAACCCGCTGGCGTCCTGATGGTGAACCGCTTCCTGAACGGATGCGGCGCAGTGCTGCTACCGG
>CAZAXA010000105.1:0-14851 GCA_964488965.1 uncultured Phaeodactylibacter sp. | reverse complement strand
TATTGCCCAGCCCGTGGGAGATTTTGAACTCCGGCGAAAAGATGAAGAAGGGGAAAAAGAATTGTATGCCGGCCCCGTATTCGAGGGAGAAATCGCTGGGGGAGATCCTTACCAGCGATTCGGCCTGCCGGGTGCGGGAGTCGCTGGCCACGTCGAAAGCATATTTGACCCCGGCGATGACGAAAAGCCGGAAGTCGTTGTAAGGTTTGGACTTGTAGCGGATTTGAAACGGCATTTCCACGAGTACGGATTCGACCTTCCGCTGGCTGAAATTGGCCAGCCGCCCGACCTTGTTGTACTGAATGTTCCGCTCGGCAAAGGAAAGGGTAGGGAGGAAGCGGAAATCGAAATCTTCCCCCATTTTCAGGTTAGTGACGATGCCGAGGTTAAAACCCGGGCCGCTCACCGACTCGATGCTCCGGATGCTGTCGCTCTCCAGAAAACCGCTGGAGCGGAACGGCTTGAACGAAGAAGTATTGTAACCCAGCGTAATGCCGAAATAATAAGGCTTCTGCTGGAAATCGAAATAGTTGTAATTATTGCCGCCGGTGCGCTGCGCCCCTGCCGAATGGCAGAGGAAAAGCGCCAGTGCCAGCAACATTACTTGTCTCCCGTATATATGGAGCAAATCCCGAGTGTTAGTGGTATGCATTGATTCGATTTATAACCGGCCTTTTCAAGAAGTTGGATAAAATCTTCTCCGTCCGGAAAAGCCTGGACGGATTCGTACAGATATCGGTATGCTTTGGGGTCTTTGGATGTCAGCCTGCCGATAAGGGGCAGGATGTTGGCAAAGTAAAAATTATACAGTTGTTTGAAGGGAAAGATGCGTGGCCTGGAGAACTCCAGGACGACCAGGCGCCCCCCCTCTTTCAGCACGCGGCGCATTTCCGCCAGGCCCCGTTCCAGGTCCTCGTAATTGCGTACCCCAAAAGCAACGGTAACGGCATCAAACGTATTGTCCGGAAACGGCAAATTCTCTGAGTCGCCCTCTTTCAGTTCGATCAGGCCCTGCAGGCCGCGGCGGGCGACTTTCGAGCGGCCAATATCCAGCATTTCCCTGGAAATATCAACTCCGATGATGCGCTCGGGCTTCAACTGCCGCGATGCTTCCAGGGCTACGTCGGCCGTGCCGGTGGCTACATCCAGCAAGGTGCGTACCTGCCGGCCGTGCAACTGCCGGATCGCCCGCCTGCGCCATATCGTATCGATGCCTGCCGACAACAGGCGGTTGAGCAGGTCGTAATAGGGGGCTATGTTGTCGAACATGCGGGAAACCTGGCTTTTTTTACTTCCCTGCTCATCGTAAGGCTTTACTTCCTGTGGCATCCGGTTGTTTTTCTGGCAAAGATAGCGTATTCGGCAAGGCATCCAACAAGCGGCGGGCCGCCTTTGTTTTACAGTTGTAATTTTGCATGCGGATAGTGGCCGGCCCACTCGTTTAATTGCGGCTTTTTTCTTATCTTTGCGTGTCTTTTTTAAACGCTTCTGAGGGCTGCGCCCGAATCGTTAAGAACACTAAAGCACAAATAGCGTAAATGCCTTTAAAACAGCGAATTATCCCCGTTAATATCGAGGATCAGATGAAATCGGCCTACATCGATTACTCGATGTCGGTTATCGTTTCCCGGGCTTTGCCCGATGTGAGGGACGGGTTGAAGCCGGTACACCGGCGGGTGCTCTTCGGCATGGCAGAACTGGGGCTGGCCTACAACAAACCGCACAAAAAATCCGCCCGTATCGTCGGCGAAGTACTGGGGAAATACCATCCTCACGGCGACTCTTCTGTTTACGACACCATGGTCCGTATGGCGCAAAGCTGGTCCCTGCGCTACCCGCTGGTGGATGGGCAGGGCAATTTCGGTTCTATGGACGGCGACAGCCCGGCGGCCATGCGTTATACCGAGGCCCGGCTGCGGCGCATATCCGACGACCTGCTGGCGGACATCAATAAGGATACCGTAGACTTTACCCTCAACTTCGACGATTCCCTGGAGGAGCCCTCGGTGCTTCCCACCCGGGTGCCCAACCTGCTGGTCAACGGCGCCTCCGGCATCGCCGTGGGCATGGCCACCAACATGATGCCCCACAACCTCTCGGAAGTGGTGGATGGCACCATCGCCATGCTTTTCAACCCCGAGATTTCCATCGATGAGCTGATGCAACACATCAAGGCGCCGGATTTTCCGACCGGCGGCATCATCTACGGCTACCAGGGCGTCAAGGATGCCTTTGAGACCGGCCGGGGCAGGGTAGTGGTCCGCGGCCGGGCGGAAATCCAAACCAGCCCGAACGGAAGGGAAACGATCATCGTCTCCGAAATACCTTATCAGGTGAACAAGGCCTCGCTGGTGGCCAAGATCGCCGAACTGGTCAATGAAAAGAAGATCAACGGCATCAGTGACATCCGCGACGAGTCGGACCGGCAGGGGCTGCGCATCGTGGTGGAAGTCAAACGCGACGCCATCGCCAATGTGGTGCTCAGCCAGCTTTACAAGTACACGCCCCTGCAGACTTCCTATGGCGTCAATAATGTCGCCCTGGTCAATGGCCGGCCCCGGACGCTGAACCTCAGGGAACTCATCCACGAGTTCATCCGGTTCCGCATCGAGGTGATCATCCGGCGGACGCGCTTCGACCTGCGCAAGGCCATCGCTCGCGCCCATATCCTGGTGGGCCTGCTCATCGCCCTGGATTATCTCGATGAAGTGATCGAACTGATCCGCAGGTCCGGCACGCCGGATGACGCCCGCGAGGGCCTGATGCGGGGGGATTTCATCAGCGACAAGGAGGCCTTCTGGGCCAAATTCCGCACCCTGATCGAAGAGGCCGGCACCGAAGAATATCCCAGAGAAGAAGGCAATGTGCTGTCTGATGCCCAGGCGCGCGCCATCCTGGATATGCGCCTCCAGAAACTCACCGGGCTGGAACGCGACAAAGTCCGCGAGGAATACGACGAAATCCAGCAACGGATCGCTCACCTCAGGGCCATCCTGGAGAGCGAGGAACTTCAGCGGGAGATCGTCAGAGAGGAACTGCTGGAAGTCAAAGAGAAATATGGCGATGAACGCCGTACCGATATCAGCTTTGCCGATGGGGAGATCAGCATCGAGGATATGATACCGGATGAGGAGGTGGCCGTCACTATCTCTCACCTGGGCTATATCAAGCGGACGCCGATCACGGAATACCGTACCCAGGGCCGCGGAGGGCGGGGCTCCCGAGGAAGCAAAACGCGGGATGAGGACTTTATCGAGCACCTCTTTGTGGCTACGACTCACGACTACCTCCTGCTGTTCACCGAAGAAGGGAAATGCCACTGGCTGAGGGTTTACGAAATACCGGAAGCCGCCAAGAATTCTTCGGGAAGGGTGATCCAGAACATCCTTTCCATTCCCAAGGAGGATAAGGTCAAAGCCTATATCATCATCAAAGACCTGACGGACGAAGAATTTTATAACAACAACTATATTGTCTTCGGCACCAAACGCGGGCTGGTGAAAAAGACGCCGGTGGAAGCCTATTCCCGACCCCGGGCCGGCGGCATCAACGCCATCACCATCAATGAGGGCGACCAGTTGCTGGAAGCCCGCCTGACCAACGGCAATAACGAGATTTTCCTGGCCAGCCGCAACGGCAACGCCATCCGCTTTAACGAATCGACAGTGCGTCCGATGGGGCGTACTGCCGCCGGCGTACGGGGTATTACCCTCAGTGACGACGGCAGGGACGTTGTGGTGGGCATGGTGTGCATCGACCCCAGTGAAGAAGATACGACCATCATGGTCATCTCTGAAAAAGGGATGGGCAAGCGCACCGAATTCGGCGAATACCGCCTCACCAACCGCGGCGGAAAAGGCGTACGGACGATGCTCGTCACAGGAAAGACCGGAGGGGTCGTCTCTATCAAAGCAGTTATGGACGAAGACGAACTGATGATCACCAACCGCTCCGGCATCGTGATCCGCATGGCCGTCAGC
The DNA here is from genome assembly GCA_964488965.1 of uncultured Phaeodactylibacter sp. Lineage (GTDB taxonomy): Bacteria > Bacteroidota > Bacteroidia > Chitinophagales > Saprospiraceae > JACJXW01. The sequence goes on along the minus strand of CAZAXA010000105.1, from coordinate 10,871 downwards.
GATATACGGGTGATGGGCCGCTCTACCCAGGGCGTACGCCTGATCCGCCTCGAAGCTGACGACGGGATCGCCGATGTGGCGGTTATCCGCGAATCCGAAGAAGAAGAGCCGGACGGAATAGCGGCCAATGAAGAAGAATAGAGCCGCCGCCACTGCGATTTTAACATTTTATAAATACCTGATGACGCTGGTTTGGCGTCAAAACTTTAGATTTGTATAAACATAAAAATAAATAGAGTCGCTATGAAAAAACTGATTCTGGGCCTTATGGCCATACTCCTCATCACCACCGCATACGCTCAGGATGGGAAAAAGGCCTTGCGCGACGCCAGGCAGGCATTCGGGGCATATAACCTGGATCCTTCCGGCAACAAGGCAAAACTGAAAGAGGCGGTTGAACAGATCAGCCTCGCCCTGCAGGACCCTGAGGTCTCCAAAGACCCCACTGCCTGGGCGTCTAAAGGCGAGATTTACAATGAGATCGCCAACCAGATCGTCGCCGTCCGCCAACTGGGTATGGGCAGCCTCGATGACCTGCCGAAAGTAGAACATCCCGCTCAGGAAGCGGCCAATGCTTTTTTGAAAACCTATGAGCTTGCCGAAAAGAAGTGGCAAACCAAAGATGCTGTTAAAGGTTTCCAGATCTCTCAGGGCAACCTCAGCAACATTGGGATTTTCCTCTATGAAGACCAGGATTTCAAAGGGGCCTACGAAAACTTCAAAATGGCCATTACCCTGCACGACCTGATCAAAAAAGAAGGCGAAAAGAGCTCGCTGGACGCGCCTGAGGACTATAACAACCAACTGTACATCACCGGCCTTGCAGCTCTGAATGCAGGCCAGCCGGAAACCGCTACGGAGTCCTTCCAGAAGCTTTATGACATGAAATACGACAAGCCTGCCATCTATGAGGCCCTCTACAAGATCAAGGCCGAAAAAGATGTGGATGCCGCTTACGAATACCTGGAAGAAGGCCGGAAGAAATATCCGGACGACGTCTCCCTGCTCTTCGCCGAGATCAACCACTTCCTTCGTATCAATAAACTGGACGAACTGATCGGCAAGCTGGAGATGGCCATCAAGAAGGAGCCGGACAACGTTTCTCTCTATTCCACTATGGGCAACGTTTACGATAACCTCCACCAGAAGGAGGCCCAGGACGGAAATGCCGAGAAGGCCCAGGAGTATTTTGACAAGGCCCTGGATTACTACAACCAGGCCGTTGCCAAAGACCCGAACTATTCGGATGCCGTTTACAGCATCGGCGCCCTGTACTACAACAAGGCCGCCGCGATGACCCAGGAGCTGAACAAGTATGCCGATGATTACTCCAAGGAAGGCATGAAGAAATACGAAGACCTTAAGGCCAAGATTTTTAAGGAATTCGATAAGGCGCTTCCCTACTTCCAGAAAGCAGAGTCGCTCAACCCGAACGATATAAATACCCTGATCGCCCTCAAGGAGATTTATGCCCGCAAGGATGACCTGCAGATGTCAAATGTCTTTAAGGAGCGCCTGGAAAAGGTACAGGGCGGCGAAACGAACGAATCGCCCCATTTCAAGAACTAAGCACTCCGTGTTGAGTGAGTACAGTGAAGGGGAAGCTCAGCGCGGGCTTCCCCTTTATGTTTTTCAGGCGTAATTTTTGGGGTTCTTTGACAAATCCTGTGTTCCAGAGACAGTGCTTCATGCGAACCCCTTGCTCCTTCTCGTCGCATTGCTTGCGCATGAAGCACTGTCCACAGGATTTGTCAAAGAAGGATTTTTTTTCAGCAAATCGTTACCTTCGGCCCTTCCTGTTGTCAAAGAAGGAAAAAAAATTTGCAAAGAACCGTGCCGATGAAAAAACCTGTCAGAGTATTCAAGTTTGGAGGCTCTTCTCTGAAAGATGCCGCTGCGGCCAGAAATGTGGCCAACATCCTGCGCAGCTATAAACACGAACGCCTGGTCATCGTGGTTTCTGCCATGGGCAAAACGACCAATGCCTTGGAAACAGTGGTGGAAGCCCATGCCGCCGAAAACGGCAAAGCTTTTTCCATCCTCAACGATATCAAAGCCCAGCATTACCGGATAGTGGACGAACTGTTCGAAAAGGGAGACGAGGTTTATGCCGCGGTGAACGATACTTTTGTGGAAGTGGAATGGGTGCTGGAGGAGAAACCCCATGAAAACTATGATTACATGTACGACCAGATCGTTTCGGTGGGAGAGCTGGTTTCTTCGAAGATCGTAAGCGCCTACCTGAATGCGATCGGCCTGCCTACTCAATGGCTGGACGCGCGCGACGTCGTCCTCACCGATGATATCTTCCGCGAAGGCTGGGTGCAGTGGGACGAAACGGTGGAACGGGCGGAAAAGATCGTCCAGCCCATGCTGGAAAAGGACGGCTTCGTCCTCACCCAGGGCTTTATCGGCAGTACTACGGAGAACTTCACCACTACGCTCGGCCGGGAAGGGTCAGACTATACGGCCGCCATTTTCTCCTTCTGCCTGGATGCAGTGGATATGACCATCTGGAAGGATGTGCCCGGCGTGCTCACCGCCGACCCACGGCTGTTTGAGAACGTTGTCAAACTCGGCCGCCTGTCCTACAAAGAGGCAATTGAAATGACCTACTACGGGGCCAAGGTGATCCACCCCAAGACGATCAAGCCCCTGCAGAATAAGAGTATTCCGCTCTACGTCAAATCATTCATTGACCCCGCCGGAGAAGGTACGCTCATATCAAACGAGGTGGAAGATAACTATCCGCCCATGGTCGCTGTGGAACCGGATCAGTGCCTGCTGCAGATCAGCACACGGGATTTCTCCTTCGTAGCAGAACACCACATCAGCTACCTTTTCAACCTGATTGCCGACCTGCGCATACAGGTCAATATGATGCAAAACTCGGCCATCAGCTTCAGCCTCTGCGTCAACGATGTCGATGATAAGGCCGACCGCTTTGCCGACCGCATTAAAGATAAATTTAAAGTCATGCTGGACCGGGGGCTGGAGCTGATCACCGTGCGCCATTACCAGGAGAACGTGCTGGATAACCTGCGCCGGGGCAAGATCGTTCTGCTGGAGGAAAGGATCAAGGACACCACAGTGCAAATGGTAGTTAAAGACGTGCCGGTCATGCGCCGAAAAGCAGTGCCGGACCCGGCATAACGGCGCCTCCGCTTTTCCCGGGTATGCTCTTGCGGCTGCATTATGATGGAATCAGGAATTATTCATTATATTACCGGGGATTAAAAGATGACCCGGAATTATGAAACCTCAATTCAAGATCGCCGTCCTTGGGCCTATTCCTTACGACCATATTACGACGAGTAAAGGAAAGGTCATTGTCAAATATGGGTGCGTCACCCATCCGGCCATTGCCCTTTCCCGCCTCCTGGAAGATAATGGGGTGGTTTATCCCGTCACCCATATCCGCAGGAAGGACGAAGCGGAAGTCCATGCCCTCCTTGGCAGATACCCGAATATAGGCCTGGAGGGAGTCTATTCTCACCTGGACCAGGGCGATGTCATCCAGTTGCAGTTCGTCGATCAGAATAACCGCCTGGAAAGGCAGACGGCTTTTATGCCGCCTGTACGCCCCGAAGATATCGCTCCCCTGATCGGCTGCGATGTGTTTGTCTGTGTTCCTATTTCTGATTATGAAGTGCCGCTGGAAACCCTCCGCTATATCAAAGCCCACCGTAATGAAAGGGCCATTACCATTTTCGATGCTCACGGCCCTACCACAACGGTAACCACCACGGGCAACCGCCTCCGGCGCTTCTGGATAGAACGCGACCTCTGGCTCCCCTATATCGATGTGCTGAAGATGAATATAGAGGAAGCCGGCTGCTGCTGGTTTCGCAAAGAATATCAGGCAGAAGAACTGAACGAAGAGTACCGGGAACTATCCGAGGAGGAGATGGCCGGGTTCGCCTTGTATGTTCTGGAACGGGGAGTGAAATGCGTGGTGATTACCCTGGATTCCCGGGGCTGTATGGTGTACGCGATGCCCAATGGCAAGTTCAAAGCCGAGTTCGTGCCCTCCGTACGGGTAAAAGAAGTGATCGACACTACCGGCTGCGGAGATTCTTTTGCCGGAGGCCTGGCCTTTGGCCTGTTGCAGGACAGGGAAGACTATATCCTGGCGGCTCAATATGCCAATGCTTTGGGGGCTTTGCGGACGCAGGGTACTACTTTCGACGTATTCAGATCGCTGGAGGATACCAATGCCCTGGTACGGTTGAACTATGGCGAATACTCCAGAGTGTAGGAAAAAATTTCAAAATATCCTTTGTGCTCAGGCAATTTCTTGATTTTCTGGAAAAAGAACAGCTGCCGGGCCCTGCCGGCCGGGTGCTGCTGGCTGTCAGCGGGGGGGTGGATTCCATCGCCATGGCCCATCTGTTCAGGCAGGCAAAGCTGGAATTCGGCATTGCTCATTGCAATTTTCAACTTCGGGCGGAGGCGTCGGATGAGGATGAACGCTTCGTGCTTGCCCTGGCCAGGGAATGGGGGGTGGACAGCTATTCCCGAAGGTTCGATACAAGGGCATACGCCGGGGAGAAGGGCCTGTCGGTACAAGTGGCGGCCCGGGAACTTCGCTACGGCTGGCTGGAAGAAATACGCCGGGAACATGCCTATACGCATATCGCAACGGCCCACCACCTGAACGACAGCATAGAGACCTTGCTCTATAACCTGGCCAAAGGCTGTGGCATCCGGGGCCTGCACGGCATTCCGGTGCAGAATGGCCAGGTAGTTCGCCCCCTCTTGTTTGCCAGCCGGGAACAGCTCGTTCAATACGCGGGTAAGGAGGGGCTTTCCTACCGGGAAGACGCCAGCAACCTGGAAGATAAATACGCCCGCAACAGAATCCGCCATCATATCATCCCTACTTTTCAGTCCATAAACCCCAACTTCGAACAGACTATGGCGGCCAATATCGAGCGCTTTCGCCAGTTGGAAGGCCTGCTCAACCGCGCCATGTACCAGATCGCACAGGACGCCATCATATCCTATGGCCATCCTTTTCGCCTGCGCATCGAAACACTGGCGGATTTTGGCCCGGTGTTGCCTACTGTCCTGTTTGAATTGCTCAGCCCTTATGGCTTCAACTCCAGCCAGGCGCAACAGCTTGCCGGGTCGCTCACCCATACCGGCGCGGTTTTTCGGTCTCCGGAATACCGGCTTCTGGTAGAGCGGGAGGAGATCATCGTGGAAAATATCCCGGAGCCGGCGGGCCCGGAAATTTATCTCGTCCAGGAAGGGGAAAGCAGCATTGGCCTGCCGGATGGCATCCTTCACCTGCAATACCATAAAGGCCGCCCGGCTTCCTTCCCCGGCGGCGAGTGGCAGTGCGCCCTGGATGCGGATAGCCTTCAGTTTCCCCTCAAACTGCGCCGCTGGCAGGCAGGAGACAGCTTTCAGCCCCTGGGCATGCAGGGGCGCCATCAGAAACTTCAGGATTTTTTCAACAACCAGAAGGCCAGCCGGTTTGAAAAAGAAAGAGTTTGGGTGGCCGAAGATGCCGCCGGCCATATCTGCTGGGTCATCGGCTACCGCATCGATGAAAGATTCAAGATAATGGCGGACACCCGCGCCTATTGGGCTTTGAATTTCAGCAAAGTGTGAGCAACTTTGAAATACATTACGCTAACAAAAAATACTTCCATGAAAAAAGTTATACTGCTTTCCCTGTTTTTTTCCTTTGCGCTGGCTCTTTCTGCTCAGGACATTACTGTCCCTGTGGCCAACCGCCCTCTGATCACCAAGCGCACTGCCAGCTGGTGCCCCCTTTGCGGAAGCTGGGGATGGACTCTGTTCCGCGGCCTTTTGGATGATAACAGCGATAATGCCCTCCTCATCGCCGCGCATTACAGCGGGGAATACCAGAACCCGGTGGCCATTGCCTTTTCCAATAACTTCGGCGGCTTCGGGCAACCTACTTTTTTTGTGAATAATGAAAACCAGAACGCCACTTCAGGCACTGTCGCCGCAGTGAGGGCCACGGTAAAAACGGGCGTTCAGAATATCAATGCCCAGGCTCCCGAGGCACAGTCCGGTATCCTGGCGGAGGTAGATGACAACTATACCCTTACTGCCCGGGCCAAAACCAGGTTCTTTGAAGCAACAGAAGGGGAGTATTACCTTGGCCTGTACCTCATCGAACGGAATTTTTTCGCCTATCAGGCCGGGCAGGGAAACAATGCTCATCACAAGCAGGTGCTGCGCCTGTCCTTCAACGACGAACCCTACGGCGAACTCATCGCCAGCGGCAGCATAGCCGCCGGCACAGAGGCCGATATTTCCCATACCATCGGTATTGCGGATATGGAGGAAGCGGGGATCACCGAAACCGAAGGGCTCTATTCCGATAACTTTGAGGTTGCCGCCATCATCTGGAAGAAAGTGGGCAACAGCTATCAGGTGGTGAATACGAACTCCGCTGATGTCGAAATGCTCTCTGCAGTTAAGGAACTGCGGCAATTACAGGCCTTCGAAGCCTGGCCTGCTCCGGCAGATCGGGAAATTACCGCCCTGGTAGAACTGTCGGCGGCGATACCCGGCGCGCAGTTAGCACTCTTTGGCGCCGATGGCGCCCTGGTGCAGGTGCTTTTCGAAGGCAACCTCCAGCCGGGAGCCCATAGCTTTGTCGTGGAACGCGGGGGGCTGCCTGCCGGCCTGTATTATCTGCGCCTCTCCTCCGCCGGCAGGACGGCAGGGAGAACGGTGATATTTAAGTAGGACAGGATCAACTTGCCAGGCATATTTAACAAAAATTCAAAATGAAGAAGTTAGCCGTCTTCCTCCATTTCCTCTGTGCCGTGTCCCTGCTCCGGGCTCAGGACACCTTTTCCATAGTAGCCGTTGACCCGGAGACCGGGGAGGTGGGCAGTGCCGGCGCTACCTGTGTGCCGGGGATCGGCGCCTACGGAGGGGTCGTCCTGCTGAGCGGCATTATCCCGGGAAGGGGAGGCGTGAACGCCCAGGCCTGGATTTGCATCAACCCCCACATCAATCTGGATAATGCCATCCAGAGAATGGACGAAGGCTTGTCGCCCCAGGAGGTCATCGGATGGCTGCTGGAAAATGACGAATGCTTTTCCCAGAATTACGACCCCTCTTACCGCCAGTATGGCATTGCTGACTTCGGGCCGGATGGCAGCCCGCGCACCGCCGCCCATACCGGAAGCAACGCCGATGACTGGAAAGGGCATATCACCGGCCCCAGTTATTCCATTCAGGGCAATATTCTCAGAGGCCCCGAAGTGCTGGATTCCATGGAAGCCCGCTTTCTGGCCGCCCAGGGCCCGCTGGCCTTCAAACTGATGGCCGCCATGCAGGGCGCCAATATGGTGGGAGCCGACGCGCGTTGCACCGCTGCCGGCACTTCTTCCACTTCGGCCTTCCTGCGCGTCTTCCGCCCCGATGACGAACCGGATGCCCCCTACCTCGAACTCAACGTGGCGGAAGCGCCGGCCGGCGTGGAGCCCATAGACTCGCTGCAGGCCCTCTTCGACGAATGGGTGCTGACCGGAACCGGACAACAGTTGCAGGACATGCACTTTCGGCTCTTTCCCAACCCCGCCGCCGGCCAGGTAAGCCTCTTTGCATACGGCCCCGAAAGAGCTGCGGGAAGCGTGGTGCGCCTGTTTAACCTGCAGGGGCAACTGCTGCTGGAAGAACCGTTCCTGGGGCCGATGATGCCGCTTCGCCTGCCGGCCAGGGGCGCCCTGCTGTTGCAGGTGACGGGCCCTTCCGGCCAAATCCTGCATGCTCAAAGAGTGGTCAATACCGAATGAATACTCCGGTAAATATAGAATTGAGCCTGATGCGCTTCCAATCTTTGCTGAAAGTGAAGCGGGAACGTGACAAACGCTATATCTTTGACCCCATACGCAAAAAATGGCTGGTGTTGCAACCTGAGGAACTTGTGCGGCAACTGGTAATCTTCTATCTTTTGGAGGAAAAGCAATACAATCGGAACCGCATCAACCTGGAAAGAGGGTTGAAGGTCAACAACCTCAGCAAACGGTTCGACCTGCTGGTTTACGATACGAATGTCCGCCCCTACCTGCTCGTAGAATGCAAGGCGCCCCAGGTTCCCATCACCCGGGATGTGTTTCAGCAAGCCGCCTGGTACAATATGGAACTCAGGGTGCCCTATCTCATGGTAACCAACGGGATCGAGGCCTATTGCTGTGCATTGGATTATGAAAATCATTCTTACGAATACCTGGAGGCAGTGCCGGATTTTGGCTGATCAAACTGTATCATCCGGGCTATTGTTTAAAAAACAAAACAAGCTCTGACCAAATTATGGAAACCGGAACCATTCTCGTAACCGGCGCCAACGGCCAGATTGGCACTGTACTCACCGAAGAACTGCGGCGCCGTTATGGCGCTTCATCCGTAATATCGACGGACATTCGCCAGGCCGGCGGCAATAATATCCTTTTCGAAGAACTGGATGTGCTGGATAAAGACAGGCTGGCCGCCCTCATCAGAAAATATGAAGCCCGGCAGGTGTACCACCTGGCCGCCATCCTCTCCGCTAAAGGAGAGCAAAACCCCAAATGGGCCTGGGAGATCAATATGGCCGGCTTGTTCAATATACTGGAAGCGGCGCGGGAGTTCAAACTTCGCGTATTTTTCCCCAGTTCCATCGCCGTGTTCGGAGGGATGACGCCCAGGGCCAATACTCCGCAATATGCCGTCCTTCAACCAGAAACGGTATATGGCATCAGTAAAGTGGCCGGAGAGAACTGGTGCCAGTATTTCCATCAGAAATATGGCGTAGATGTCCGCTCTGTGCGCTACCCTGGCATTATCGGCTATCAGTCCCTGCCGGGAGGAGGCACCACCGACTACGCCGTCGAAATCTTCCACAGCGCCGTCAAAGGCGAAACCTTCGAGTGCTTCCTGGAACCGGACACCCGCCTGCCCATGATGTATATGGCGGACGCTATCCGGGCCACCCTCGAACTGATGGAGGTGCCGGGCGAAGCGGCAAAAATCCGCTCCAGTTACAACCTGGCGGGGACCAGCTTCACCCCCGCCGAAGTAGCCGGGGAAATTCAAAAACACATTCCCGGATTCAAAGTAACCTATAAACCGGACTTCCGCCAGCAGATAGCCGCTTCCTGGCCCGAGAGCATCGATGACAGTTATGCCCGGGAACAATGGGGATGGGAACCGCAGTTCGGCCTCGCTGAAATAGCGGCGGATATGCTTCAACATCTGAGAGAATACTATCAGGCCGCCGCCGTATCATAAACTTTTGGCCCATGAAGCATTATACGAGCCTGATGTGCTTTCTTTTTTGTTCCGCCTTTTTACCTGCACAGCCCGCCGAGGCACAGCCGCAGCCCCTCCGGGCCGGGATAGCCGGGCTGACACATACGCATGTACACTGGATACTGGGGCGCGAAGCCCGGGGCGATATTGAGGTCGTAGGCATTGCAGAACCCAACCGCGAACTGGCCCGGCGTTATGCTCAACAGCATGGTTTCAGCATGGATATCGTATTTGATTCCATCGATGAAATGCTGGAAGCGGCTCAGCCGGAGGTAGTTACGGCATTTAACGACATTTATGGCCACCTGGAAGTGGTGGAGAAGTGCGCCCCACGCGGCATTCACGTTATGGTAGAAAAACCGCTGGCCGTGAGCCTGGAGCATGCCCAAAAAATGTCGGCGCTGGCAAAGGAACACAACATTTTATTGCTCACCAACTATGAGACGAGCTGGTACGGCAGCAATCATGCGGCCAAGGCCATGGCCGATAAGGGCAAAGTAGGCCCTTTGCGCAAAATCGTCGTTCACGACGGGCATCCCGGCCCCCGGGAGATCGGCGTCAATGAAGAGTTCCTGGAGTGGCTTACCGACCCCAAACTAAATGGAGGAGGAGCGCTCACCGATTTCGGCTGTTACGGCGCCAACCTGGCCACCTGGTTCATGAACGGGCAGCGCCCGCTTTCCGTAACCTGTATTACTCAGCAGCTCAAACCCGAAATTTATCCCAGGGTGGACGACGAGGCCACCATCATCCTAACCTACCCTGATGCCCAGGCCGTCATACAGGCCTCCTGGAACTGGCCATACAACCGCAAGGATATCGAAATATACGGCGCTACCGGTTATATCATTAACCGGGATCGGGAAAATATGGACATATTGCTGGACGAAGAAGACGGCCCTTTCAACCAGCAGGCCTCTCCTCTGAAGGGCGCTTATTTCGACCCCTTTGCTTTCCTGGCAGCAGCTGTGAAAGATGGAATGAAAATTCCGGCTTATGATCTATCATCACTCGAAAACAATATGATCGTTATGGAAATCCTCGAAGCGGCCAAACACTCGGCGGAACGGGGAGAAACCGTCAGGCTGGAATAAATAGGTTCACCCCTCATCAAACAATAAAATAAAAAATCATGTACACCAACGTAGAACCAGCCCTTGAACAGGAACTTCAGGAAATCCGCGAACAAGGCCTGTACAAGGTAGAACGCATCATCACCACTCCCCAGTCGGCTACCATCCGAACGCAGAATACGGGAGAAGTGCTCAACTTCTGCGCCAACAATTACCTGGGCCTGTCTTCCCATCCGGAGGTGGTCAAAGCCGCCAAGGAGGCCATCGACACCCACGGCTTCGGCATGTCCTCCGTCCGCTTTATCTGCGGCACCCAGGATATCCACAAAGAGCTGGAACGCAGGATCGCAGGTTTTCTGGGTATGGAAGACGCTATCCTTTACGCCGCCGCCTTCGATGCCAATGGCGGCCTGTTCGAACCCCTGCTGGGCGCAGAAGACGCCATCATCTCCGACGAACTCAACCACGCTTCCATCATCGACGGGGTGCGGCTGTGCAAAGCCCAGCGCTACC
>CAZAXA010000104.1:0-14871 GCA_964488965.1 uncultured Phaeodactylibacter sp. | reverse complement strand
CAGTAAAAAAGATTCGGCCCCATCGTAGCTCCGGGAAATAACGGGTAAATAGTTTTTTTGCAATTTTACTGAATATCAATACTTTATAAACAGAACCCTCCTTTGCGGGCATGGAGAGCTTTCCTTTTTCTTCAAAAAACGCTACTTTGGGTTTCTAAGCCCCCAAAAAAAAATTATTTTTTTTGAAGAAAACGCAGTTTTAACAATTTAACGGTCGCATATGGAAGGAAAACGGTTGTTTTTTGGCAGGGAACGGCTTGTTTGTTGTTTGTTGTTTGTTATCTGCGGATTCGGAATTGCAGATATTCAATATGGATCATTATGAAGCACAAAGAAGACCTCTTCCAGCTTGTACGGGCCATGTCCAAATCGGAGAAGCGTTATTTTACGCTGGACGCGCAGAAGAGCGGGCGCCGGCCCAGCAAGTACCTGGAGCTTTTCCAGGCTGTCAATGAGATGGAGGAATACGATGAGCGCAAGCTCAGGAAGAAGTTCGGCCGCAATCTGCCGTACGACAAGTCCTACCTCTATGAGGCTATCCTGCGCAGCATGCGGGATTACCGCAGTTCCCGTTCCCGGGCCGCCCGCATCCGGGAGCTTCTGCTCGATGCCAAGTACCTCTACGAGCGAGGCCTTTATCTGCAGTGCGAAGAACGCCTCAAAGACGCCAAACAGTTGGCCGGCGCCCTGGGCGACCAACTGGCGCTGCTGGAAGTCAACAAAGAAATGCGCAATGTCATCTGGGACCTCAAGCGGCGCTCTTTCCGGGGGGAGGTGCAGGAACTGATCAGCGAAAAGGAGTCCCACCTGGAAGCCGTCAGCGAGGAATTCCAGTACCTGGATATGCTGTATGAGCTGCTGCTGAAGAATATCAAGGGCACCGCCCGTACCGGAAAGGAAGAGCTGGAAAAGGAAGGTTACATTGCCCGCATCGAAGAGGGGGACGTCCCCCAGTCCACCCATGCCCGGCGGCGGTATTTCCAGTGCGCCGCCCTCATCAGCCAGATGAAACAGCAGCCGGAAAAGGCTTTCGAATACTACGAAAGGGTAGTGGAATGGTGGGATCAGAACGAAGCTTACCGCGAAGAGGAATTCTACCGCTACGTCGTCGACCTGTCCAACTATCTGCACGCCTGCTACACTACCCGTAAACTGGAGTACATGCCTCAGGTGCTGGACAAACTACAGAACAGCCGGCCCAAGAATTTTCACGACCAGCAGACCATCTTCCAGAATGTGTCTACCTATAAACTGATCTACCACATCAACCTGGGCATTGCCGAAGGCGTAGACGAACTGGTAGACTCCATAGAGGAAGGCATACGCAAATACCAGATCAACTTCGTCAGCCAGACGGTGCTGACCTCCAATACGGCCATCCTGCTGTTCATCGTCGAAAAGTTCGCCAAATGCCACCATTGGCTCCTCAAGATCATCAAAGGGGAAAAATTCGACGCCCGGAAAGACATCAAACTGGGCGCCTATCTGCTGAACCTCATCACGGCCTACGAGCTGGATAGCCTCGACCTCATGGAAAGCACCTACCGCTCCACCTACCGCTATATCAGCAAGGAAATTCAGGCGCCCGCCGGCAGCTTCGAACGGGTGCTGACCCTGGCCATCAAAAAGCTGATGGGCGCAACGCCGGCCCAGGAGAAGGAAACCCTCGCCAGGCTGCGCGAAAAAGTCCAGGAAATTAAGGCAGACCCCGAACAACGGGTGATCTTCGGACTGGACGACCTCGTCCTGTTCTGGGTCGAAAGCCGCCTCAAGAGAAAATCCATGGCCCGGGTGGTGAAGGATGCTTAACTCACCTCCGCCCCTTTCCCCCGCCGCATCGGGGTGAATACCAAAGCGTCTTCGTAGCGGGTAATGCCGACGACCAGTTCCGTCAGGTTGAAGAGGAAAAGCTGGGGGGCGGGCTGCTCCGGCGAGCCGGGAGCGAGGCCCGGGTTGATCTCCGTAACGCCGATCAGGCCCAGTACCTGGGTTTTCCGGTTGTAGAAAACCGTCCATTGCGCTACCGGAGTAACGGGCACCTTGACTTCTTCGCCGTCGCCCCGGCGCAATACGCCGGCGGAGGGCGCCTCCACTTCCGCGGAAGCCGGCTCCAGCTCTTCTACTATGTTGTCGGGCGGCAGGCTGGTGGCCACCGTGATCTGCCCTTTCATGACCCCGAGAAGGATCATCTTTTCTTTGGTCAATGGAAAATGGATCGCCCTGCCGTTATCGATCAGGAACAGGGTAGCCATGTCTGTAGATAGCGTAATGCTGTTTACCATGTTGTAGGCCTTTAGGTCGTGATATCTGACGATTTCCGGGCCCAGAAGCTTGAGCCGCCGGAGAAGGGCCGTCAGGATATCTTTGAAAATAGACATAGGGAGTTACTTACGCCACCGGAAGCGCCGGCAGGGAAAAAGCCCCGCCGCTCCACAAGTGGCATTATCCCCAAATGTATGCATTCCGGACTGGATTTTGGAGCTATTACGGCAGAAAATTGGAATACTATCCCGCCGTCTTCTTCCGCTTGCGGCGCGTTTTGAACATCTCCACGATCTCCTTCTCTTTCAGGAAGCCAAAATCCTGAAAGGCCGTAGAGACAAATTTCTTGATATCCTGATAGTCTTTGCCCCGCTTATCGGTATAGCGTTTGAGCAGCTTGCCGACATAGCGCAGGGACATCTCTTTGAGTTGCTGGTTAAACTGCTGGTTGGCAAAGATGGACATGTACACCGGGAAGAGCTTGGAAATCTCGAAGTAATCGGCATAATCCTCCACCTCCAGGTTATCAATAAGGCGGGCAAAGTAGTTGTAGATGGTTTGCCGAACACATTCGTTGATGGTCGACAGGCCTTCATAGCGGACGTAAAAGGCTTTGATGGCATCCTGGGCCTCTTCATTGATGTATCCCCTGGTGTGCACCACTTCCATCAGGCCGTAATAATCTGTCAGGCCATCCTTGACGGATTTATCGATGACAGCCGAGAGGCGCAGGTCGGCCCCGGGGTTCAGGTCGACGTCCGGCCTGTTGTGCAGTTCGAGTATAAAGCCGAGGTATATTTCCAGAAAGTCCGGCATACTGCTGCGCACCTCGTTGAAATGCCGGGTGAGTTCCTGCCGGGCTTCGGTATCGAGGTCGAAGAAAGCTGCGAAGAGCACCATGACCTCCAGGTGCTCCCGATGGCCTTTGAATTCCTCATTGCTCACAAAGGCCCGCAGGTCGGGAATGATATGGGTATTGTCAGAATTGCGCCGAACCCGGTGGATGATGAAATTTTTGAGCGGAACGTACATGACCTTCAGGTCGGAGAGCGTCTCCGGAAACTCCGCCGTCTGGAAATGGTCGTGAGCAAACTGGCGGTGGTAACGCTCCAGGCCCGCCCGGCGTTCCTGGGGGAGGCGGTAACGCTCCAGCTTCTGGCTTTGCAGGAAATACCGCACCCGCTTATTCTCCACGCTGTTGATCAGGTTGGTGACCCATATGTCGCTGCTCATGGCAAAGCCCATCTGTATCGACTGGCCGATCCGCTTGCGCAAAATATCGAAGTTGGAGGAATGGCAGATGGCAAGCAGCACTGCCTTGAAATGATCCTGTGGGCGGGCATACTTGTACTCCGCGTCGGCCTCTCCGCGCAGCACGGAGTACCCCAGTATCTTGGGAAGGTACAGGCCTTCGAACTCCGGTTCCAGCAATATGGTTTCCAGGGCGATCAACTGCAGCGGGTCTCTCTCGGCAACCTCCTCGTAAAGCAGGGCAATACGGGGTTCGAACATTTCCTTGAGCTGCAGGTAGTACTCTTCCTCCTCTTCTTCCAGGTATTGCTGCAACTCATCCGACCCCTGTATGTCGGTGGCGATCTCCTCCAGTTTTTCTATATATTTTTTATCTAACTCCTGCATAGTAAGTAGGCCTTTTTAAAGGCAAACCTGATAGTGCAAATCAGAGCACTACCAGGCCTGCGTACGTATAATAGAATTAAGTATAGCCGTTATAACCGTACAAATATAAATAAAAGAGGGAAGTTTGCCAAATAGCTGAAAAGCTGAAAAAGGGCTTATTCCTCTTCCCCGGCGGCTGTTTCCGCAGCAGCCGCAGCCTCTTCCACTTCAATGGCCGGGGCCTGCCGGGGCGGCGGGGCGCCGGACAACATGGCGTGGAACTGGCGCTGTTCTTCGGCAGATTTCTCGAAACGGGCAGCGATCCTGGCTTCTTTATCCTGAACCCAGTCCTGGTATTTCTTCTCTGCTTCCTCAACCGTCATCGCTCCCTTCTTCACGCCCCGCATGAGGTGTTTCTTATAGTAAACGCCCTTGAAGCGCAGAATGGCGCGGACAGTATCCGTAGGCTGAGCGCCCTTTGCCAGCCAATCGTAGGCTTTGTCCCGGTCAATGTCGATCGTGGCCGGCTTGGTCATCGGGTTGTAAGACCCCAGCTTCTCAATGAACCTTCCGTCGCGGGGAGACCTCGCATCGGCCACCACAATGTGGTAGAAAGGGCGCTTCTTACGGCCTTTCCGCTGTAAACGAATTTTTACTGACATGTTAAAATTATCTTAATGAATATGTACCCGTTTACCTTGACTATCAAGCGGCGGGTTTTTAACGGCGCAAAGATAGGCTTTTTGTTTTTTCTTTCAAACCCTTTTTCTCTTCGGCAATTTATTTTAAATTTGAACGGTCAGATAACGCTCATTCCCCACATACAGCTCCCTTCACCTGGAATTTATAGCAATGTATCGCCCTGGTTGGCAACAGCGGCCATAAGCTGGTCGTTAAACAGATATGGCGCCGTCCGTTCTTCAATTTAATCAGGTAAGTTTCAGCCGAACTCCCCCCCTCCCGGCCTGAAGCAAAGGAAAAAGTGAAACATGCATCCATTATTTTACCTGGTAAGCTGCTATTTGCTGGCCTGCTCCATCCCATTGGGCAGGCCGGGCGTTCCTGCCGGCCAGGGCCGCGCTCCCGCCCCCCGGGCCGGCCTGCAAACAGACGACTCTTTCTCCGTTGAAGACCTCGTGCAGGACGTCTTCGTCACCGGCGCCTGCAATACCATTACCAACATCCGCGCCATCGGCGACAGGAAAGGCATCGGCTATTTTGAGAACGGGCAATCCAGCATCGGGATGAGCCGCGGCGTCATCCTCTCTACCGGGCCGGTCGGCAATGCCGAAGGGCCCAACAGCGCTACCGATAAAAGCGGCGACTTTATGGATAATTCCGGCGACCCCGACCTCGACATCATGGCCACCGGCGATGTGAAAGACGCCGTAGGCATAGAGTTTGACTTCATGCCGCTCGATTCCATCGTCACCTTCACTTATGTCTTCGCTTCCGAGGAATACTGCGAATTCGTAGGCAGTATCTACAACGACGTCTTCGGCTTTTTCATCCGGGGGCCCGGCATACAGGGCGGCTTCTCCCACAACGCCGCCAACGTCGCGCTCCTGCCCGGATCCAACGACTTCGTAAGCATCAATTCCGTCAACCACCAGCAGAATGAAGCTTATTACGTCCGCAATGAACTGGCCGACGACGCCCTGGCCTGCGGCCAGAACCTCCATTTCGATAACTATTACGAACAGATCGAGTTCGACGGCTTCACCCGCAGGCTGACCGCCGTGCTGCGCCTGCAGCCATGCGAGACCTATCATATCCGCCTGGTAGTGGCCGATGTGGGGGACAACTTCTACGACTCCGCCGTCTTCCTGGCTGCCGAGAGCTTCAACCTGGGCGGCAAAGTGGAGATTTCCGCCGCAACGGGCGCCGGCCCTGATGCTCCTTCCCGGGAAGGATGCCAGGACGCTTACTTTCTCTTCGAACGCGCGCCGGGCAGCAACCTGCAGTTCCCCCTGACCGTCAACTATGTGGTTTCTGCCCTGAGCACGGCCCTGCCCGGCGCCGACTACGAAGCCCTGCCCGGATATGCTACCATCCCGTCCGGGCAGCCTTCCGTAAAAGTACCTGTTTACCTCTTCAACGACGGGCAGGCGGAAACTGTGGAGGATATCGTCCTGGAACTGGATATTCCCTGCGCCTGCTTCACCGATACGGCCCGTATGTATATCGCGGACAGCCCGCCGGTATTTGCCCGGCTCGACGATTTCGGGCTGTGTGAAAACGGCAGTGCGGAGATCAGCCCGGCTATCGAAGGCGGCGCCCCCCCCTATACCTATCAATGGAATACGGGAGAAACCAGCGCCTCCATCAACGCCACGGCCCAGGGGCCGCCGGCCTATGCGGTGAGCGTTTATGATGCCTGCGGCAACAGCGCCGCAGACAGCGCCGTCTTCTTCCTCGCCGAGCCGCCGGAGGGCATGCTGAGCGGCCAGGCTTCCGTATGTGAAGGCGATACGGCCTTTTTATCCCTGCAGCTTTCGGGCACGGCTCCCTGGCGGGTAGTGTTCAGCGTCGACGGCATTGTGCAGCCGCCGGCAGCCAATATCTTCAGCTCCAGCTATGCCCTGCCCGCCACCCTGCCCGGCGCCTACGAGCTGCTGGAAGTCAGCGACGCCGCCTGCGAAGGTTATGCCGGCGGTATGGCCACGGTCGAAGTGCGCGCCATTACCCTGGAGGTGGAAAGCCGGAATGTGTCCTGCCCCGACAGGCGCGACGGCAGCATCCTGGCCACGATCACCGGCGGCACGCCGCCTTTCGACTACTACTGGCTGGAAAATATTGGCGCAGGCCTGGCCCCGGAAGGCCTGCCGGCCGGCGCCTACCATCTGGTGGTAACCGACAGCTCAGGCTGCCGCAAAGAAGTGGCCGTAGACATAGGCGCCCCCCCGCCCCTCGAAGCCGCCCGGCCCGACTGCGATAAGATGGCCGAAGGGCAGGTGGCGGTGAGCGCCTCGGGAGGTACGCCGCCTTACCTCTATTCTGTAGATGGCGAATCGTTCTACGGGCCCTACCTGCTCAACCTCCTCGGCCCCGGCCAGGAATACAGCCTCACTGTTCAGGATGCCGCCGGCTGCCAACTGGAACACCCTTTTATCATGCCGGCCGCCTATGAACAGATGGCCACCCTCCCCGCTTCCATTGAAGCGCCCCTGGGCAGGCGCATATTGCTGCAACCCCGGCTGAATATACCTTCATCCCTGCTGGATAATATACGCTGGGCGCCTCCGGATAACCTCAGCTGCACGGATTGCCTGGAGCCCGAACTCCTGCCCCTGGAGGACGCCACCTATACCATCCACATTGCCGATATATATGGTTGCTCCGGCGAAGCTTCCGTAAAGATCAAAATAGGCCATACTGCAGCTATTTTCATGCCGACGGCCTTCTCCCCGAATGGCGACAATGCCAACGACCGCTTTACCGTTTATGCCAATACCTTTCAGGTGAAACGGGTAGCCTCCCTCAGCATCTTCGACCGCTGGGGCGGAATGGCCTTCCGGCGGGAAGATTTCCCTCCCAACGAAGAAGCCTACGGCTGGGACGGCGCCGCCCGCGGCCAGCCCCTCGATCCCGGCCTGTACACTTATATGGTGGAAGTAATATTGATCAACGGAGAGCGGCAAACTGCCGCCGGCCAGGTGACGCTGCTGCGGTAGGCGGCAGGAGGGTTGTTCGTCTTACTCCCTCACTACATCACTCCCCTCCTCCAGCCCCAGGATATCAATAGGGCGGTCGATGCTTTCCTGAAGGGAGATGAAGGTTTCGGTGCGTTGGATGCCGGAAATCTTCTGGATTTTATCGTGGAGTACTTCGCGCAAATGGTCTGTGTCGCGGCAGATGATCTGGGCGAAGATGTTGTACAGGCCTGTCGTGTAATGAGCGGCAACGATCTCGGGGATCTTTTCCAGTTCCAGGGCCACATCGTCATAGAGCGAGCTCTTGTCGAGGTAGATGCCGAGAAAAGCACAGATATCGTACCCCAGCTTGCCGTAGTCCACCGCGAGGTTATATCCTTTTACAATACCGGCGTCTTCCAGTTTTTTCATGCGGACGTGGATCGTACCCCCGGACACGTAAAGTTGTTTGGCAATGTCGGTATATGCTTTTTTGGAATTCCGCATCAGGATGGAGAGGATCTGCTTATCCAGTTTATCGATCTCGGTCCCTTTTGCCATAGCTCTTGATTAGCAATTATTAATTCTTTACCCGATTTAGCCTTTTGCCTCTCAATTATCAAAGAAAAGAACAATATCTTTTTATTTTTTGATATTTTCACAAATCGCCCTGGATTTTTCTCATTCAAAAAGGAAGAGGCGCCCATCGGGGTAAAAGCGTACAATTCCTAAAATATTGGTACATTTGCGGCAAGTTGCAATAATTGTAAACGTTATGAAACTGAATAGCCTCTTCAGAAGTGCGCTCTTACTTTCCATGGCATTGTCAGGCTTTTCCTGTGGCAGCGACCCCGGCAACCAGCAGGAACTCCTCCTTGGCCGGTGGGAACTGGACAAGGCCACCAGCAACGGCAAACCTACCGAAAGGCTGGCCGGCCTCTTTTTCGTGTTCGACGCCGATGGCAGTATGCGCACCAACCTGCCGCTTCCCGGCATGAAGGAAGACAGCAGATACGAACTGAGCGGGCCGGAACTGAGGCAGTACAGCGATGAAACGCCCGATGAAGTGTATTATACCATTGAAGAGATCGGAGACTCTACCATGATCCTCAATACGGAACTTCAGAACTTCCGCTTCAGCTTCCTGCTCAGGAAACGGCCGGCGACGGAAAGCCAATGATCGTCGTTGTCGCCTCTACCAACCCCGCCAAGCTGCTCGCCGTCCGGCAGGCTTTTGAAGCGGCCTTCCAGCTTGCCGTTGAAGCCAGAGGCGCCACAGTCAGCAGCGGCGTAGCAGAGCAACCGCTCAGCGACGAAGAGACTTTCCGGGGCGCCCTCAACCGGGCGCGCAATGCCCGCCATGCCTTCCCGGAAGCCGACTACTGGGTGGGCATCGAAGGCGGTATCGAAGATACCCCCAAAGGCATGGATGCCTTCGGCTGGGTGGCCGTATGCGCCCGCCATCGGGAAAGCCAGGCCCGCAGCGCTACCTTTCCCCTGCCTCCCGCCGTCGTCCGCCGCATCCAGGCCGGCGGCGAGCTGGGGCCCATCATGGATGAACTCTTCCAAACCCGGGAAAGTAAAAAGAAAGGCGGCGCCGTAGGCCTGCTCACCAACGGGCTGGTCACCCGCGACGCCCTCTATGCCCAGCCCCTGATCATGGCCCTCATCCCCTTTCTGCAGGACGGGCTATGGGAGTAGGCGTTATTCGTTGATTTGCCGGCTCGTTGATTTTTACTCGGCCGAGGTGCGAGGACGGACGTTGGCTCGTTGATTCGCCAGATGTTGTTCGTTGTTCGTTCAGTACCTGGCCAGGCGGACCAACAGACAACAAACAACAGACAACTCCTCCCTACAACTTGCTCACCGCCAGCACCTTCACCCTCCTTCCTTCCGCTTCCACTGCCAGGCGGTAAATGCCCGGCGGCAAATCGCCCATGGGCAGGGAAAGGCTTGCCGGGGCATTGCTCAGCCGCTCCCTTAAGGCCAGTTGGCCAAAGCCGTTGAACAGCCGTAACTCGACGGGGCTGCCTGCCAGGGCGCCCAGTTCCACCCGCAGGGCTTCCCGCACCGGGGAAGGATAAGCGCGCACCGAAACGGCCGCCTGCTCCTCCGCACTGCTGATCACGATATCGATAGCCTGGCAGGCGGCATCCTGGCCCGCCAGGTTGGTCACCGTGAGGCATACCTCGTACATGCCGGAGGCCGCATAGGTATGCGAGGGGTTTTGTTCCAGGCTGCCCGTGCCGTCGCCAAAGTTCCACGACCAGCCGGCAGGGCTGAACTCCGACTCGTCGGTGAACTGCACTTCGCCATCTCCCAGCAACTCGTAGCTGAAGGCGGCCACCGGCGCCATAGCGCCACCGGAATAAGAAGAAAGATGGGTGGCGCTCAGGGCATTGCCCCCCGCATCGTATTCCAGGGAAAGCACCCGCCCCCGGCCATTCTTGGCCCACCACTCATAAGTAGTGACGGTATCTTCAAGGGTAGTGAACGGTATCCAGTTGCCAAAGAACTGAATGAAGATGGAGTCCACCGTTATCGTTTCCATCCGCTGGCGAAGGGTTTCGTAAGTGCCGGAAGGCAGGCTCAGCGTACCATAGGCGTCGATCTCGGCAACCTGCCGCCCCCTTTCCCGAACCTGAACCGAATCTACGCCAAAGATGGAACCGTCCAGCACAATAGTGAAGCCGAAATCATTGTCATAGGCGGAACCGAAAGTGGCCGGCGCGGGCAGCAGCTTCTGCGGAGGGTCGAAACGCGCCGTCGCCGAACCGCCGCCCGGCAGCGGCGCCGAACCGCCCAGGCCCAGCAGGGCGTCATTCGACAGCTGGGCATAGCTGTAAAAGCCATCCGTGCCGAAAAGGGCAAAGGCAGCGTCCGGAAAATCAGCGGCAAAAGGCGTCTCCGCAGGGTCGAGCACGGCATTCTGAAAAGTAACCTGCGTGGCCAGGGAGGAGAAATCCCAGCTTTGCGCCGCACCCGCCGGCCCGGGGCTCAGGCCCGCCACCAGCGTATCCTCGCCAAAGGTAAGCACGGCGCCAAAGGGCGGAATGTCGGAGCCATCGATCGTGATCTGAGCAGAAAGGGCCATCGCACTGAACAGCCCGCCAAACAACATGAAGTAAAATTTCGACATGGTTTCGATTTTTGAGATAATGAGGCTAAGTTAAAAGATAATGGCCGCTCCTCAACGCTCTTTATAGTGTTTCCTCCCACTTTCTGAGTTATGGCAGCGCAGGAATCTATATTCCTGCTTCTCCGCCAGGATTCAGAACCTCAATTTGTGAGGAGATTCACTATAAACCTATCTTAACTTTTCAGGAAAAAAGGTTTAAATTTTCAGCTCCAAACAACAAACAACAAACAACCATGCCACGCTCCCTCCCTCTTCTCTACCTGCTCCTCTCCCTGCTCAACCTCTGCGGCGAATACAGCCGTTCGGAAGCCCTCATTTTTGTTAGCAAGCCCCTGCTGCTTACTACCCTTGCCTTGTGGTTCTTCCTGCAGTTACGCCCTCTTCAGGGCCGCTTCCCGCGTTTCATCCTGGCGGGGCTCCTCTTTTCCATCGGCGGCGATGTCTTGCTGATGATGGTGGAGAACGGCCCGAAGGACGAGCGCTTCTTCCTGCCGGGGCTGGGCAGCTTCCTCCTGGCGCAATTGAACTACCTGGCCGGCTTCGCCAGTTACCCGGAAGCCCGTGCCGGCGCCATAGCGAGGGCGCCCTGGCAGGCCTGGCCCTTCGCCTTGTTCCTGGCGGTGATCATCCTGCTGCTCTGGCCGGGCATCCCCGCGCCTATGCGGGCGCCGGTGGCCGCGTACGCCTGCGCCATCGTAGGCATGGCCATTGCCGCTTTCAACCTGCGGCCTCTGCTGCCGCCGGCCCTGTTCATGGGCCTGATGGCGGGCATCCTGCTTTTCATCCTTTCCGACAGCCTGATCGCCCTGAACAAGTTCCGGGCAGATGCCGTCGCCATACCCTTTGCCGGCCTGCTCATCATGGCCACCTACCTGCTCGGGCAGTACTGGATAGCGAAAAATGCAGCTTCGATCTGGAAAGAGAAGCGTTGATGGGGCGCGGATACCGGAGATTTAGCGGATTTTCACAGATAGGGCCTTAAAATCCATATGAATCCGATCATCGTCCGGCGCTAAAGCCGGGGGGCGACAGCGCCCGCGCCCCATCCTTCTACCGGCTCTTCACTACCCGCTGCGCCAGGCGCTGCCCTTCAATATCCACTACCAGCAGGTAAGCGCCCGCGGGCAGTTCTGCCAGAGATAGCTGCACCGTCTCTTCCCCGGAGAGTTGCGCCCGCCCCCGCAGGACCGGCCGGCCCAACAGGTCCGCCAGCTGATAATCGACGCGGGCGGGCTGTTCCAGGCGGAAGGCCAGGTAGAGCGCTTCCTGCGCCGGGTTGGGGAAAGCCACCATGGCATTTCCCTTCAACTGGCCCGCAAGGCTCGTCACTCCGGATTCGGTGACCGTGATCGTACCCGAGATGCTGCTGGCGCAGCCGGTTTGCCCGATCACCGTAAGGATGACATTATAAACGCCGGTATCTGCATAGGTGTGGATGGGATTGCGCTGGGTGCTGGTATTGCCGTCGCCAAAGTCCCACAGCCAAAAGGTACCGCCCACCGACTGGTCGGTAAAGCTGACCGTATTGGCGCCGGAGGAAATGTCGACCGTTATTTCCGAAGGGCTGAAGGCCACCGCCGGCACATCGCCGGCGCCCTGCACGCCGATATCTACCGGAATCCGGCCACAGTAATAGGGGAATTCTATCGCCCAGTCGTAGAAATAATAGTAAAAGGCAGCCCCCTCCGTCGAGCCGGTGATCGAAACTACATTCTCCACATTATAGGGATAGCTGCTGCCTCCCAGGCTGAAGCCCAGCGGCTTGCCCGCCCGGAGTTCCAGCCGGTAGCCTTCGCCCGGCTCATCGATGTGCCAGTTCAGCGCCACGCGCTGCTCGCCGGCCACCATTGGCGCCACTTTGGTGAAAGTGGTGCCGTCGGGATAGATGAGCTGCAGCAGGCGCGAACCGGCTTCTTCGGTGTACACTTTCACCGAGCGGATGGTGATAGGATTGGAAACATCAAATACCAGGCCCCGCTGCTGGTTTTCGTACTGTACGGGGTTGCCAAGGTTATCCGTACGGCCGACTTTCTCTTCCGGCAGCACTTCTGCATAAACAGTACCGGCTTCTTCCCCTACCGGGATCAGTGTGGACGCCCCTTCTCCCAGCAGGCTCCCCCCTACGGGTTCGTCGTACCAGCGTACGCTGCCGGGGCCAACCAGGGATGCCTGTACGAAAGCATTGCTGTTCCGGCAAGTGGCCCGGTTGCCCAGTACGCTGGCCGTGAAGTTCTCATCGGCGATCAGGCGGACGCGCTTCTTCAGGCGGTTGTTGTACTTGCGGGCGTCATCCGTGCCGTTGACCTTGCGAATTTCCACGACGTATTCGTAAGCGCCAGATGGAGAAGACATCTTCGGCATCCTGATCACTTCCCGCGCTCCGGGTGCGAGTTCGCCCTCCCAGGCATAGGCCAGGCTCACAGAACTGGCGCCGAAAAGGGAGTAGGTGACCTCCATGGAGGTGAAAGTTTCCGAACCGTTGTTTTCCACTTCGATGACGGGGCTGATCGATTCTTCGCAGTTCAGCTCCTGAGCTCCGATGCGCAGCAGGACGGCGTCGTTGGGCGCTACCACCGGAGGCGCCGGCTCGTTGCCCCGGCTCACCAGGTAATTGAAGGCGGCAGGCAGGTTGATGATGCCCATGCCGTAGTCATTGTCCTCACCAGGTACGCCCAGGTCGATAGCGCTGTAGTAGAGCGCCTTCATGAGTTCCTCACCGGGCAGGTAGGGAAAGGCCTCCTTGAGGAGCACGGTGGCGCCGGTTACGTGAGGAGTGGCCATGGAGGTTCCGCTCAGGGCGCCGTATCCTCCGCCGGCAAGGCTGGAACGCACGTTGTTTCCCGGAGCGGAAACTTCGGGCTTGATGAGCAGGGAGCCCTCCCCGCCGCATACCGTCGGGCCGCGGCTGGAACCGGCGGCAATGGGAAAGTTGGGATTGTTGCCATCCAGCCATCCCACGGCGAACATGCGCACCGTATCCCAGTTGTTCATCGGCGGGTCGCCAATGGTCATCGGGGCCGGGCCTTCGTTGCTGGCGGAAAAGATGATGGCGATACCGGCAGCCATGGCCGCATCGGTGATCGAAATATGTACCGGGTCAAAACAATCATTTATGGTAGGATAGTTGGCGCTCCAGGAATTGTTGATGGCATCCGGCATATCGTCAATGGTGGAAGGGTCGCCGTCCGGGTTCATGGCCCACTGGTAGATGGACACGTAGTTGAGGGCGGAACCGCCGGGGGCGCCACAACTGGAGTGGGAACTGCCCAGCCACAGGGCGTCATAGGCCACGCCGATGGTATCGCGCAGCAGGCGGTCGAGGCCGACAACCGTGCCGCCGACGTGGACGCCGTGGTCTCCGCAGGCATAAGGCTCCCCGGGGTTGGCCCAGGCCTCGTCCATGGGCAGGTAGTGCCAGGCGAAGTTGTTGTGCACGGCAGGATGGAAAATATCGTGGCCGCTGTCGACGATCAGCGCCTTGCGGCCGTGGCCGGTGTATCCCATGGCCCACATCTCGGTGGCGCCGATGGCGGCCAGGCCCCGTTCGCGGCTGTTTTGCAGCGCTTCCGATTCCACTGCCTCTTCCTCATTATCCGGGATCATGATCTCCCAGTTGATATCCAGCCGCTCCACCGCCGGGTCGCGGCTCAGGGCCGCGATGGCCTCGCGGCGCGCTTCAAAGAAGATGACATTGGTGATCCAGAAAGGACGGATGCTTTCCTTATTCACATGAGGCGAACTGCTCAGCCAGGAGAGCATCGCCGGCTGTGTAGCCGATGCTTTTGCCTGCAGAGCGGTGATCAGGGCGTAAGTGCGCTCCTGAAGGCTGGCTTTGCGCCGGCGGAAATCCTCCTCCATAGCGCGCGGATCGGCCCGGTCGGCCAGCAGCATCAAAACCGAATGAAAAGCTTCCGGCTCTTCTTCCAGCGCCAGGCGCAGGCCCGGAGCTACCACCGCCGGATCGTAAGATTGGGCGGGCAGAGGGCCGGGCAGGCTCAAAAGGAAAGAGCCGAGGAATAATACAATGGCAAGGGTACAGTTTTTCTTCATAAGTCAACTGGGTTTTGTAAAGGGAGATCCTAGGATTAATGTATATAAAAATAAGTAGCCGGACACCATGCGACTGATGAAATAATACGCCGCCCGGGGCGCCACGCCAGGGTGCGCTTTTCCAGCGTGCCCTGGCTTGAACTGCCCCGGCCATTAAACATAAATTAAACC
>CAZAXA010000103.1:6197-14918 GCA_964488965.1 uncultured Phaeodactylibacter sp. | reverse complement strand
ATGGTTTTCATCCAGCCCTGCATAATCGACAATGATGGCCAGGGCGCTGCCCACCACCTTGCCGTCGGCCAGGATGACAAACTGCCCTTCGGGGAACTTTTCTACCAGGATGCGGATTTCCTCCTCTTTCCACTGTGGTTCTTCCATGTCGCTGTAGGCTTCGATCATGGAGGCTTTGAGTTCGAGGTAATCGCTCAGCTCGAGGTTGCGGAGTTCTATTTTTTTGATGTCTTGCGGCATAATTTTCGCAATATAGCAATATAAAACAGCAATCCTCCCATTGCCCGCTCCTCACACCCTCACCTTCAGCAGGCGCCCCAGTTTTATAAAAGCCTCCTTCCACTCCTCGCTGATGAAGACCCACTCCCCTTTTTTATACCCCTGAAGCATGGAGAAATAGATATTCTGGCTGCGCCAGAAATCGAGGTTGATGCGGAGGGACTCCAGCATTTCCAATATGGTAATGAGGGCCTGCAGGCTTTCCAGGTCGGCCTCGGAAGTATCCAGTTGCTGAATTTCCCTGAAGACGCGTTCGCTGGCCACCAGTTTGAAGGCCTGTTCATCTGTCAGGCGGATATTCCAGCGCTGGAACTCGGAGAAGAGGCGGTGGAGTTCGCGGATGTTGAGGCTGCCGTTCCCGAACTGGCGCTGCAGGTCGCGGTTGACTACGAATTCCACGGCGGTGCGGTAAAAGGCCGGCACGGGGATGTCGCTCATATCGATGCCCAGCATCAGCTGGTAATTGTCGTTGTAAATAGAGCGCATCTCCTTCTCCACCTGCTCCAGGCTTTGTCTGGTGATCTGGCCGAGGATTTTTTGCTTCTCATCCCGGAACAACTGCCAGATCGTGTACTTCTCCTTGCCGAAATACTCCTGCATGATGCTGATGACATCTCCCAGGTTGGTGCTCCGGAAAGCCTCGCGGATGCGGTTGGCCATCATGTCGAAATCTTCCGGCTTCATGTCGAGCAGCAGGTTGCCGATGATGTGGTGCTGGCCCAGGTAGATCACGGCGAAGCTGAACTGCCGTTCGGAATGGGTGGCCCTGGAACGGATAGCTGTGCGCCCGACTGCCAGGCGGAGGTTGCCGGCCTGCAGGCGGTAGAAAGCCTCGCTTTCGGCAATATAGTTGAAGAACTCCAGGTACTCGGGATACTCCTCGAAGATGGAGGAAACGGCATAGTGGATGCCTACGCGGTCGAGGTCGACCCGGGCGGGGACGACGTTTTTCTTGTAGCTCGTAGCGCCGTTCTCGTACATATTACTGGGGGCCTTCTCCAGCCGGCGGATGAACTCTTCGTGCAGTTCCACACCTGCCACCTGAGCAGCGTAGTAGATGGCCCGGTTGGCATACTGCAGAATCTGGTTAGTCTCGATGCCCGAGATTTCGTCGAAGAACCAGCCACAGCTGGTGTACATCAGCATGGCGTGCCGCTGCATCTCCATGAGGCGGAGGAGCTTCGTCTTTTCCTCTTTGCTCAGCGTTTTCCGGACGTGGCGCCTGAGAAAAGCATCGACGGTTTTATCCGAGCGGGACAGCAGCACATGGATATAGTCGTTGCGGGCCTCCCATTCGTCCTTCAGAAAGGCCGAAGCTTCCTTTTGGAACAAGGGGATCAGGGCATCCCTCAGCCAGTCGAGCGCTTCGCGCAGGGGTTTGCGCCATTCCTGGTTCCAGCCCGGCCGGCCGCCGGAATTGCAGCCGCAGTTGGAGCGCCAGCGTTCCACGCCGTGGACGCAGCTCCAGGAGCTGTTCTCATGAATTTGCGCCTCGTACTTCGGCGGGTACAGCTCCAGGTATTGCCCGTAATTGGTGATGGCGGCCAACTGGTGAGCCTCGATATGGTTAAGGCAGGCAGCCAGGGCCATCTCGCCGTGGCGGTGGTGGTGGCCGTAGCTCTCTCCGTCTGTCGCGATATGCACCAGCTGGGGCTCTTCCCCGCCGTCGAAGGCCTCGGTGAAGCGCTCGGCAAAATAGCTGCCGTTGTTGAGCAGGCCCTCAAAGGCCACCGCCTGCGCAATTTCTCCGTGGTAGAAAAACAGGACGATACTACGCCCCGACGGCAGGCGGCAGAGGTAGGGGCGGCGGGTGTCAATGCCGCCATGGCCGGGCGTGTGCCACTCCTCGGCGCCGATCTTACGGAAGGCCTTTGCCTGGCGCGGCGCCAGGATGGTGAAACGGATGCCCTGCCCGGCCAACACCTCCAGCGTTTCCGTATCGGCAGCCGTTTCCGCCAGCCACATCCCTTCGGGTTTGCGCCCGAAGCGGTATTCAAAATCGGCAATACCCCAGCGCACCTGGGTCTCTTTATCGCGCCGGTTGCATAAAGGCAGGATCAGGTGGCTGTGCACCTGGGCCAGGGCGGAACCATGCCCGCCAAAACGCTCCCGGCTCTGCTTATCGGCATCGAGTATGCCCCGGTATGCCTCGGGGTCCGCCGCCTCCATCCAGGAGAGCAGCGTCGGGCCGAAGTTGAAACTAATGCGCGAATAATTATTGACAATATCTACGATGAAATCGTCCCTGTCCAGAATCCGGGCGGCAGTGTTCGGAGCGTAACATTCGAAGTTTATCCGCTCGTTCCAGTCGTGAAAGGGCGCCGCCGAATCCTGTACTTCTACGGTTTCCAGCCAGGCGTTTTCCCGCGGTGGCTGGTAAAAATGGCCGTGGATGCAAATATACTTGCCGGCTTTCTTCATGTGTCGCATTTTGGTGATGGCATCAGGGCCTGCACAGGCTCCCGCTCTTGCCAGATGGCACTTGCCAACGGGCTCTTTTGCCCATGGATAAGTGTAAGATATACAATAAGCCAGGAAATCCAACGAAAAAAAAAGGGGCTTGTTTGACTTTTTCAAATTTATTTTTCCACATTGGCCAATACCCGCTTTAACATTTCCTTAAGGGAAAAGATAAGAAAAGTTGCCGGCCCGGCGTTTATATGAATGCGAGTTAACTTACTTTAAACTAAAAAACCATTAACATGCGCAAACTGATCCTTCTTACTATGGTGGCCGCTGTTCTTGCTTCGTGCAGCAATGTCGGCAAGTACAAAGAGGCCATCGAATCCCTTTCATCGGACTGGGATTCCACCACCAGCCAGGTTACCGCTGTGGTTGACCAGATCACCCAGGTTCAGGGGCAGGCCAAGGCTGCCCTGGAGGGCATGAACCCTTCGGAAAAGGCCCTGTCTATGATGACCGAAGAGCAAACCGGCAAGCTGGATATGCTGAAGCAAACGCTCCAATCCCAGATCGGCGACCTGGGGGCGCTGGCCCAGCAGGCCTTCGAATTCGTCACCAAATGGCAGGAAGAGGGCAATAAACTGACCGCTCTCAAGGACGGCCTGGCCAGCGGCAAACTGCCGGATGACGTACAAGCGACCATCGACAGCCTGAAAGGCCTCGTCGGTACCGCCGGCGAAAATGTGACGGCATGGACCGAAAAGGCCAACGCCGCCAAGCAAGCCGTAGATTCCGCCAGCCAGTCCTACACCGAACTGATGGCCGGAGCCGCAGAGGAGAACTGACCCGGGATGCTGATGGATGTGATACTGATAGGTAAGGGAGATGTGCCGCGACGGTATCAATAGCATCCCCGGCAGTATTCCCACACCACTGAAACGGACAGGATCTGCAGGATGAACAGGTTAAGCACAGAGCGAAAATCTTGTTCATCCTGTAGATTCTGCCTGTAAAAGCCCGGAACCCAGGAACCCGGGCCCGTCCTCGCTGCGCTCTGCCGGGTAAAAAACCAGGAACATTGAACAGCCCCTGCCTGTCTCCATCTGCTTTTCAGCCTTCCTTCTTTCCTTATCCGAAAAAACCCCTTGCTCAACCTTTCCTTCTCTTATTCCTTTCTATACTATATTTGTATCCCACAACCAGAAAAACGGATCCAAGCTTATGGTAAACTGGAAACACCTGATCTTGGCAGGGCTCTTCCTGCTCGCCGGCGCCCGGATGCCGGCCCAGGCGCCTGAAAAATGGACGTCTGCCGACATTCACAAGGCCATTCAGAAACTCAACTTCCTGGGCTCGGCCCTCTATGTCGCCGCTCATCCCGATGACGAGAACCAGCGCCTGATCTCCTACCTCTCCAATGAGGTGAACGCCACCACCACTTACCTGGCCATGACCCGTGGCGACGGCGGGCAAAACGAGATCGGGCCTGAGATCGAAGAACTGCTGGGCGTGATCCGCACCCAGGAACTGCTGGCGGCCCGCCGGGTCGACGGCGGCAATCAGATGTTCAGCCGCGCCAACGATTTCGGTTTTTCCAAAAGCCCGGAAGAGACCCTGGAATTCTGGGGGCATCAGGAAGCGCTGTCCGATGTGGTATGGGCCATCCGGAAATGGCGCCCCGATATCATCATCAACCGCTTCCAGCATGAGGCCGACCCCAGCTGGAACGGGCGCATGCACGGCCACCACACCGCATCCGCCATGCTTTCCTACGAGGCTTTCGGCCTGGCAGCCGACAAAAATGCCTTTCCCGAACAGCTCCAATATGCCGGGCCCTGGCAACCTTCCAGGCTGTACTTCAATACGTCCTGGTGGTTTTTCGGCAGCCGCGAAAATTTCGAAAAGGCCGACAAATCCAGGATGACGGGCATCGACGTGGGGGTTTACTACCCCACCCTCGGCAAGTCCAACACCGAGATCGCCGCCGAGGCCCGCAGCATGCACAAAGCCCAGGGCTTTGGCGATATGGGGACCCGCGGCTCGGAAATGGAATACCTGCAACTCCTCAAAGGCGAAATGCCCGAAGATAAAGAAAACCTCTTCTCCGGGATCAACACTACCTGGAGCCGGGTGGAAGGCGGCGCGCCGATCGGCAAAATCCTGTCGGAAGTGGAAGCTTCCTTCCAGTTTAGGAACCCCGGCGCCAGCGTGCCCCGCCTCATGGATGCCCTGAGCCGGATCGAGGCGCTGCCCGAAGGCTTCTGGAAAAGGGTAAAACAGCGGGAGATCAAAGAGGTGATCCAGGCCTGCCTCGGCCTCTATGTGGAAACCACTGCCGGCAGCCCATCCGCTACCCCGGGCAGCCCGGTAGAATTGTCGATGGAGGTTATCAACCGTTCAAAGATACCGGTGGAGTTGCTGTCGGTGGCCATCCTGCCCGCCGGCCAGGACACCAGCCTGGCCCTCCCGCTGCTGTACAATGAAGGCCATAAGCTCTTCAAAACCGTCACCCTGCCGGAAGAGATGGAAACGACCAGCCCTTACTGGCTGAAGAAAAAGTGGCAGGCAGGGCGGTATACCGTCGAAGAACAGGAACTGCGGGGGCTGCCGGAAGCGCCCCGTGCCTTCCGCACGAGATTCACCTTCTCGGTCGCCGGCCAGCCGCTGGAACTGGAGAAGGATGTCATTTATAAATATGAAGACCCGGTGAAAGGCGAGGTTTATCAGCCCTTCGAGATTACTCCCCCGGTTTATGTCAAAGTGGCCGAAAAGGCCTACGTCTTCGGCAACGGCCAGCCCCAGACGGTGGAGGTTACGCTCAAGGCCGGCAAGGAGAAGATATCCGGCAGTGTGGAACTCTGCCACGGGAAGGACTGGCGGGTGGAGCCGGCATCCATCGGTTTTGAACTCGCTTTCAAGGGAGAGGAAAAGGTAGTGCAGTTTCAACTCTACCCACCTAAAGAACAGGGAGAAGACTTCATCGTGCCCCTGGCCAGGGCCGGCGGCAGGGATTACGGCCAGCAACTGCTCCGGATCGACTACAGCCACATTCCCGTTCAGTCGGTATTGCTCGACGCTTCCTCCAAAGCCGTCAAAGTGGAGATCGAAAAAGCGGGGGAAAAGGTAGGCTATATCATGGGCCTGGGTGATGAAGTGCCCGCCAGCCTGAAGCAGATCGGCTACGACGTCGTCCTGCTGGAAGAGGATGACATCAACCCGGAAAACCTGCGGCAGTTCGATGCCGTGATCCTTGGCGCCCGCGTCTACAATGGCCTGGACCGCATGCGTTTTTATCAAAGCGCGCTTTTCGACTATGTGAAAAACGGCGGAACGCTGATCGCCCAGTATAATAAAAACTTCGGGCTCACCGTGCCTATGGAAGAGATCGCCCCCTACCCGCTGAAGATCGCCCGGGGCCGTGTGACCGCCGAGGATGCGCCGGTCCGCTTTCTGAAGCCGGATCACCCCATCCTGAACTGGCCCAACAAGATCACCGAAGCGGACTTCGAAGGCTGGGTGCAGGAACGCGGCCTGTACTTCCCCGGCGAATGGGACGGCCGCTACGAGGCCATCCTCTCCTGCAATGACCCCGGCGAAGAACCTCTCGACGGCGGCCTGCTGGTGGCAGAATACGGCGAAGGCCATTATATCTACACCAGCTATAGCTGGTTTCGGGAACTGCCCGCCGGCGTGCCGGGCGCCTTCCGCCTGTTTGCCAATATGATCTCGCTGGGAAAGAAGCCGAGGAGGTAGGCTGGTTGGGGAATGCGGCAATGAGGGCGCTCCGAAAAGCCCTTCAATGGGACATTGGGGTATTGGAGTATTCCAGCACTCCAGCATTCCAACCCGCAGGGCTTTCCGGAGCAGCCTCACCAATGCGCCAATGCACGAAAATACAGATCACACTCCTCCAAGCTCGCCTGGTTTCCCGATGATATTGAGATAAACCTCCTCCATGCTGGGGCTGCCCTGCATGGCGTCGTCTTCGTTCTCCCCGGCTTCCCTGACCAGCAGCCTGGGGTTGACGTGGAGGTAGTCTGATTCGTCGTATTCGTAGATGGACCAGCGGCCCCAGTTGTATTCCAGGGCGGTCAGGTTCTCCACCCAGTCGCCGGAGTTGAGATAGGTGACTTTTTTGCCCTGCACTTCCTCCACCCGCATCTGGGGGCGGTGAATGTGGCCGCAGGCCACGAAATCGTATTCCTGCCCGGCAGCCAGCTCTATAGCCGTTCTTTCAAAATCACTGATGAATTTTACCGCCTTCTTCACACTGTTCTTCACCTTTTTGGCGAAAGACATGCGGGGCAGGCCCATCGCCAGGCGCAGCTTGTTGATAAAGCGGTTTAGCCGGATGAGCCAGTCATACCCTTTGCCTCCCAGGCGGGAAAGCAGGGGGGAGTAACGAATAAAAAGGTCGAAAATATCTCCGTGGAAAATCCAGCAGGTTTGCCCTTTGAGCTTCAGGATGAGCTTGTCCCGCAAATGAATATTGCCGGCAGAAAAATCCGAATAGCGGCGCAGGATATCGTCGTGGTTCCCGGTGATATAGTAGACCTTGACGCCGGCCGAGGCCATCTTCAAAATGCGCTGTATTACCTCCATGTGGCGCCGGGGAAAATAACGCTTCCGGAATTGCCAGGTGTCGATAAAATCGCCGTTCAGAATGAGCATTTCCGGTTTGATGCTTTTCAGGTAGTTGAGCAACTCCCGCGCATGGCAGCCGTAAGTCCCCAGATGAACATCGGATATGATGACGATATCTACCTCCCTTTTCATAGGCCAGATTATGTGTGTTTATTTATAGTTCTATATAATACACACAAAATCAGCATTATTTGTAAAGTGTATGTAAAATAGAGATTATGCATTCATTAAACCTGCGCCGACGGCGCCACTACCTTTTTCAGGTTCTTCCGGTAATCTCTCGGGCTTAGCCCGGTGATGGCCTTAAACTGCCGGTTGAAGTGGGAAAGGTTGTTGAACCCGCTGTCGAAACTCACCGCGGCAATGGTCAGGGTATCGTCGCCCAGCAGGCGGCAGGCATGGGCGATGCGGAATTCATTGACGAACTGGCTGAAGGTCTTGCGCGTCAGTTTCTTGAAATAACGGCAAAAGGCCGGCGCCGTCATATTGACCCGGGAGGCAGCCTCATCCAGGTTGACCTCCTTCTGGAAATCCTCCTCCACATAGGTGTAAACGGCCTCGATACGCCGCTGGTCCTGAGCGTTCACCTCCAGGGCAAAACCGCTGGCATTGAGCATCTTATAATCATCCGACTGCGCCATCTGCTGCAGGATGGACAGCAATTCCAGGAGGCGCTCAAAGCCCCCCAGGGCCATCATGCTCTGCAGGCGGCCGCCTACCTCCCGCTTCAGGGCGCCGCCAAAGGAGATGCCCTGCCGCGAACGCTCAAAGAGCCTGCTGATCGACTCCATCTCGGGCTTGCTCAAAAATTCCTGCCCCAGAAAATCCTCCTTCATCTGCACGA
This sequence comes from uncultured Phaeodactylibacter sp., assembly GCA_964488965.1. Lineage (GTDB taxonomy): Bacteria > Bacteroidota > Bacteroidia > Chitinophagales > Saprospiraceae > JACJXW01. The sequence goes on along the minus strand of CAZAXA010000103.1, from coordinate 6,748 downwards.
CGATCTCCACATGTTCTTCGAAAAGCTCCTCGGCAAAACCGAAATGCGGCAGGTTGGGGCCCAGAAAGATGAGGTCGCCGTCTTCATAGTAGGAGATGTGGTCGCCAATATGACGCTTGCCCCGGCCGTTGGAGATGTAAACGATCTCATACTCCGGGTGAAAATGCCAGTGCGGCCGGTTGACCGCCTCCATATCATCAAACCGCCGTATGGTAAATGAACTGCCAAATACCGGCTCTATTTTTTCCAATACTGCTTTCATACTAATACTGATTTTCGCGGGAAAATGCGGGGCGGGAGGAGGGTTGGTTGATTGGGTTTCTCAATCGGCGAATGCCGTGAGGCATCTCTTCGGGTAATGAATCTGGTCAGGGCTACGGAAAACAACCTCTCCGCAGCTGCATTTTTCCTGTGTTATCGACAACACAGAGAACGCCGGAATAGTTCTTGTTGTTTTTACACTAAGTCGAAAATGTTGAATAATTAACACCGGATCCACAAAGGAGTATCAATATTGGCAAAGATAGGTGAAGACCCGCCTGGCAGGCGCG
>CAZAXA010000103.1:0-6187 GCA_964488965.1 uncultured Phaeodactylibacter sp. | reverse complement strand
TTAAGTTTCATACATCACCGTTTAGGAAGGTGGGCTTCCGGATTTAAGGAAGCGCCGCCTTTTTTAAGGCAGTAATTTTAATTTTGAACGACGAAACCACCCATTGAATATGATCAGAACGATAAAAGTTTTCGCCTTGCACTTGCCGAGCCTCTCCGTGGGGTTCACCTTTATGACCCTGAGCATACTTTTCGGCAGCTGGCTGGCCCGGCTTCCGGAGGTGCAGTCGGCCCTGGCCCTTTCCGAAGGGCAGTTGGGTATGGCCCTGCTGGGCCTTCCGCTGGGCGCGCTGGCCCTGATGCCCTTTGCGGGCTGGTTGTTAAAACGCCTCCGTACGGGGCGGGCGATGATCTTCTCCACCCTCTTGTTTTGCGCGAGCCTTCCCCTTCCCGCCTTTGCGCAAAGCCAGTGGGCCCTGATGGGCGGCCTCTTCATAGTAGGGATGTTCAACAGCTTTATGAACATCTCGATGAACGCAGCGGCGGCTGCCGTCGAGCAGGAGTACCGCATCACCATCATGTCGGCCTGCCACGGCATGTTCAGCCTGGGCGCCATGATCGGGGCGGGCAGCGCCGGCCTGGCGGCGGCGGCGGGCGTCTCCCTGCAGAGCCATCTCATCGCCGTGGCCCTGCTGATGGTCGGCCTGCAGTTGCTGCTGCGGCCCGTCATTTTTGCCCTGCCCGACAGCGAATCGGACGGTTCCTCCTTTGCCCTGCCCGGCAGGGCGCTGCTGGGGCTGGCCTTCATCGGCTTCTGCATCATGATCGGCGAAGGGGCGGTGGCCGACTGGGGGGCCATCTACCTGCGCAACACCCTGGAGGCCAATCCCTTCGTTGCCAGCCTGGGCTATGCGGGCTTTTCCCTGGCCATGGCTCTGGGCCGTTTCGCCGGCGACGGCATCAAGATGCGCTTCGGGGCGCCCCGCCTCGTCGTCATGGGCAGCCTCCTGGGCGCGGCCGGCCTGGCGGTAGTGACGCTGATCCCCTCGGCAGCCACGGCCGTCCTTGGCTTCACCCTGGTGGGCTTCGGATTCTCCACCGTGGTGCCCCTGCTCTTCAGCGCCGCCGCCAAAAGGCCGGGCGTAGCTCCAGGCACGGGCATCGCCGCTGTGGCCAGCGCAGGCGTGGTGGGCTTCCTCATCGGCCCGCCGCTGATCGGCGCCATCGCCGAACACTTCGGGCTGGGCTTCGGCCTGGGAGTAGTGGCGGCCCTGGCGCTGACGGCAGCGGCGGTGGGCAGGAAGGTGAAGATGTAGTATAGCGTTATTTTCCCGCGAAGGCTCAAACCATATCCGAGAACAGCATCTCCAGCCGCCGCCGGCTATACTCTACCTTGCGTTCCAGGCGGTTAAAGAAGATGTTGCGGTCTTTGCCGGAGTGGAAGCTGATGGAGGTGGAGCGGCTGATGATGGAGGTGAACCACTCGTGGATTTGCCGACAGAGGCGCTCGTCGGTGGTCATCAGGAAATTGGGGGTGTCGAAGGTGGTGAACAGCAGGTTGCCGGCTTCCGACAGGGCCAGGATGGTATTGTTGGTGCTCGACAGTTCATTGTAGTACAGGTCGAAGCTGCCGTTGGCGTCGACAGGGCTGCCCCCGGGCAGGAACTTCCTGCCGGCCTCGGCCATGGCCCGGGTATGCCGGACGGCTTCCAGCACCTTATCACAGAGCAGAAAGGCGTCTTCCTGCCGCTCGAAGCGCCCGGCGGCGGCGATGTATTCGACCTGGTTCAGGGTATTGTCCACGATGCTGGAGCACCACAGGTCGATGCTGTCGAGGCGGGTATAAAGGCTGGCCGCCTGCCGGGTGAGGGCGAGTTCCTGGGGCGTAATGATGTCCAGGGAAAATTTCCGGCCGCGCAGGTATTCGAAATCCCAGGAGGTCAGGCCGTACACGTAGAGCTTGAAGGTGGCCAGTTCCGGCAGCAGCATGTAGATGAAGATGGGAATTTCCTGGGAAGCGTAGTAGACCTGCGTTCCGGGCTGCCGGATGAAGGCGCTCAGGGACTGGTGCACCTGTTCCAGGTATTGCTGAAAGCTGGTGATGTTGCGGGAAAAGCGGTTGTAGGAAAAGATAACCTTATCGGAGCTCCCCGCGGCCAGGCTGTCCAGGGAGATGCCGAAGCGGCTGGCCAGGGCCGTTATTTCGTCCGGAGTGAGCAGGGTATCCCCGCGCAGGCGGCGATAGATGCCGTCCTTGCTGTGCGACAGCAGTTCCATGAGGGCCTCCACGGCCTCGCCCCGCCTGGGAAAACGGGACAGCACCTCTTCCAGTAGTTTTTGCTGCAAATCCACGCCTGTTCAGTAATTCACCGAACAAATTACCAACAATGCTGCTGAATGCGAAAGATTTGTATTAACATTCAATAAAAAATAATATCAAACGTGACAAATCTTGCTTCCCCTGCCCTGAAAGGCAGGCGTATCTTGCCCCTGTATCCGAAAACCAACACCCATAGGAACCAAATGAAGCAAACCAAACCCCGGAACCCATTTTTTTCAGCAAACCTCAACAAGCCAAATGTCATTGAAGATGGAGCGGCTGAGCCTCCGCTCACCGTTTCCATCTTTCTTTCTAAAGCGGGGCCGAAGCCTCCGCTCAGCTTAAAGCAAGCGCTTCGATCAGCGAAGCGTCAACGACATTCGCCCACTGCAGGCCAGGATCGTGAGCCAGGTGAGGATACTCGAGGTAGAGGAATTTGTTATACAAATCTTCACCCAGGCGGCCGCCAAGATGGGGAGTGAGCCCGAAAAAGCGGAGGTTGTCATCGTGGGTGCACAAGTGCACCTTGCCGAGAGAACTTTCAAAATAATTGGTCAGGGATCCTACCAGATCGGACCGGATATTGGAAGGGATGATGGCCGGCAAAGGCTGGATGATGGCGTCGATCAGCACGCCGACCGCCGACTGCTTGTAGAAGGGGTCGTCCATGAACTGCCGTACTTCCAGGAGCCAGCCTTTCAGCATCTCCAGCAGTTCCTCCCGGTTCAGGCTGATATATTCCTCGCTGGCAACCAGCACATCGGCGATGAGGTTCGGGTAGTCGCCGGTATGGGCCAGCACGTGGACGTCGGCAGCCTCGCTGAGGCAGGCCTCTACAAAGGGGCTCCACAGAACGAGAGCGTCGATGCTCTCATCGGCGATGAAGGACTTGGCCAGCAGGTCGAGGTTGGCGTGGCGCTGCGGCACGAGCTGCACATCCCGGAGGCTCAGCTTATGTTCTTTGAGTACGTAATGCAGGAAAGTCTGCGAAGGAGAATCCAGCGGAAAATGAATCTTTTTCCCCTTCAGGCCCCGAATATCTTTGATGTGCCTGCGGGCGAGGATGGCGTCGGCCCCGTTCGACCAGGAAGCCTGATAGATGGCCCGCGGATGCCAGTCGCGCACCTTGTCGATGACGTAAGGCAGGCGGTCGATGGTCGACCAGATGAGGTTGGCGTCGCCGGCCTTGAAGGCTTCACAGACCTGGTCGAGGTTGTCGTTGAGCGTGAATTGTATCTCCCGCTTGTATTTTTTGAAAAGCTCCGTGGTTTTATTGCGGACGAAGCCGTCGTTGTACATGATACCGGGGATAAAACCGATCCAGGTGGGAATGGCTACCTTCACCACCTTGGCGTTGATGCGTTCGATGTATTCTCCCAGGGAGCGGGTGATGCGGGCATAGGCTTCATCGATGTTTTCCGAACCGGACGGAATTTTGTCGAACACCCGCAGGTCTTCGATGTCGTATTGTTCATCGTACAAGTCTTCCCAGCCGTAGAGGTGGTTGATGAGTACCGGCACGATGAAGCGCTCGCTGTTGCGGTATTCTTCACTCTGGCTGAAGCGGGCGTATGTTTCCAGCAGGAAACGGGCCTCCACGTCGATGACCTGGTCGCTGATAAAGTCCGGGCTGATGAGCATCAGGGTGATGTCGGCCTTTTTGAGTTCTTCCTTGGTTTCGCGTTGCACTTCCCCGCCCAGTTCGACATCGGTGGCCGCCCAGATGCGGACGTTCTTGTGGAGGTTGGCCAGGGCGTTGAAGTGTTTTTTCAGCCCCTGCCAGTATTCTTCATCGGCCTTGGCGTAAAGCACGGCGATGTTGATGTTTTTGGGCGCGCCGACGTATTGGTTCTCAAGTGGTTGTACTGGCATACTGATCAGAAAGTTGTGCATTTGGGTAACATATGGCTAAAAAAGATGATCAAGCAAAAGAGGATGCCCGGAAATGGCCACCCGGCATGCTTTACTCCATAACGGGGCAAAGCCCGGTATAGTTACAAAATCATTGTTATTAAGGCAACCTGGCTGAAAAATAACTGTTTCTTAATATATTTTTATTAAATTGATAATTGAAACCCTTATTCCTAAAACCCAAACCCCTACCCCCATGGCAAAAAACCTGTTTTTCCCGGTTTTAGCGCTACTGCTTTCTGTATTGCCTTCCTCTTTTCTTTCTGCCCAGCCCACCGATCCGGGCTGGCTGAGTTACGACCCTTCCTCGGGGCAGTTCAAACTGAAACAGCCCCCGCCGCTCAACCGCTGGCCGGAGGCCAAAGAGCTTCCTTCCTGGGGCATCTACCTCTGGGAATTCGGCGACGGCCATTACTCCTTCGAGGAAGAACCTCAACATCACTACGCTGAAAAAGGCGCCTATCGGGTCCGCCTGCACCTTACTCCCTTCTATGCCACCAATGACCCGGTGAGCCTTCAGGAGCGGATCGAGGCGCCGGGGAAGGCCAAGCGCACCCCCATCTACGAACTGGGCAAAAAGAAGGCGCTGCTGGAGAGCAATTCCTCCGACTACATTGTGCCCGAACAGTCCTTCCAACTGGTCGCCCACTACGAAGCGCCCACCGGCGCCTCCGGCAAGCAGGGCGGCTACTTCTTTGTCTTTTACAACAAAAAGCGGGAGATCAACCTGCTCTACAATGCCTTTGAGCTGATCGGCGAACGGACACACTACGGGGAAAGGGCCCTCGCCGAAAAGGATATCCTGCCTACCATTGCCGCGCAACTGAAGGGCGAACGGCAGGCCGCCGCCCTGGAACTGGCCAACCAGTACAAGGGCAGGCTCGCCTATCGCGTCGAAAATATGGGCCCCGGCGAACAACGCCGCCTGTTCCTGTCTCTGCATGCCAGCCGGCATCTCAAAAGCCAGCAGGATAAAAACCGCGAACTGGCCGTGGCCACCTTGTGGGCGCCCGACGCCGGGCCCTTCAGCAGGGAGGCCTATGCCGACGAGCACAAGATGCAAATCCTGGCCGTTTACGACCCCAACCGCATCCGGGTGCGGCCCCGCATCGCCCATTACCGCAGGGGCTACTCCAAAAAACTGGAATACCGCGTGGAATTCCAGAACAAGGAAGAAGGCCGGGTACGCGACGTCACCGTCAATGTCCCCATCGATAAAAGCCTTGGCCTGGAAAGCGTCAAGCTGGGGAAAATGGACCCCGTGCTGGAGCCCTGCCCCTATGCCTACAATGGCAAAGACCGCTCCTGTATAGAAATTGGCCGGATAACCGGCGCCTATAAGGACACGGTGCGCATCGTGCTGCGCAATGTCGGCCTGGAAGGTAAAAAATCCAAGGGTTTCTTCCAGAATAAACAGTCTACCAAGGGCTTCGTAGAGTTCGATATCGAGACTACCGGCCAGAAGGTGGGCGCCAACCGGGTACGGGCCTATATCGTCTTCGATGAAGTGGCGCCGGTGGAGACCCGCATTGCCAAAACGCAGTGGCGGCGCCGGGATGCCTATTTCCGGCCCGGCTTTACCGCATCTCCCGGCGTCAAGGGCTTCGACAATGACGCCTCCGGCGCGGGGGGCCGCCTCAACCTTTCTTTCGGCATTCAGGACGCTCCCGTCACTACCGGCCTGGCCTACGGGCTGGAACTGGGCTTCTCCAATTTCCGCTTCTCCCGGGAGGTGGCCAGCACTGTTACGGAAAACGCCGGGGGCCTTGCCGGCTCTCAACTGCTATCGACGGAAAACGCCCGGCTGAACTACCTGGAGGCCAGGGCCTGGGGCGGCTATCAGCTCAACGGCTGGCTGCGGGGCTTCGCCGGCGCGGGGCTCTCCATCCCGGCCAGCGGCAAGGTGGAAGTGCAGTCGAGCATCAACAATCCCGACGACGGCCTCATGATCTTCCAGGAGTCGGCAACCTCCCGCTTCGGCCTGCTCCAGTCTAAAGAACCACTGACGGTCTTCAAT
>CAZAXA010000102.1:0-14926 GCA_964488965.1 uncultured Phaeodactylibacter sp. | reverse complement strand
CCCCCTGCCCAACCTGCTTGACGAACAACCCGCCAGCGCCGCCAATGACATCCTCAACCAGATCGTGGAACTGGGCAAGTTGCGCGATAAGGGTATTCTCACAGAGGAGGAGTTTGCACAACAGAAACGGAAGTTGCTGGAGGGGGCGTGAGGGGAAGTTTCTAAAAAAACTAATGAGCACGCCCTGTATCTGCCGGTAGTAATCCGGTTATGCCGGAAGGAGGCAGGGGGTGTATCTCAATTTGCCGTTTTCAAAAGCGTGATGCCAAATTCTGTTCCCGCCTCAGCCGCTCTTCCGACTCCCCCTCCGCATTGTCAAGGGGAGAACCTGCTTTGGCAAGGGAACAAAATTTGGTTTTGAAACCTGGAAACTACTTTATCCGGCCCGGCGATCAGGATGATCGCGGCACGTCAGAACCCGGCGATCAGGATGATCGCGGCACGTCAGAACCGCGCCAGCAGCCCGATCATCGCATTGATCCCGAAGGTCGGATAGCGGTGCCAGCGTTCGCGCTTGTTGTTCGCCAGGTTGTTCACCTGCACGAAGCCGCCGATATTGTCAGTGAAGAAGAAATCTGCCCCGACGCTGACGTCAAACAGGCCGTTGAGGTTCTCCGCCTGGCCGTCGTCGTTGAGGAAGGGGAGGCCGTTCTCCAGGAAGAAGTCGCCCTTGACGACCAGCTTGTTCTCCAGAGTGGTATAGCGGGCGCCGACATTGACCGTAAAGGAGGGCAGGTGCCAGGGCTTCTCCTCCCGGTCGAGGGAGAAGAAATTCTGGCTCACCGCACCGGTCAGTTCAAAGCCCGGGAAAAGCGGGGCCGTAAGGGAACCCTTGATGTAAAAAATGCTGGCCGTATCGTAGAGCACGTCGAAGCGGGGGATGGTGTCGTTTACGTCCGGCAGGAGGAACAGCGCCAGGTTGTCCACCGGCTTGTACCCCACCTGGGCGTCGTAGTCGATGCGCTGGATATTGCCTCTTATGCCTCCATAGAACTTGTAGTACTTGCTGTTTTTCACCTGTATCCTGGAACTGATGTAAGGGTTGTAATCGCTCAGAAGGCGGAAGTTGTTCTTTTCCAGGGCGCCGGTAGCGCCTACGTAGGCGCCCAGCAGGCCCTTGATGATAATGGCGGATAGCTCTACATCCGGAAAGAAGAAAAACTCGTCGTCGTGGGAAGCGATATTGGCGCCCAGTTTAGCCTTGAACATCTCCCCGTGGTAAGTATAGCTCGGGCGCAGGAAGAAGTTGTTGAGGGTGAACCTGGCCGTATCCTTGTAGGTGGAAAAGTCCGTCTCCAGTTCAATGGTCAGTGGATGGGAAGCATCGAACCATTTGGTACCGGAAATAAGCAGGTCGAAGCCATTTTCGCGGGCCGCGTAGTTATCCCGCATGATGTACATCTTTATTCCGGCATAGTAATTGAAATCGGCCTCGGTGCGCACACCGTTAAAGATACTTGCTTTGACGTCAAAGATGGAGAAACGCTGGCGCACTGCATCCTGTTCGAAGGTATATTCTTCATCCAGCGCCTTGGCCACTTCATTGTAGCCATAGAAGTGGACGACGTCACTGGTATAATCCATGCCTGCATTGACGGCAAAGCCCAGGTCGTGCTGATAATTGCCCTCCGCGCCCACTTTGGTGTACGAGAAGCGCTGGTTTTCCACACTCCGGTTATTGTTGGCGGAATGGTGCAGGGCGGAAAGGCCCAGGCTGAAGTTCTCTTCATTGGAAAAGCGGTAATAGCCGTTGCCGAACAAGGAAGCGGGGAAGCCGCCGCCCAGCTTGAGGTATCCGTCATAGCCCTGGGCTACATCCTCGCCACGCATGGCGAGCGGCCGTATTTTAGGCGGCAGGTACTCCACCTCGAGGGCTTTGGAAACCACATTGTAGTCCAGGCGCCGGGTGGTAGTGTCCAGCGGCGGCAGTTCGGGGTCTACCTGATAGCGGTCGGTAGCCTCCAGGCGGGCCTCAAAGTTCTTGATGATATCGACCTGTTCAGAAGGCAGGCCGGGGTCCTGGGCCGTCCCGATGGTGGCGAGGCAGGCGAAGAACAGCAGCAGGTTTATATATTTTATGGTTTTCATTATCGTCCGTTGATTTTTATCCTTTCCAAGCATTTTCTCCAGCGGGCCTTGCCTGGGGTCAGTTGCCGTCATCCAGTTCTATGGCGCCCGTATCTCCGCCGGTTCGCAGGCGGCTGGACTGGTTGATCCGCAGGTTGATGGCCTCGAGTTTGCGCTGCGCCTCGCTGATCACTTCCGCATCGCCTTTGTAGTTTTCCAGGAGGGCTTCCAGGGCGGCCCGGGCGTTGTAGAGGTCGCCTTTTTCCTGGAGGATGTCAGACAGCAGGATGACGCTTTTGGCCACCCAGTAGGGATAGCCGGAGCTTTCCCTGTTGGCGTTCATACAGATGGTTTGAGCAGTTTCAAGGTCGCGGCGCAGGTAGTAGATGTACGCTTTGAGGTATCGGGCCTCGGCCGTCTGTTCGTTATCACTGAGGCGGATGACCTCATTAAAGGCGGTGAGGGCGTTGTTGTAATCCGCCCGGTCGAAGGCCATTTTGCCGAGGTAAAACTGAGCGGTGGCCACCTGAAGCTGTGAAGCATTGGGGTTGCTGGCCACCCTTCGGGCCAGTTCCGGCACTGCCGAGGTATTGCCGGAGCGGTAGGCGCTTCGCAAGGCGCCGAGCTGAGCCTCGAAGCGCATATCCGGGCTGGTGGCCACTTCTTCCAGCCGGGTGTACAGGCTGTAGGCCTTGGCAAAGTCCTGCGAATGGTTGTAGGCAATGATGGCGCCCTTCTCCAGGGATTTTACATAATAAGGCCCGGGGCCCCGTTCCGCCACGGCCTCGTAATCGCCCAGGGCCTGGGTGTACTGCTGCAGGACGCTGTAGGATTCTGCCCGGTGGTACAGGGCCGTCTGGATGTAACCGCCTTTGGGGAATTTGCGCAGATAATCCGTATATGCCGTCACCGCCCGTTCATAATTGGCATTTTCGAACTGGGATTCGGCTGCCCGGAAATTGATGGAATCCCGCAGGTCGCCACCGACATTACCCCGCACGGATTCCAGGAAAGCAAAGTAGTTGTCCGCCTGGCCGAGGTCATCGACGTAAATCTCTTCCAGGGCGGCCAGGGCGAGGTTGGAATCGTTCTCGTCGGGGTTATTGGCAAATACCTGCTTGTAGTAACTGATAGCGGCATCCAGGTTGCCCTGATTGTAGCTGATCAACCCCAGCCGGATCAGCGCCTTGGGGATGAGGTCGGACTTGCCGCGGTAAATCCGCAACATTTCCCTCAACGGCTCGGCAGCCTTGCTGAGTTGCCCGATCTCCTGGTAGGTGGCGCCCAGTTGCAAAAGGGCGTCATCGGCATATTCGGAGTTGGGATGCTCCTTGGCCAGTTGTTCCAGGGCCAGCACCTTGTTGGTCGTCCGCCCCAGCAGGCCCTCGATGATGGCCTTTTGATAGAGGGCATACTCATAGCCGGCATATTTTTTCGCAATGGCCTGGTCGTAGTAACTCACTGCCTGCGGATACTGCCTGCGTTTGAATAGGCAATCGCCCGCCCGGAGGATGGCGTCGCCCAGTACCTGCTTTCGCACCTTCTCATTGCGCACGAAGGGGGTGTTGCGTTCAATTCCCCGCACCACATCTTCGAAAAAGCCGAGAGCGGCACTGTGGTTGTTCTGTTTGAGGTAGTTATAGCCCTGGGTGTAATTGGCGGTGTAAACGGAAGACTCGTCCGGGAGGTTATTCAATGTTTTCGCCAGAGTGAGGAACTGCCCCATCAGCCTGTTGCTGGCCTCGTAGGCGCCTTCGCGATGGGCAATATCGCCCAGCCAGTAGATGGCCAGGGCGCGGGTGCGCGTGTCGATCGAGTTCTCCATCGACTGTTCGAAATGTTTCTTCGCGCCGTTGGCATCGCCCCCCTGCAGCAATTGAAGGCCCCGGAGGTAAGTTACTTTCTGGAAAGTTTCCTGCAGTTTAGGCGTCTTGCCGGATATCGAGTTCAGGATGTCGATGGCCTGCTGATAGTCCCGGTAATTGAGGAATATTTCGCTCATAAGTTCCTGGGCGGGAATGTAATATTTGGACTCCGGGCGCAGTTCACGCAAGGCGATAATAGCTTCCCTGGGGTCATTCAGCTCGTAGGAGAGTTTGGCGTAATTCCAAAGCGCTTCTTCCTGGATGCCGCTGTCATATGCCTGGCGCTTGGCATTGCCGAAGGCCGCGCGGGCATTCGCCCGCTGGTTGAGGCCCAGGTAGCAGTCTCCCAGTATATACATGGCGTGCTGCCCGATCTTGGAATCGACGGTGGCCAGGTCTTTGAGGTATTGGATGGCCCTGGCAGGCTGGCCTGCCTTGTAGTACGTATATCCCATCTGATAGAGTTCCTCCTCCCGCAACTTACCCGTGCTTTCGGCATAGGCCTGCAGGTAGGGCAAGGCTTCGGCATACTGCCCCTTTTCGAAGTAGGCCTGGCCCAGCAACTGTTTGAGTTCCATCTGTTTGCTGACGGTGGGGTCTTCCGCTTTAAGCCGGGCGTAAGCGATGAGCTCGTCGTAGCGCCGTTCGGCAAAGTAGATTTGCGCCTGGTAATACGGAATGTGGGGGCGGTATTTGGGAAAGCGTTCAACGGCATTGAACTGGGTGAGCGCCGCATCGTAGTTCCCCTCGAAAAAGTAGCAAAGGCCCAGGTAATAATTCGCAGGTTCCTGATAATCCGTATCGAAGCCCTTGATGTCCCGGAATTTGGGCAGGGCTTCCCCGAAGCGCTTCTTCACAAAAAGGGAATAACCGAGCTTGAACTTTACGGCGGATTCCTGCTCAGGAGTCATCCCCCCGGTAGGCAGGCCGGAAAGGTATTCGATGGCCTTGTCATATTCTTTGGAGTTATAATAGTAATCGGCCACTTCCACCAGAGCCTGGTTGGCCATAGGGTTGGGCGCCTCCCTGCGGATGAAATCGAGGATGAGCTTCTCTCCGTCCGGTTCCTGCAGGCGGACTGCGCAGCGGGCGTAGTTGAGTTCTGCCCGGGAGCGGAGCAGGTCCGCTTCCGGCTCATTGACCGGCAGCAGCAACTGCCGCGCTCTTTCGAATTCCTTTTTGGCTTTGCCGTAAATCCCTTCTTCGAAGAGGATCACTCCGTTTTTATAAGCTTCATTGGCTTCTGTGAATACTGTGGTTTGTTGTGCTGACAACGGCAGCAATAAGGTAAATGCCGCCAACAGCAGGGCAATTCTCTTTGGCATTGTGTTGTGTTTTGTGATTCGGGCCTGCGTATTGTCCACCCTATCGAACGAAAAGGTACGCCCGCACCTTGTCCCGAAGTGGGCGAAAATAAAAAAAAATTAACAGTTTCAGGATGCATACGCTCCTTCCTTACAGTGTTCCTGCGGCCGGCAGGCCGGAACGCAGGCCCTGTTTCAGGCCTCAAAATTCAGGATCGCCTCCTCGATGATGTCGCAGCATTCTTCCAGTTGGCTTTCCGTCATAACCAGAGGAGGCGCAAAGCGAATGATATGGCCGTGAGTGGGTTTGGCCAGCAGGCCGTTTTCCGCCATTTTCAGGCATATATTCCAGGCCGTTTCCCCCTCGGGGGTATCGTTGATAACGATGGCGTTGAGCAGGCCTTTTCCCCTGACCTGTTGAACGAGGCCTGACCGGCCCGCCAGGTTTTCCTGCATGCGCCGGCGAAAGATACGGCCCAGCCGCTCGGCATTGTCGGCCAGTTTTTCATCCCGTACCACCTCCAGGGCCTCCATGGCAACGGCGCAGGCCAGCGGGTTGCCGCCAAAGGTAGAGCCATGCTGGCCGGGCTTCAGGGTAAGCATCACTTCATTGCTGGACAGTACGGCAGAGACGGGAAAAACACCGCCCGAAATGGCCTTGCCCAGGATGAGGATATCCGGTTTTACCCCCTCGTGTTCACAGGCGATAAGTTTGCCGGTCCTGGCAATCCCCGTCTGAACCTCATCGGCAATGAACAGCGCCTTATATTTACGGCATAAATCGTAGGCCTGTCTGATGTATCCTTCATCCGGCACGACGACGCCAGCCTCTCCCTGTATGGGTTCCACCATGAAGCCGCCGACGCGGGAATCCTGCAGGGCTTCCTCCAGGGCTTCCAGGTCGTTGTAGGGAATGATTTTATAGCCCGGCATGTAAGGCCCGAAATTACGGGTGCTGGCGGGGTCGCCGGAGGAGGAAATGGCTGCCAGCGAACGGCCCCAGAAATTGCCGGTGACGAAGATCACCCTGGCCTGGTTGGCAGGCACTCCCTTCACTTCATAAGCCCATTTGCGGCAGAGCTTGACGGCTGTCTCACAGGCCTCCACTCCTGTATTCATCGGCAGGGCCCGGTCGTAGCCAAAGTATTCCGTAACGTATTTTTCATAGGGGCCAAGAACATCATTGAAGAAGGCGCGGGAAGTCAGGGTCAGCTTCTGCGCCTGCTCCATGAGCGCTTTGACGATGCGGGGATGACAGTGCCCCTGGTTGACAGCAGAGTAGGCGGAGAGAAAATCGTAGTATTGGCGGCCTTCCACATCCCAGAGGTACACTCCCTGCCCTCTGGACAGGACCACAGGCAAAGGATGGTAATTATGGGCTCCATAGCGGTTTTCCAATTGCATGAGTTCCTGAGACGACAGCATGGTTTCCTGCATCATGGCGGTAAGTTTTTCTGGTTCCTCAAAAGATTTCCTGTCTTTTTAACGGCCAGTTAATGACTTCATCGTTCATAACCGGTTATTTTGCCCGTTACTTACAATGATAGTACCTTTTTCTTTGATTTCCACGCCTGCCCGCCAGGAATATGTGACGAAGGCGGAAGTGCGAAGGCGAAGATCGGAATTGGGCTCCGTCCGCCTTCCGCCTCCCGCCTTTGGCGCCCGTTCGTCCAAAACCCGCTTATATCAGGCGCCCGTCCTGCATTTCCAGGCAACGGTCGCTCATTGCCGCCAGTTCCTTATTGTGGGTGACGATCACGAAGGTTTGCTGGAAATCCCGCCGCAGGTCGAACAGCAGTTGGTGTAATTCCTGGGAAGAGGCCGAATCGAGGTTGCCGGAGGGCTCGTCGGCAAAAACGATGGCAGGCTGGTTCATCAGCGAGCGGGCGACGGCCACCCGCTGTTGTTCCCCGCCGGAAAGCTGAGAGGGTTTGTGAGTGAGGCGGCCCGACAGGCCCAGGTAATCCAGCAGTTCTTTGGCCCGCTCGCGGGCTTTGCCCTCAGCCTGCCTGCCGATCAGAGCGGGAATATACACGTTCTCCAGGGCCGTAAATTCAGGCAGGAGGTGGTGAAACTGAAAAACGAAGCCTATGTTGCCGTTGCGAAAGGCCGCCAGCTTCCTGGGGCTTAACTTCAGGATATCCTCCCCGTTGACGAGCAGGTTCCCTTTGTCCGCCTGGTCCAGCGTCCCCAGGATATGGAGCAGGGTGCTCTTCCCCGCCCCGGACTTGCCAACGATGGAGACTACCTCTCCCCGGCTGATGTCGAGGTCTACCCCTTTGAGCACATGTAATTTGCCGTAGGATTTATGAATATTTCTCGCCTGGATCACCGGATATTCTTTTAGGCCGAAAGTAAAACAAAAAAACAGGAAGGTAAAACTCTGCCTAATTTATCACAGCTCATTCTGTGATAATTCGGGGCCGGAACCTTAAAATTATTCTATTTGGAAACAGGAGAGGTATGGGAAAAAAGAGAGCGAAGTCAAAAAATTGCTTCGCTCTTGTAAGAAATCACCCGACTGTTATTATGAAGGATTTTTGATCATCCTCCAGAATATACTACCATTTAATCTTAAACCATTTAACCAAATAACTTCTATCGAAAGTTGATCGATTGCGATTTTAGTTCTGCTACAAAGCTAATGACAAAGATACGAAATTGAAAACAAATGTTAAAATAATCTTAAATTTTTTAACGATACTTTGACACCAGAGTTGCGCCACTTCCCTAAAATTTGTCATTAATGTCAATTATACATACAATATCCTGGACAGGATTGTTCTTTTTACGGAAAAGTTTTTGGAAAGGTTTCTTTCCAGCCGAAAAATTATGCCCCCTGCTCTTTCCGGCCGCAGAAGGAAAATTATTTCAAAGGTCGGAACGCCTGACGGAGAGGTAGGCCAGCCCTATGAAAATAGTGGAATACGTGATAGTGGTGGCCGCCGCTTCCACGGGGCTGAGGAAGAGCTGAAAGCCGTACTGCGACAGGAACTGTTCCGCCATTTGGGAAAAGGGAAGAGGAACCAGGTCTTCCACGGCATTCATGGGATAAAAATGCATGCTCCGGTGTTCTACCAACTGCAGATGGACGCCCCACCGGAGAATCTGCTCGATGAACATGATATAGGCCAGGTACAGGAAAAGCGCTATGCCGGTCCTTTTCACCAGAAAGCCGAGCATCAGGCCGAAACTCATATAACCGAGGCACATCAGAAAATACCTGGGGACGTAATCCGCATTCTGCCAAACCTTATGCCAATAGATGGAAGAAGTACTGAAATAACCGATCAGAAAAGCGCACAAGGCATAATAGGCGGCAGCCAGCAGGCTCATGGCCAGGATGAAGTAGACTTTGCCCAGGAAGTATTGCCCCCGGCTCAGCCCGGTAATGATGTTCTGCCGCATGGTGCGGAAAGTGTACTCCGTAGTGACGATGATAATGGCCAGGAAGCCGAAAAAGAAGAAGCACAGCCAGTTGCCCACGTAACCCAGGTATTCCCAGACCGTGGGGAAAATGAAGAAGACTTCATTGGTCATGAGGGGCGGCGGCAGCTCATCGACGCGCTTGCCGGTCAGCAGAATAGACGGCAAAAGGACAAAATAAAAGATGGTAAAGATTCTGAACGAAAGCAGTTTATTGAGTTTTATCCACTCCAGCTTCAGTAAGTATAACATTTGGGTTCTGCCTTTGTAAATGGTGATGAATTAGTTGTCCTTCCGGCCGGTGATCTCCAGGAATTCCGATTCCAGGCTTTTTCTGGCCACCCTCAGGTGAGAAAGGGCCAGGCCCTGTTCAAAGGCCAGCCGGTTGAGGGCCGCCGGAGAGGTTTCTTCGCTCAGATACAGGATCAGTACCCCCTCCCCTTCTTCTATCCGCCGTACCGCAGGGAAGCGCTCCATGGCGGCCCTCAGGGCGGGCAGGTCCTCCGCTCCTACCTCCACCAGTATATCGTCGCTGATGATAGCTCCTACAGTTCCACTGGCCAGCAGGCGGCCTTCCTTCATGATCGCTACATGGGAACACACTTTTTCCACTTCATCGAGAATATGGCTGGCCATAATGATCGTCTTGCCCATGCCGGCGATTTCCAGCAGCGTTTCCCTCACTTCAGCTATGCCCTGCGGGTCCAGCCCGTTGGTCGGCTCATCGAAAATCAGCAGTTCGGGGTCGCCGACCATAGTGGCGGCAATCGCCAGCCTTTGCTTCATCCCCAGGGAAAATGTGCGGAACCTGGACGTGCGCCGGCGGTGCAGGTTGACCAGTTCCAGCAGGTAGTCGATGCGGGGTTCCTTTATCCCCCTGATATGGGCAATGAGGCGGAGGTTGTCAACGGCATTGAGGTAAGGATAAAAATTGGGAGTTTCGAGCAGGGCGCCGATCTGATGGCGGTACTTGTTCCCGTAGCGCCCTTCAAACCAGTTGAAGGCGCCGGCATTGGCGTGGATGATGCCCAGGATGATGCCCAGCGTTGTCGTTTTGCCGCTTCCGTTGGGGCCCAGGATACCGAAGGACATGCCTTTTTCCACTTCAAGGTCGAGGCCTTCCACCGCGGTTATTTTGCCGTAGCGCTTGGTGAGCCCCTGAATGGTCAATACACTCATTAGCCAGGTAGGTTTTTAAACGAGGCATAAAGATAGGAATAACCCCCCGGCCGTAAAGCATTATTGCCCAACGCCCTGAAATCATGGATGAACATTGGCGGAAACCCGCCGCCGGGCTGGTTCATTTGCCGGGCGTTCTGCAAAATGAGGCCGGAAGAACTGCAACTCACCTACCTCAGCCTGCTGTTCAACGATTAGTTTTGGGCCCTGGCCCGGCCCGGCTTAGTTTTGAAAGGAAAAAATACTTCCATTAATTCCTAAAAAAACAAACCATGAAAAAGGTGATCGTTATTTTAGCACTGGCACTGGCCGCGATCCTGCCCTCCTGTATCCCCTCCCTGCATCCCCTGTACTCAGAAGACAAACTGGCCTTCAGGGAGGAAATACTGGGAACCTGGAAAAACGGCAGAGAAAAGTGGGTTTTCAGCAAGGGCGACGGAAATTATTACGAGCTGCTTTTTTCCGATGAAAATGAGGAATCCGAATTCAAAGTGCATCTGGTGCGCCTGGGAGAGCACTACTTTTTTGATTTTTACAACACCAAAAACAGCTGTAGCGAGGACGACGGCCTGGCCATTGCTCCGCTGCTGGCGACCCATTCTTTTGCCAAAGCCGTTATCGGCCCGAATGATATGAAAATCTATTTCTTCAACATCGAGTGGCTGGAAAACCTCTTCGAACAACGAAAAATCCGGATTAAACATGAACGCACGGAAGAGGATATCATCGTGCTGACGGCGCCCACCGCAGAATTACAGGAGTTTGTCAGCAAATACGCCGAAGAGGAAAAGGCGTTTACAGATCCGGAACATTTGACGAGGTGAGAGGATTATCAGGTGTTCCTTGTTCCTTGTTTATTGTTTCTTGTCCTGCCAGGCCAGCAACAGGCAGCCAACAAGAGGCAACGAACCTGGCCTGCGAGGCTCAACCGAAAAAAAATGAAACAAACCGCTGGCCCCGCTCCGGCATTCTTCCAATCCCGCCTGGCCCAGCATCTGGCCTTCTGGGGGTTGTCGTTCTACATTCTCACACGGCATTTTGCGTACGAGCAGGAAGCCCGTTTGGTGGATGTGGTGTACACCTTTTTGTTCCATTTCAGCTTGTTGCTGGCGGTTTATGCCAACCTGCTGGTATTGATACCCCGCTTGCTGCAGCTTCGCCGGTTCCTGCTGTACGGCCTGGCGCTGGGCGTTTTACTAGCGGCCGGCACTTTTTTCAACATATTTACCTTTGATTACCTTGCCGACTGGCTTTTTCCGGGTTATTATTTCATCTCTTATTTTGAAATACCGGAGATCGCCCAGTACCATATGGTTTATCTTGCGGCCACTACCCTGCTCAAGTTATCCAAAGGATGGTTTCAGGCCCAGCAGCAGCAAAAGCGGATCGCCCGGCTGGAGAAGGAAAAGGCCGAGGCGGAATTGAAGGCGCTCAAAGCCCAGGTCGACCCTCATTTCCTCTTCAACAGCCTGAACAACCTGTACAGCTTTGCCCTGGAAGGCTCTCCCCGGGTGCCGGAGGCCATCCTTCGCCTGGCGGACTGTATGCGCTACATGTTGTACGATTGCCGGGCCGAGCGGACGCCTTTGGAGAAAGAGTTGGAATACATCCGGAATTATATCGAACTTCAACGCCTGAGGATGGGAGACGGCTCGCAGGCCAGCCTGATCATCGAAGGTACCGCTCAGGACAGCGAAATGCCGCCGCTGCTCTTCATTCCATTTGTGGAAAACGCTTTCAAGCACGGCCTCAAAGGGGAGGCCCCTTTCGTCCGCATCCTGTTTCGGCTTGGCCCGGGAGGTATTTTTTTCCAGGCCGAGAATGACATGGCGCCACCGGATAAGCACCTGCTCGCCAGGAACGGCGGCATTGGGATGGATAACGTAAAAAAGCGGCTGGCCCTGCTTTATCCCGGCCGGCATGAGTTGCTCGTTTACGAGGATGGCAAAGTGTTTTCAGTTACATTAAAGATCAGTGCTTTATAAAACAAACCCAGATGCAAATAAGCTGCTATATCATCGACGACGAACCCCCGGCCATCAGGGTGCTGGAGCACTATATCCGTCAAAGCCCGCAGCTCGGGTTGATGGGCAGTTCCACCGACGCCATCCTCGGCATGCAGGCCGTGCAGGAACAAGGCCCGCAGCTACTTTTTCTGGATATCAATATGCCAAAGCTTTCCGGCATCAGCCTGCTGAAGGCCCTTTCCCATCCGCCGGCAGTGATTTTCACCACCGCCTATCCCGAATATGCCCTGGAAGGCTTTGAACTGGAGGCCGTCGATTACCTGCTCAAACCCATTTCCTTCGAGCGTTTTCTCAAGGCCGTGAACAAGGCCCGGCGGCAAATAGCCGTTCAGGAAACGCCCGATGAAACGCCTTCCTTCCTCCTCTTTCAGGCAGGCCGCAAACTCTACAGGCTGCCGCTGGAGGATATCGTCTATTTGCAGGCCTACGGAGATTACGTCAAGATACGCACCGGCAAGCAGTTGTACCTCCCCAAAACGACCCTCGCCCAGATTGAGGAACAACTACCGGCCCGTATTTTCTTCCGCCTCCACCGTTCTTACATCATTTCCCTGCCCAGGGTCGAGTACCTGGAAGGCAATTTTGTAGTGATCGGGAAAGAGAAAATCCCGGTCGGGCGGTCGTACAGGGAAGGCCTGCTGAGAAGGATGCAGGAGAGAGGTTAAAAGCCTGTACGAAAGCCGCCGCTTTTTTCTCCGTTCCGCTTCCGGACATCCCCAAAGGCCGTTATCTTCAGGGCATGGATTTTACAGGAAAAAACGTACTGATCACCGGGGGGTCCCGGGGTATCGGCCGCGCTACGGCTATAGCCTTTGCGGAAAGAGGCGCCCGGGTGGCCATTAATTTCCGAAATGATAAGGAGTCGGCGCTGGAAACCATAGGTTTGCTGGCAGGAGACGGGCATCTTCCCATACGGGCGGATATCAGCCGGCCGGGCGTAGTCCGGCAGATGGTCGACGCCGTCGTCGGGGAATTCGGCCGGCTGGATATCCTGGTCAACAATGCAGGCATATTCGAAGCACATCCCATTGATAAATGCAGCTACGAAGCCTGGCAGGAAAGCTGGAGGAAGACCCTGGAGGTAAATTTGCTCGGAGCGGCCAATGCCTGCTACTGTGCAGCTCAGCATATGATCCGGCAGGGAGGCGGGCGCATCGTCAACGTCTCTTCCAGAGGCGCCTTCCGCGGAGAACCGGAGCAGCCGGCCTATGGCGCATCCAAGGCCGGCATGAATGCCATGGGGCAATCGCTGGCGCAGGCGCTGGCGCCTCACAACATCTTCGTGGGCGCCGTTGCCCCCGGCTTTGTAGAGACAGATATGGCCATGGAATTGCTGGAGAGCGAGGCAGGCGAGGCCATACGCCGCCAAAGCCCTGCCCGGCGGGTGGCCAGGCCCGAAGAAGTGGCTTACTGCATTCTGTTTCTGGCCTCCGAGCAGGCGGCATTCACTACCGGCTGCATTCTGGATATCAACGGGGCGTCTTACCTGAGGACTTAGCGTGCTGGGGCTTTATGCCCTGCGCAGCAACTCGGCCAGTTCTCTTTCCACCACATGCCGCATTTTTACGGATACCAATTTATCCGAAGCGCGCCGAAGGTGGCCGGCCCCGTAATACAAGTTTCCATTCGAAAGGCCGACGACATGGGCGGTTGCCGGCAGCTTATCGGGCACATTAACTGCTGTACAGCCATTCTGGCCGGGATACATCCGGGCCACGGCATGGATATCCCGGAAGGCCAGGTAGGCCAGCAGGCCATCAAACTTATCTACCGTGGAAACGGGCCGGGCGGTAACCATATAGCGGCTGGCCCGCCGGGCAATGAAGAAATCGCAGCCGGCCCAGGTAAGCGACTGCAACTGGAAGCTGTAGTACTTCCTGCCTTCGATCTTTCGGATGCGCACCGGTTTTTCGGACGCCATCCGCCAGTCAAAACTACTGCTGTAAGAAAATGGCTGAAAAGTAGAAGTGCCGCCCAGGAAGAGGCGCATCGCCACCGGGTTGCGCAGGTTCCTCCGCACCGGGAGGTCTACTGTTGCAGGCTGGGATAACTGAAGAAGCTCCTGCCCCTGCCTGGCTTGTATCATCAACTGCCCTCCGGACTCCATCAGGCGGTCCTCAGAAGCAGTGGGCCGGTCGGCAAGGATCATTTCCCCAAGCGTAAAAGCCTCCCGGAGGCGAACCTCCACCGGCCCCTCCACCGGTTTTCCGGAAGCGTCTGCAAAGGAGCGTGAGGAAAAAGACAGCCGGGCGCCTCCGGCGCCTTTTACCAGGGCATCCTGTTCAGCCCTGATGCTGAAAAGCTGAGCCTGCGGGCCATAACTTGCCAATAATTCTTTCAGGTATTGTTGAGGGGGGACACGGAGGTTTTCTAACAAAGGGACTCGTTCCGTTGTCATGTACAACTAGTTTTCTCATTGTGAATGTTCTTAAAAGGGGGTGTTCAGGCTTTGGATTGTGCGATGATCGTTTCAACAGGGCCGCGCCCGGCAGGGGCAGGGGAAAGGCCGGGCCGGAATCTCATCAAAAAACAGGGGATAAATGAAGGGGGTTCCTTAAAGAAATAGCTATTGCTTTGTACGGGCAGGAACAAAAAAGGTTGCTTTTCTGCAACAAAAAATTGGAAAAAGATCAGGGTGCGCTCATATACAAGCATTGGGGCGGGGGTTGGGTGAATGGAATTTTTTTTTCAACCTTGTTCCCGGAATCAAATGAATTTAGGCTTATGCAACCATTGGCAGAAAGAATGCGCCCGAAGAAGCTGGACGACTATGTAGGGCAAAAGCATCTGGCCGGCCCGGGTGCGGTATTGCGGCAGGCTATACAATCCGGCAAAGTGCCTTCATTTATCCTCTGGGGCCCTCCGGGGGTGGGCAAGACGACGCTGGCCCGCATCATTGCCAATGAGCTCAAACGCCCTTTTCACACCCTGTCGGCCGTAAGCTCGGGGGTGAAAGACGTTCGGGATGTTATTCAAAAGGCCCGGAGCCAGCATTTCTTCAGCAGCCCCAACCCCATCCTGTTCATTGATGAAATCCACCGGTTCAGTAAGTCGCAAC
>CAZAXA010000101.1:0-14929 GCA_964488965.1 uncultured Phaeodactylibacter sp. | reverse complement strand
GGCCATCGCTTCGGCCGCCCCCGGGCCGGTAGCGGAAGGCAACGTCGGGGCCGGCGCCGGAACTATCTGCTTCGGCTTCAAGGGCGGCATCGGTACGGCCTCACGCCGGCTGCCCGCCGAAGAGGGAGGCTACACCGTCGGCGTGCTGGTGCAAACCAATTTCGGCGGGGTGCTGCAGGTGGACGGCCTGCCGGTGGGGGAAGCGCTCGAGAAGAAAAAGGCGGCAAAAAGCACGGGCGACGGCTCCTGCATGATCATCGTCGCCACCGACGCACCGGCCTGCGCCCGCAACCTGAAGCGAATGGCCAAAAGAGCGATGCTGGGGCTGGCGCGCACCGGCGGCATCGCTTCCAATGGAAGCGGGGATTATGTCATCGCCTTCTCTACTGCCGAAGGCCTGCGCGTGCCCTACGCCCCCGAAAGCCTCCTGCTGGAACAGCAAGTGCTGGATAACAGCGCCATGACCCCCCTCTTCCTGGCCGCCATCGAGGCGACGGAAGAGGCCATTCTCAACTCGCTCTTCATGGCGGAAACGATGACGGGGAACGGAGTTACTATCGAAGCGCTGCCGGTGGAGGAAGTGCTGGAGATGAGGAAGGACAAATAAATCTGCCTTCCCTCAAAAATGGATCAACCGCGTTGAATGCTCCGCCGGTTGTATCCTTCCGTTCAGGTTGGCCCGGGGCGGCAGGAACTGCCAGGGAGTAACCTGGTTCGCCCAGTCGAACTCATTTTTTTCCTGATAGCGCCTGCGGTACTGAAGCGGAGTGCAGGAGCGGTATTTTTTGAACAGCCGGTTGAAATTGGCCAGGTTGTTGAAGCCGGACTGGCCGCTGATCTGGGCGGCCGTGCCGTCGGTATCCAGCAGCAGCTTGCAGGCATGGCCGATCCGGAGGTCGATCAGGAACTGGGTGAAACTGCGGAAGGCATATTTCTGAAAAAAATGGCTGAAAGCCGACTCGCTCATGTGAACCTGCGCCGCTACATCGCTTATCCTCAGGCCGGGGTCGGTAAAATGCTTCAGGATGTAAGCATAGGCCACCTGAACGCGGTTGCTCTCCGACCGCTGCGCCTGAGGGGAAAAGCCCAGGCTCGCCAGAAAAGAAGCCTCGGTGGAATTGGAAAGCAGGTCGAGCAGGCGGAAAAAACCGATGACATTGGCGAACCCCTTGTCTTCCGTCAGGCCAAACATGATGCGCATGGCCTCATCGAAGGTCCTCCCGTGAAATTTTATTCCCCGGCTGGAGTCCTTTAACAGTTTGCGGATTTTGAGAAAACAGTCCTTCTGAAACATCTGCCCGACGAACAGGTCGGTGGCAAATTGAATGGTAATGACGCGGTAAGGGCGCCCATTATCCAGCAGTTGCTGGTCCCCGTCCCATTTGTGGTATAGATAAGGGCCCAGCAGGACGAGGTCGCCGTCGGCGTAGCGCTCTGTGGAATCGCCCACGATGCGCGTGCCGGAGATGCCTGTCACGAGGTTGAGCTCATACTCCGGATGGTTGTGGATGGGATAGTCGAAGCCGTTGCTGACGGAATCCAGCACGACGAATAGATCCTGCGGCCTGAGTGGTGTGATTTCCCGGTAGATATGCATAGGCATGCTTTTTTCTGGGGAAGAAAGGAGGGCCTTTGCAGCCTGCGCCCTTGAATGTCATTCACAAAAGTACTATCTTTCTACGTCATTGTACTACTTCCCTGTCATCCGGTTTGAGAAATTTGCTTAAGGCACCCTGAGAAGAATAAAACCGTGATCGTTATGCGCCTCGTTACACTCACTTCCCTTTTACTCCTTTTTGCTGCTCAACATATTGGGGCCCAGGCCTTCACCGTAAGCGGCGCCGTCGCCTCCGAAGAAGACAACCAGCCCCTGATCGGGGCGACTGTGCAGGAAAAAGGCGCCGCCACCGGCGCCATTACCGATGTCGACGGCAACTTCCGCCTCGCCCTCTCTTCGCCGGAGGCGGTGCTGGTGATCAGCTATGTGGGGTACGAGACAAAGGAAATACCCGTGCAAGGCAGGGAAGTATTGGCAATCACACTGTCACTGGAGGCCGAACTCATGGAAGAGGTCGTCGTGACCGGCTACAAGCGGGAATTCCGCAGCGACGTCGCCTCGGCCATCGCCTCGGTGAAAGCCCGGAACATTGAAAAGCTGGTCGTGGTCGGCATCGACCAGGCCCTGCAGGGGCAGGCGCCGGGCGTCATGGTCACTCAGGTCACCGGTTCTCCGGGCGACGATATTGCCGTGCGGATCCGGGGTGTGGGCACTCTGGGCAACAACAACCCCCTGTATGTCATCGACGGAGTGCCGACTACCGGCAACATCAATATGTTTTCGATTAGCGACATCGAATCCATCGACGTGCTCAAGGATGCGGCGGCGGCGGCGATTTACGGGGCAAGGGCTGCCAATGGCGTGGTGCTCATCACCACCAGGAAGGGGGAAGCGGGAAAACCGGTTTTCGATTTCGAGGCGTATTACGGTGTACAACAACCCGCCGGCCTGCCTGAGCTGCTCCATGCCGAAGATTACCTCATGCTGCGCAACGAGGCCATCGGGAACGCCAACCTCCTGCGCAACCCGGCGAATCAGTTGCCTGTTTATGACCCCGCTATTCTGGACACCCTGCCCGACAACGACTGGCTCGATATGCTCTTCGACCCGGCTTCCATCCAGCGGTACTCCTTATCGGCCAGAGGGGGGAGTGAATCCGGCAATTTTTACATTTCCGGCGAGTACCTCTCCCAGGACGGCATCTTCAGGAGCCAGGGTTTTGACAAGTACCAGCTGCGCTTCAACGGCGAGCTCGGCAACCGGCGCTTCCGGGTGGGCAACAATATGGCGTTTTCCCATACCAGCCGCCAGGTCATCAACGGCTCCGGCGACGGCTTCGGCCCCGGCAACGAACTGAGCGGCATCCGCTACGCCCTTATTGCCGCCCCGCTGTTCCCTGCCCGCTATCCTGACGGCAGCTTCATCAACGTCACCTCCGAACTGGGCGAGCCGGTGCTCTTCGGGGACGGCAACGCCAACCCCCTCGTTTTCGTGGAAAATACCGACTGGACGATTAACCGGTACCGCATCTTCGGCAATGTGTTCGCCGAGTTGTCGCTGTTCGAAGGTTTGAAACTGCGCAGCACGCTCGGCGGCGATTTCCTCTTCGAACGGGAAAAATTGTTCAAAAAGCGCCTCTCCGCCGCCATTTATGACCCCACCTCGCTCAATGAAGGGCGGGTGTTCGACCAGACGCTGGTGTGGAACAATACGCTGGATTTTTCGCGCACCTTCGGCGGCCACCGCATATCGGCGCTCGCAGGCATGGAAGCCATTCAAAACCATACCGATTATCTGGGGGCCTCGGCCAGCAACTTCCGCCGCTCGGATCCCCTGTTCCGCTATATCGACGCCAGCATCCCTGTAGAACTCAACGATGTCGGGTCCTCGGGCATTGCCACGGAGTGGGCCCTGTTGTCCTGGTTTGGCCAGGCGAGCTATTCCTTTGGCGGCCGTTATGTCGTCAGCGCAGCATTGCGGCGTGACGGCTCCTCCCGTTTCGGCAGGAACAACCGCTGGGGGACTTTCCCCTCCGTATCGGCGGCCTGGAACGTATCGAACGAGCCTTTCTTTGAAAACTCCCGCCTGGTTTCCACCCTCAAGCTCCGGGCGAGCTGGGGGCAACTGGGCAACCAGGAGATCGGAATTTACCCCTACAGTTCCCTGGTCAGCACGGGTGATTTCGTGTACGTTTTCGGCGACAATATCGCTACCGGCGCCAGCATACTGGAAACCGGCAACAGCAATATCAAGTGGGAAACGAGCACCCAGGCCAATGCCGGCCTGGACCTCGGCTTCTGGGAAGACCGCCTTTCCCTGGCCGTTGACCTTTTCCGGAAGCGCACCGAGGATATCCTGGTGCGGGTGCCGGTACCGCAGGCAGGCGGCTCGACGCGGCCGCCTTTCGTCAATGCCGCAACTGTTGAAAACAAAGGCGTAGAGCTGGGGCTGTACTACCGGAACAAGAGCGGCCGGTTCAACTACAACATAGGGGCCAATATCGCTTCGGTGCGCAACGAGGTGCTTTCCATTGCCGACAGCGAACCCATCCTCGGCGGCTTCGGCCTGTCGGACGGCCCCATCACCAAAACCGAACCCGGCCAGCCGGTAGGCTCTTTCTTCCTCTGGGAAATGGAGGGCCTTTTCCAGACGCAGGAAGAAGTCGACAACAGCCCGGTACAGACGCCGTTTACCCGTCCCGGCGATGTGAAATTCAAAGACCTGAACAGCGACGGCGTCATTGACGACAAAGACCGCCGGCATGTCGGCAGCCCCTTCCCCGATTTCACCTTCGGCCTGACGGCCGCCCTCAGCTGGCGCAATTTCGATCTTTCGGCCCTGCTGCAGGGCGTCAAGGGGAACGACGTGTATTTCCTCTACGGCAATTTTGCCTACGAAACGCAGCTGAGGGGCTTCAACTCCTACAGCGAGCTGCTCAACCGCTGGACGCCGGACAACCCCGACACCGATATACCCAAAGTCAGCGTGGACGACCGCAACGGCAACCGCCGCATCTCGACGCGTTTCCTGGAAGACGGCTCCTACCTGCGCGTCCGCAACCTCACGCTCGGCTACAATTTTAAAGAACTGCTGAAAGGGGAGGACATCAGCAGCCTCCGGCTGTACCTGACCGTGCAGAACGCCTTCACCTTTACCAATTACCCTGGCTTGGACCCCGAGATTCAGGCCAATGCCAACGACACCCGCGGGCTGGGGATTTCTTCCGATCTCAGCGTGGGCATCGACTGGGGTACGGTGCCGGCCCCGAGGACGTGGATCGCCGGCCTGCAGATGGAGTTTTGAGGTAATTTTATGGGTATTTATTATGATATGGTACCGTGGGTAATTGTGTTTAGGTTGGTATAATGTAGGCTGCCCCACAAGCCCCCGGCCGCAACACCGATACACCGATGAGGGTACTCCGGAAAGTATGGTTTGAAACGATGGCGTTTAATAATGGGAAATTTTATTTTGAGATCCACCCCCTAGCCCCCGCCAGCGGGGGAAATTTGCCCTATAATGGCTGGCAATGTGGTGGCATATCCCCCGCTGGCGGGGGTGCAGGGGTGGACAAAATCTTATTTGCCGCCAATGTTTTCCGGAGTGCCCTCACCGATACACCGATACACCACAACACCGAAACACCACAAAGGCTTTCAATATGAAACGATTCACCTACCTCCTCCTCCTCGCCCTGGCCCTTACTGCCTGCCAGGACATACTCGACAAAGAGCCGATCGCGACGCTCGACGCCGGCTCGTTTTTCCAGTCCGAAGCCGACGCCATTCAGGCGGTCAACGCCGCTTACCGGCCGTTGCTGTTCAACAACGAAAACGCCAACTTCTACTGGGCATTTGCCGAGATCACCTCCGATGAGGCCATCACGGGGGGCGACGGCTCCCGCCCCGGCCTGGTCGAGCTGGAGGCCTTTACCTACACGCCCCGGACGGAGGAGTTCAACGCCTTCTGGAAACTGCAGTACGACGGCATCACCCAGTGCAACCTCGTGCTGGACAACCTGCCGGGGGTGGACATGGACGAAGGCCTTCGCGATCAGATCACGGGCGAGGCGTTGTTCCTGCGTTCTTATTACTACTTCCTGCTGGCGCAGGTTTTCGGCGATGTACCTCTGTTCACCAGCGTTGCCCCGCCGGAAGATTTGAAAATTCCCCGAAGCCCGAAGGCGGAGATTTTTGCCCAAATCGAGGCGGACTGCGAAAGGGCCGCTCAACTGCTGCCGGAAATGCACCCCCCCTCCGAGGCCGGGCGGGCCGCCAAAGGAGCTGCCTATGCCCTGGCAGCCAAGGCCTTTTTGTATGAAAAGAAATGGGACAGGGTGCTGGAATACGTGGGAAAAGTCAAAGGTTTGGGCATTTACAGCCTCATGCCCGATTACCAGGATAATTTCCGGAAAGAAACCCAGAACAACAGCGAGAGCGTCTGGGAAATCCAGCATGCCAACCTCGAACTTGGCGTTGGCAATTTTCTCAACCAGTGGTGGATGTCCAGAAAACTCGATGGCTATGGCTTTGCTGAGGTGACGGAGAGTTTCGTCAATGCCTTCGAGCCGGACGACCCCCGCCGCAAGTTCACGGTGGCGATGAGAGACGAGGAATATTTTGGGGCCATCTATAAAAATTCCTTTTCCTCAACGAGGTACAGCCCCCGCAAATACCTTCAGGACACGGCGGTAGTGTCGCAGCCCTCCGATGGCGACATCAACTATACGGCCATTCGCTTTGCCGAGGTGTTGCTCTGGGAAGCCGAGGCGCTGAATGAACTCGGCAGGGTAGGAGAGGCGCAGGCCCCCCTCGAGCAGGTGCGCGCCCGGGCGCGGGCCCAGGCGGAAGACCCTGCCGCCGCCCTGCCGCCCATCACCACCGCCGATCAGGCGGAAATGCGGGAGGCCATCCGCCACGAACGGCAGGTGGAACTGGGTTTTGAACTGCACCGCTTTTTCGACCTGCTGCGATGGGGCGTCGCCGGGGATATACTCCCTGGTTTTGAGAAAGGGAAACACGAACTGTTCCCGTTGCCGCAGACAGAAATTGACCTGAACCCCTCCCTGACGCAGAATCCGGGGTATTGATTGTCGTCGGTTGATGCTTGTTTGTTGCAACCAACAACCATCAACCAGCAACTTAGCGCCAAACCGAAATGCCAAAACAGCCGCCCTTTATGCAAAAATTAGCAACTTATACTTATCTCCTGTTTCTCTTATGCCTCCAGGCGGCCTGGGCGCAGCCGGGGCAGATCGCCATAGCCCGGGTCGAACTCATGCCCAACCAACCTTCGCCCTACAATGTGCGCGACTGGCGGGAGGTGGCCCTGTCCTACGACACCTTTGTTTATGACCTGCAAAGAAGCGGGCAGTATCTCCCCCTGTGCTACATCAATCCTGCCGGGGTGAATTATCCGCAGCGCGAAACCTTCCGGCTGCACACCTATGTCGGTACCAACTCCCCCTTCGGCAACGAGGCCATCAATGTGCTGCCTTCTCTCGTGGGCGCTACCCTGGTGGGGATAGACAAGAGCAGCCAGCCCGGCAGGAACTGGGTGCTGATGGCGCAGGATTTTTTCAACAAGGCCAACGGCGAGAACCTTTACCTCAACAACGCAGGGGCCAGCAGCGGCAATGACTGGTGGTATGATATGATGCCCAACGTCTATTTCTACCAGCTATACGACCTGTATCCCGATATGGGCGGCGAAGCGGAGTTGCAGTTCACCGCCATAGCCGGCCGCTTTCTGGAAGCGGTGCGGGCTATGGGCGGCGCCGACGCCCCCTGGTCGCCGGCCTACATGAACTACCGGGCATGGAAATTCAGTACCATGGAACCCAACTCCAACGGCGTGCCGGAGCCGGAAGCTGCCGGCGCCTTCGCCTGGGCGCTCTACAATGCCTGGAAAGAAACCGGCAATCCCGAATACCTCAAGGGGGCGGAGTGGTCCATGGAATTTCTGGACGGCTGGCCCTCCAACCCCTCCTACGAGCTGCAGCTTCCCTACGGGACGCTGACGGCGGCGAAGATGAACGCCGAGATCGGTACGGACTACGACATTGAAAAAATGGTGAACTGGTCCTTCGACAGGGGCCAACTGCGGGGGTGGGGAACCATCGTCGGCAACTGGGGCGGCTTTGATGTATCGGGCCTGGTGGGCGAAGCCAACGACGGCGGCAACGACTACGCTTTTCTGATGAACGGCCTGCAGCAGGCGGCGGCCCTGGCGCCTATGGTGCGCTATGATAAACGCTTCGCCCGCGCTATCGGCAAGTGGATGCTCAACCTGTCGAACGCCACCCGGCTGTTTTTCCCCGGCTTTTTACCTCCCAACCTGCAGGACGCCTCTGCCTGGTCGTCGGCCAACGACCCCGGGCAGGCCATCGGCTACGAGGCGCTGCGGGAGTCCTGGCAGGGCCTCTCGCCTTTCTCCACCGGCGATGCGGTGAACGGAGGCTGGGCCGCCACCAACCTCGCCCTCTACGGCACTTCGTCGGTGGGCTACCTGGGGGCCATGGTGGAAAAAACCAATGTCGATAAAATCCTGAAGGCCGACCTTTTGAAAACGGACTTTTTTCGCGGCGAAGCTTATCCTACCTACCTGTTCTACAACTCGCACAATATTGCCCGGGCCGTGCAATTCGATGTGGGGAACGGCCCGGCAGATATATACGAAGCCCTTTCCGAAGACTTCATTGTTCTGAATGCCAGCGGCACGGTAAGCCTGGATATTCCGGCCAATGAGGCGATCCTGGTAGTGGTATGCCCCGCAGGTGGAGATATTGCCTATGAGCAGAACAAGATGCTGGTGAACGGCGTAGTGGTGGATTACCGCCAGAGCGCCCTGCCTTTTACCCGGCCTCCCCGCATCAAAGCGCTGGCGGCAGCGGCAAACCCATTGGAAACGGGCGGCACGACGGCGCTTTACTGTACGGTGTCCGATGCCGCCTCCGGCACGCTTACCTATCAATGGAGCACAACCGAAGGCGGGATAAGCGGCAGCGGGAGCGAAGTTGCGTTCACCGCTCCCAATGTGGAAGCGGAGGTGGAAATACAGTGCATCGTCACTGATATGGAGGGCGGCGGCGATACGGCCGTACTGCTGCTTTCGGTTGTCCCGGAGATCAATACCCCCCCGCAGATCATCGGCATTCATAAGAGCAGGCCTTATGCCGCCCCAGGCGAATCGCTGCTGCTCACCTGCCTGGCCACCGATACTCAGGATGACACTCTGGCCTACAGCTGGGTAGCCGCCGGCGGCAGCATAAGCGGCGCGGGCAGTTCGGTGGAATGGACAGCGCCGATGACGGAGGGCATTTTTCAGCTTACGGTGGCCGTTACCGACAGCGGAGGGCTGTCCGCCATGGCCACTGCCGGCATCCTGGTGAAAATTTTCAGCGGCAGCGGCGAACTTATTGCCGATTATCCCTTCAGCGGCAATGCCGACGACATCAGCGGCAACGGCCTGCACGGGCAGGCCAACGGCGCCATTCTGACTGCCGACCGCTTCGGCAACCCTCAGAGCGCCTACTATTTCAATGGAGGGGCCCAGCACATAGCCGTGCCCAAC
This sequence comes from uncultured Phaeodactylibacter sp., assembly GCA_964488965.1. Lineage (GTDB taxonomy): Bacteria > Bacteroidota > Bacteroidia > Chitinophagales > Saprospiraceae > JACJXW01. The sequence continues at coordinate 5,799 of CAZAXA010000101.1, read as the reverse complement.
GGCCCCATACTGAATTTCCAGGATGGCATCACGGCCAGTTGCTGGTTCAATGCAGGGGATTTGCCCGACAAGGAGACTTTCCTGCTCTCCCACGGGAGCTGGCAAAGCCGCTGGAAGCTCTCGGTTACCCCGGAAAAGCGCCTGCGCTGGACGGTCAATTCCTTCGGAGGTATCGGCGACCTCGACGCCACTATCTCCCTGCAAACCGACAGTTTCTATCACGTGGCGGCGACTTATGACGGAGGCCTGATGGCGCTCTACCTCAACGGGGAACTGCACAGCTACAAAGCGTTGAACGGCCAGATGCGCGCCACTTCCGCTCCCCTTCTCATGGGGCAGATGCTTCCCGGCGAGGCGAATTACAATTTCAAGGGGGTACTGGATGAGGTGAAGCTTTACGACTACGCCCTTGATCCGGAGGCAGTGAAAACCCTGTTCGAAACCGGCGCCACCTCCAGTGGCGAGGTTTTCTCTTCCAGTTCCCTGCTTCTCTTTCCCAACCCGGCGTCGGAAAGCCTTACCGTCGTTTTGCCCGGACTGGAAGAGGTAAGGGTGTTCGACCTGGCAGGGCGCCTGGCGGCGGCGGAAAAGGTTAACGGAAGAGAGCAGATCGTCCTGCAATTAAGCGGATGGAAAACAGGAGTTTATGTGATCGTAGGTATTGGTGGAAAAGGATTGTTCCCGGGTAGGTTCGTGAAGATGTGAAAGTTCAGTGAACCCCGGGCGGCCAGTCGGCTGAAGGATTGCTAAGCTCAGGTGAAAACACGCTCGCTTTTTTATAACCAAAAACAGTATTACCATGAAACAACATTCACCTTTATTATTCCTGCTGGCCTGCTGTTGCCTGCTGGCGGCGGGATTACAGGCGCAAACGCCCGTTGCCTCATATGACTTTTCGGGCAGCGCCAAGGATATTTCATCATTTGCCAACCACGCTTCGGTCAACGGGGCCTCGTTCATTCAGGACCGCTTCGGCTGGCCGAACCGGGCCATGTATTTCGACGGCGCCCAGGGCGCGGTGACGGCCGGCAATGCCTCCCATCTCAATACCCCCAATGCAACCATCAGCTTCTGGATCAACCCCACGTCCTTTCCCGGCCAGGGCGAAGTCTACCTGCTTTCCAACGGCGGCTGGCAGGAGCGCTGGAAGATATCCCTGCCTTCTCACGGCAAACCGGTATTTACCACCCACTCCGGCGGCGCCTGCTGCAGCGATATGGACAGCGGCACGCCGCTGGCGCTCGGCGCCTGGACGCATGTCGTCATGGTGCATAACGGTACGAAAGACATCATTTACTTCAACGGGGTAAAAGTGAACGAGAAAGATGTGCCTGGCGCGCTCGACGCTACTACCTATCCCCTGGGCATCGGCTATGACCCCATTGACCAAAGTTTCTTCTTCAACGGCGCGCTCGACGATGTGATGCTCTTCGGGCAGGCGCTGTCGGATGGAGAAGTGGCCGCCCTTTACGCTGAGCAAAATACGCCGCCCACGGTGGGCCAGGGCGCTGTCGCTTCCTACGCCTTCGACGGTAGCGGAAAAGACGGCACGGATTTTGGCAACCACCTCGATCTTTCTTCCGGCGCCATTACGGCCGACCGCTTCGGTTTCGGCGCCAGCGCACTGTTGTGTGACGGCGCCACTACGGAAATCGCCGCTCCGAACGGAACGCAGCTCAATTCGCCCTACACGTCGGTCAGCTTCTGGGTGAAGCCCAACAGCCTGCCGGGCAACGGCGAAGTTTTCCTCCTCTCCTTCGGCGGCTGGCAGGAGCGCTGGAAAATCTCCCTGCCCACCCACGGCAAGCCGGTCTGGACGACCAACGGCTCCAACGGCATCTCCGATATGGACTCCGGCGACGGCAACGAGCTGCCCGTTGGCGAATGGACGCATGTCGTTTTTGTGCACGACGGCGCAAAAGACAAGATTTATATGAACAGCAACCTGGTAGCGGAGAAGAATGTCGCCGGGACGCTCAACAGCACTACCTACCCTCTGGGCATCGGCTACAACCCGATCGATGGCGGCAACTGGTTCGACGGCGCCCTGGACGAGATTGCGATCTACAACGTTGCATTGTCCGCTACGGATGTATCCAACCTCTATGTGCTGCAAACTACTTTCCCGGGTACGCCCGATGTGGTGGCGGCGGATTACAGCCTGAACGGCAATGGTACGGATGAAACGCAGTTCCACAACCACGCCAGGCTGGAAGAGGGCGCCACGGCGGCGCCCAACCGCCACGGATGGGGTTCCAACGCGCTGGCCGGCGCGGCGACGGCCGACAATTCTCCGGCCCTGCAATCCGATCATACCACCATCAGTTTCTGGGTGAACCCCAACAGCTTTCCGGGCACGGGCGAGGTTTACCTGCTCTCCAACGGCGGCTGGCAGGAGCGCTGGAAAATCTCCCTGCCCTCGCATGGCAAACCCGTATTCACTACGCATTCCAACGGCGCCTGTTGCAGCGATATGGATTCCGGCGCCCCGCTCGCCCTGAATACCTGGACGCATGTTGTCATGGTGCATGACGGCGCAAAAGACAAAATCTTCCTGAATGGCGCCCTGGCCAATGAGAAAGATGTGGCCGGCGCCCTGGATAAGACGAAGCATCCCCTGGGCATCGGCTACGACCCGATCGACAACGGCGGCTTCTTTGACGGCGCGCTGGACGACGTCGTGATCTTTAATGTCGCACTGAGCAATACGCAAGTTGCCGCCCTGTATGACGCCCAGGCCCCGGCGCCTTCCGTACCGGGCAATCTGGTAGCGCACTACGCTTTCAGCGGCAACAGCATGGACGCAACGGCGTATAACAACCATGCTTCACGAGCTATACCGGCCAAAGACCGCTTCGGCAAAGCCAATAAAGCCGCCGGCTTCGACGGCGCCACTACCGAAGTGACAGCTGCCAATTCGCCGCAGCTCAACTCTCCTTTCACCACGGTCAGCTTCTGGGTGAAGCCCAACAGCCTGCCGGGCAACGGCGAAGTCTTCCTCCTCTCTTTCGGCGGCTGGCAGGAACGCTGGAAGATCTCCCTGCCCACCCACGGCAAGCCGGTCTGGACGACCAACTATGCCGGCGGTATTTCCGATATGGATTCCGGCGACGGTAATGAGCTGCCTGTTGGCGAATGGACACATGTGGCCATGGTACACGACGGTTCGAAGGACAAAATTTACCTCAATGGCGCTCCGGTGGCAGAGAAGGATGTCGTCGGCGCCCTCGACAATACCACTTACCCCCTCGGCATCGGTTACAACCCCGTGGACGGCGGCAACTGGTTCGACGGCAGCCTGGATGAAGTGCAGGTCTACAACGCCGCCCTGTCCGACGCCCAGATCGCCCAGCTCTATGCCGATCAGTCACAACCCCCGTCCGGCGGCGATGAGGAGGCGCCCTGCGCTCCGCTCAACCTGACGGCGGAGGTGGTGTTCAACAACGTCGGGCTATCCTGGCTTCCGGCAACCGACAACATAGGGGTAACCGCCTACAACGTCTACCTCGACGGCGCCCCGGCCGCCACTACGGCATCCACTTCGGCCTATTTTGCGGGCCTGGCGCCACTGACGGAATTCACCTTCGGCCTGACGGCAGTTGACGCCGAAGGCAACGAGTCTTTGCCCACGACGCTTAAAGTCACCACCGGCCCGGATGAAACGCCTGACGTAACGCCCCCAACGATACCGGGCAACCTCAGCGCTTCTCCCAGTTTCAGCTCCGTGCTTTTGAGCTGGGAGGCTTCCACCGACGACACCCAGGTGTCCGGGTACATCATCTGGGTGGATGGCGAAGTGTTCGACACCGTACCCGCTTCCACGCTGTCGGCACTGGTCACCGGCCTCGATCCGGAAACCCTTTACAGCTTTGAGGTGGCGGCTTTCGACCTCGCCGGCAATGTTTCCGGGCTGGCGGAAATCACGATAAGCACAACCGAACCCCTCGAAACGGATGAGCCCGGCCTGGTGGCCCACTATCCTTTTGACGGCAATGCCAACGACGCCACCCCCTATCAGAACCATGGCCTCATCGGGGGCAACCCCATCTTTGAAACCTCCGCCCACGCACATGGCGGCGGCATGAACATCAAATTTGACGGCATGCAGGATTCCGTTCTGGCGCCCAATGCCGTGCATTTGCTTTCCGACTATACCACTGTTTCCTTCTGGATTCGCGTGGACGGCCAAAACCTTCAGGATGCGGAAGCTTACATCCTGGATTTCGGCCACTGGAACCAGCGCTGGAAGGTTTCCCTGCCGCAGCACCTCAAGATCGTCTGGACGACCAACAGCAACAACGCCCAGTTCCCCAATTTCATCTCCGATATGGACAGCGGCGACGGCAACGAGATGGTTATCGGCTTCTGGTGGTATGTCACCATGGTACACGATGGAACTGACGACATCATTTACGTGAATGGAGTGGAAGTTAACCGCAAGCCGGCTCTGGGCAAGCTCAACAGCACAGCCCGTCCGCTTGGTTTCGGCAACAACCCGATCGAAGGCGGGCAGTACTTCCAGGGAGCGCTGGATAACGTCAAAATCTACAACAAGGCCCTTACCGCCGAGGAGGCCGCCAGGCTGTACGCCACGGGTACTACCGGCGCTGCGGAGCAGAACCTGCTTGGCGCCTACATCGGACGGGCCTTCCCGAACCCGGCTACCGGCTGGCTGGCCGTAAACCACCGGCTGCCGGCCAACCAGCCCCTCCTGCTGCGGGTATTTGACCTGCAGGGCAGGCAGGTGGACGCCCTTCGCCTGAACGAAAGCGATGTGGCTGCCGGGCAGATCATGCTGGACGTAAGCAGCTATCCGCCGGGGATGTACTCCCTCAATTTTGTACTGGGAGGCAAGGACATCGGATCATTGAAGTTCAGTAAACACTGATGATGTGAGTGGCAACTGGTTTGGCGTATCTCAATATGCCAAACCAGTTGCTCTTGAATGACATTTCCTAACATTCCTGTATCCCGATCATGGTCAAACGTTTTAAGGAAAATCCCATTCTCACCAAAAGAGACATAATGCCCAGCCAACCGGGCTGGGTGGTGGAGTGTGTCATGAACCCCGGCGCTTTCCGCTTTGACGGCAAGGCCTGGCTGCTGCTGCGCGTAGCGGAGCGCCCCCGGCAAAAATCCGGGCTGGTATCATTTCCCGTGATGAACGGCGAGGGCTCATTTCACGTCATGGAGTTCGAGAAAACAGACCCGGCCCTTGACTTATCCGATGTCCGAAAAGTGGGATACAAAGGCAAGGCCTACCTCTCCACCATATCACACCTGCGGCTGGTATGCAGCGATGACGGCCTGCATTTCTACGAACCGGCTGATTTTCCTTCCAGGATTTTCGGGCAGGGGGCGCTGGAAACCTTCGGCATCGAAGACTGCCGGGTAAGCCTGATCGGGGAGAACTATTACCTCACCTACACGCAGGTGTCGGAGAACGGAGTAGGGGTCGGCCTGATGTGGACGCCCGACTGGCGGAATTTCACGAGAGAAGGCATGATCCTGCCACCCCATAACAAAGACTGCGCCCTCTTCGAAGAGAAGATCGGAGGAAGGTATTATTGCCTGCACCGGCCCTCAGGCATCGACCTGGGCGGCAATTTCATCTGGATTTCTTCCTCCGATGACCTGCGGCACTGGGGAGGGCACCGGTGCATCCTGCACACCCGTGACGGCTGGTGGGACAGCGCGCGCGTGGGCGCAGGGGCCGCCCCCATAAAGACCCCGGAAGGCTGGCTCGAGATTTATCACGGCGCCGACCACAATAACCGCTACTGCCTTGGCGCCATCCTG
>CAZAXA010000100.1:12259-14994 GCA_964488965.1 uncultured Phaeodactylibacter sp. | reverse complement strand
GAAGTCATGGTCGAAGGCTATACCGACAACGTGCCGATCAAGAATTCCTGCATCGATGACAACTGGGACCTCAGCGTCAAAAGGGCCACTTCAGTGGTCCGCGCCCTGCAGGTGGCCCACAAGGTGGACCCCAACCGCCTGATCGCCGCCGGCCGGGGCGAATACAATACCCTCGCCGGTAATGATACTGCCGAAGGGCGCGCCATCAACCGCCGCACCCGCATCATCATCCTGCCCAAGCTGGATCAGTTTTACGACCTGCTGAACCCGAATAATGTGCCGAAGTAGGAGAAACAGGGGTCATCTCCGGAAAGTCACGCTCCACATCCCCCTCAGGTTTCCTGCCTGATAGCCGATGGCCTCATCTTCGGGATACAACTCCCGGATGACGGCATAGTCTTCCTCTTTGAGGGTTTCTCCCAGCCTGCCGTGGCACTGCAGGCACAGGGGCTGAATGATGATCGGAGCGTAAAAGGCTACGGTATTGGCATCCTCTGCTACCACCTGCGGCAGCAGAGCCTGTCCATTTGCTTCCTGGTTGTGGTAGGCCTGCAGGATGGGCAGTTCCGCTTCGGCAGGTTTGTTCCGGGGGTTGCGGGCCTTCAGGCTGGTGCGGCGGATGCCTGCATCATAGGCCATGGAGAGGCTGTCTACCAGCGGATAGGCCGCCAGTTTACAGTAGTTTACCGCTCCGGCCACGCCCTGTTCCTGCAGAGCGCTTTTGAGCTTCCCGCTCAGGGCGCTGAAGGTAGCGGTAGTAATATCCGTGCCCTTCTCCAGGAAGGCCTCCTGCTCTTCGGCAGTCAGAACAGCGGATTTCTGGCGGGAGGAACCCTCGCCGGCAGGCGCATTCCGGCAGGCAGAAAGGAAGAGCAGGGCGAAAGCAGAAAAAAATGCAACAGTTTTCCATTCCATAGGATAGAAGCGTTTAAAGGTGATGACGGGAAAAGCGGTTTATGGCCGGCTGTCCACAGGATTAAAAATATGAAAAAGCACAACGCCCCTTCTGCCAGAACCGGCAGTAAGGGGCGCTTTGCCATAGTTAATCTGGCCCTTTCGATCTAAAGAGACAAATATTGCCCTTTCGGGCACTCCTCTAGTTGGCGAAGCCTCAGAAGCTTCACCTGAATCACAGGCCATTCAAAATAATGGATCACCTCCATCTCGACAGGAAGAGATAGAATCTTTTCTTCAGGTCCGCATAAATTGAGTGGAAGGATTCCATTTGTTCCTTTAAGAAATTGTGGTAATTGGGGTCTAATGGTAGTTCCTCATTCCTTTGGAGCGCCTCGCCCAGTTTCTGCTCATGGATATGAATATCGTGCTGCAGGGTATCCAGCACTTCTTTTTGCCGGATGAACTGGTTCTGGAACTGTTCCAGTTCCTGCATGGCCTCTTTGGCATCCGTTCTCCGGACGAGTTCCTCCAGCTGATGCTCGTAGATCTTAAGCTCGTCAGCAAAGAAATTCAGTTCATTGGCCCACAGGCGGTGCTCGAAGTGCACAACCTGCAGGCTGGTGTCTGATAAAACCATGGGTATTACTGTTTTTGATTATGTAACAATCTGTTCAATCTTCCAGGAGCAACTCGTCGTTGAAGCAGAAGCGGATGATGTCATGCGTCGTAATGATGCCGACCAGGGTGCCCCGGTCAACGACCGGCAGAGAATGGAAGATATTGGCGATAAAGGCTTCGGCGGCCTTATCGAGGGTATCTTCCGGGCTGATGGTGGCCACCTGCTTGGTCATCACATCCTCGGCCGTCACTTCATCGTAAAGGGATTGGTTGTACAGGCCGATCAGGTGGTCCGCCCGGCTCTGGTCCGCCTTGCTGATGATACCGCAGAGGTTGCCCATTTCGTCCACAACCGGCAGGTGGTGGATATTGTAAGCCTGGAAAATCTCATTGATCCGGCGCAGCTTGTCTTCTTTTTGCACGACGATCAGGTCCCGGCTCATCACTTCTCTTATAGGAATCGGAGTCACTTTTACCATGATTTTTAGTTTTTTATTTCTTAAAAGTGCGAAAGCTAAACGGGGGGGCAAATGAGATTCGTCACTGCGCTTACCTGATAATTATCAACAAAGGAAAGGGGGTTGCCGGGCTTCCGGCAACCCCCTTTGATCAGTAAACAATGAAAATCGAACAAATATTCGGTTACAGTTCGGTGATCTGCTCCTGATATTCCGTCATCGGCAGTTGTTCTGCCTCCTTGAGGGCCTTGAAGCCTCCCTTGATGTTGACGAGCTTGTCAAAACCGCGGGATCTCAGGATAGAAGCTGCGATCATGGAGCGGTATCCGCCGGCGCAGTGCAGGTAATATTTCTTATCGCGGTTCACCTCGCTCATGTTCCTGTTGATGAAGTCGAGCGGGAAGTTCTGGGCGCCAACGATATGCTGTTCATTGTACTCGCTTTCCTTGCGGACGTCGAGCAGGCCGATCTTCTTGTCTTTATACAACCTGGCCAGTTCTTCCGGCGCCGCCTCATCCATGATGTCGATATCTTCCCCGGCCTTCTTCCAGGCTTCGAAGCCGCCCTCCAGGTAACCGATCGGGTTGTCGTAGCCTACGCGGGACAAGCGGGTAATGACTTCTTCCTCCCTGCCCGGTTCTACTACGAAGAGGATGGGCTGCTGCAGGTCGGTGATCAGGGCGCCTACCCACATGGCGAAGTTGTCGTCGATGCCGATGAAGATGGATCCCGGGATGAAGCCTTTGGCGAAGATGTCCTGGT
>CAZAXA010000100.1:0-12249 GCA_964488965.1 uncultured Phaeodactylibacter sp. | reverse complement strand
CTCGGGCGCGGGCAGCGACGAGACGGGCATCGTGGTGGCGGGTATCGATCACGAGGGCTTCCTCTTCGGCCCAGGCCGCTTTGAAGGCGCGCACGCTGAGCGGGTTCAGGCCGCGCTCCAGCACCTCGTCCAGGCTGTCGTAGCCCATCTTGTTCATGACGGCATTCTTCGGGAAGTACTGCGGGGGCTCTACCAGCCCTTCGGTAACTTCTTTAACGAACTCTTCTCTTTTCATCGGCTGCAGGGCGTAATTCGCCTTCTTCTGCTCGCCGAGGTAGCCCCAGGTCTCCTTGCTCATCTTCTTGCCGCAGGCGGAACCGGCGCCGTGGCCCGGATAAACGATCACGTCATCGGGCAGCGGCATGATCTTATTGCGCAGGCTGTCGTACAGATGGCCGGCCAGGTCCTCGCGGGTCAGGTCAGTCTTCACGGCCAGGTCGGGGCGGCCAACATCGCCCAGGAAGAGGGTATCGCCGGTGAAGATGGCGTATTCCCTGCCGTTCTCATCCAGCAACAGATAGGTGGACGATTCCATGGTGTGGCCCGGCGTGTGCAATACCCTTATCCGGGCTTTGCCCAGTTTCAGTTCTTCTCCATCCCTGGCGACATAGGCCTTGAAGTTGGGTTGGGCGGTGGGGCCATACACGATAGTAGCGCCGGTTTTCCTGGCCAGGTCGAGGTGGCCCGAAACGAAGTCGGCATGAAAGTGCGTCTCCAGAACGTATTTGATCCTGGCGCCGTCCGCTTTGGCGCGCTCCAGATAAGGATTGGTTTCCCGCAGCGGGTCGATGATCGCCGCTTCACCTTCGCTCTCAATGTAGTAGGCAGCTTCTGCCAGGCATCCGGTGTATATTTGTTCTACTTTCATGGTTTGATCAGAATTTTTACAGGTTAGGAAATACGTTATTGCAATTCAACAAAATATGAACATTATTTCATGTTTAGAGGTAAAAAAATGGCCTTTTTCAGGCGCGCCGGCTTCTGCATTTCATCGCATTCAGAATTTTCAGGATTTGCAGTCACCCTTTCACCGGCCCGAACACTTCTTCCCAGGCGCGAAGGCCGCCCTCCATATTGAACACTTTGGAAAACCCGCCGTTCTGCATCAGCATACATACGCGCATGGAGCGGCGCTCGGTACGGCAATATATGAAGTAGACGCCGTTGGGGTCGAGCTGTTCCAGCCGGTCCCAAAGGTCGGGTATCAGGTAACTGATATTGACCGCCCCGGGAAGGTGGGCCTGCCGAAATTCTTCGGGCGTGCGCACATCGATCAGGACGGCCCCGTTTTTCTGCTCCAGGGCGCGCGCAAAATCCACCGGCCTCAGGTTAGTCAGCTTTTGCCTCAGTATTTGCCAGCGCCTGGGGGGGCAAGACTTGTTGTCCATACTGCCGATCGTTGATGTTTTTTCTCCTGCAAATATAAACAGCGATCGAATCGTGCAATGTGACCTCTGTCACCAAAATCAAAAATTTTACCCGGCTTGTAAGAACCTCTCTCACCTGGGCCAACTCAGGCCATCACTTCTGCCTCCCTGGCCGCCGCCGCCCTTTCCAGTGCAAACCCGATATCCGCGATCAGGTCCTCTACATTTTCTACTCCTACCGACAGGCGGACCAGCTTTTCGGAGATACCCATTTCCGCCAACACATCTTCAGGTATGCCGGAGTGGGTCATCGTAGCCGGGTGTTCGGCCAGCGACTCGGTGCTGCCCAGGCTGACGGCCAGTTTCACCAGTTTCAGGTTATTGAGGAAAACAAAAGCTTCTTTTTCGCCGCCTCTGATATCAAAGGCCAGCATTGCGCCAGGGGCGCTGCACTGCCGCCGGTAAATCTCATACTGTTCGCCGTCGGCCTCGCTGAGCAGGCCCAGGTAATGGACGTTTTCCACCATGGGATGTTGCTGCAGGAAGCGGGCGATGCGCCGGGCGTTTTGGGTTTGCTGTTCCATACGCAGCTTGAGGGTTTCCAGGCTGCGGCTGAGCAGCCAGGCGTCGTAGGGGCTGGCCATACTGCCGAACATGGAGCGCAGCCCTTTGATGCGGGCGATCAGTTCCTTGCTGCCCAGCACGGCGCCGGCGATCACGTCGCTGTGGCCGCCGATATATTTGGTAGCAGAATAAACCACCAGGTCGGCGCCCAGTTGCAGGGGATGCTGCCAGAGCGGGCCCATATAGGTATTGTCCACCACGGCCAGTACCCGCCGTTCTTCCGTGGACAGGCGGCCGGCCATTTCACTCATGGCCCCGATATCGACCAGGGTGTTGGTCGGGTTGGCAGGGGTTTCGATGTAGATCATGGCCACCCGCTGCGCCTGATGGTTGGCCTTCAGTTGCCGCAGGATGGCCTCCGGCTTCTGGTCATAATAAAAAGGAACGGCCTGTATGCCGTAACGGGTGAGCACCTCGGTGATGAAGTGAACGGTGCCGCCGTAAAGCGGGCTGCTGTACAAGAGGATGTCTCCAGGTTTGAGGAACTCCAGGACGGTAGTGGAGATGGCCGCCATGCCGCTGGCAAAGACGGCGCAGGCCTCGGCCTGGTCCCACAACCCGAGGCGCTTTTCCAGAATCTCCAGGTTGGGGTTGTCCAGGCGGCTGTAAATCATGCCCGGCGCTTCACCGTTCACCGGCTCGCGCAGGCCGTAGGCCAGTTCGAAGAAATCCTTGCCCTCTTCTGCCGTTTCGAAGGCAAAGGTAGAAGTCTGATAAAGAGGGGCTTTCACGGCGCCCCTGGCCATGCCTGATCTGTGGCCGTAGGACATCATCAGGCTCTCCGGTTGAAATTTTCGGTAGGGCATCATTCACTTTATTTGGTTAGGAATTTCGAAAGAATTCATTAAGTCTGTTTCCAAAACAAAAGTAACCTTTAGTAGAAAATTTTTCCATGACGAATATCAACTAAAGAAAATAAAACTTAATTTTACTCGTAATCCAGAAAATTTAATAAAATAATGTCCATTCCTAACCTCACAACAGAAAAATTTTCGCCCATGAAGCCTCTGGACGCCACCGACCGGCGCATCCTGGCCCTGCTGCAGGAGAACGCCAAATACACCAACAAGGAGATTGCCGCCCGCCTGGGTATGAGCACCACGCCCGTTTACGAGCGCATCCGGCGTTTGGAAGAGCAGGGCTACATCCGCGGCTATGCCGCCCTGCTGGACAAGGAAAAGATGGGCTACCACCTGGTGGCCTTCTGCAATGTTCAGCTCAAGGAGCACGCCCAGGCCTTCCTGAAGAAATTCGAGGACGAGGTGCTTCATCTCAGCGAAGTGGTGGAATGCTACCACATTGCCGGCATGTTCGACTACCTGCTCAAGGTGGTCTCCACCGATATGAAAGCTTATCAGGACTTTATCGTCAATAAACTGGCGGCGCTCGACAATATCGGCAATGTCCAGAGCTCCTTCGTGATGACGCAGGTGAAGTGGGGCGTGGGGGTGCCGCTGGGGTGATCCGTTATTGGCTGAACCGGCATGCCACACCGGCGGCGGGGAACCGCCTTTCGAACTGCCTGCCTCCATGAAAGCCGGACAGGAGCAGGGGAGCCATGCCTGCTATCCTTCCTCCCGCACCACCGTCGTTCCATCCACCGGGTGGACGAAGTAGTACTCGGAATGGATGCTGAACTGCCGGAAATAGGCCTTGGTGATCTCCCTGAGGAACTTTTCCTTGGCTTCCCTGCGAATGAGGTTGATGGTGCATCCGCCGAAGCCGCCGCCCATCAGGCGGGCGCCGAGCACGCCTTCGAAACCACGGGCGAAGCCCACCAGGAAATCCAGCTCCGCACAACTGACCCCGTACTCGTCGCGCAGGCCATCGTGGGTGGCGTAGAGCAATTCGCCCAGGCGTTCCATATTTCCCTTTGCCAGGCAGGCGGCGGCTTCCTCCAGGCGGGCGTTCTCCCGGACGACATAAGCGCAGCGCCGGAAGATCACTTCCGGCAGTTCGCCGCGATGGGCTTCCAGCATGTCCAGAGTGACGCCCCTGAGGCTTTTCAGCCCGGGATAATGTTTTTGCAATACCGCCACGCCCTCCCGGCATTCCCTGACCCGGACGGGATATTCCGAAGAGGCCAGTTCGTGATGTACCCTGGTATTGATAAGCACCAGTTCGCAATCGCCCAGTTCCAGTGGGATATATTCGTACTGCAGCGACCGGCAGTCCAGCTTGATGGCCTGCCCCGTCCGCCCCAGCAGGCTGGTGAACTGGTCCATAATGCCGCAGGGAATGCCTACGAACTGATGGGAAGAGCGCTGAGCGAGCTGCGCCAGCTCTACCAGCCCGATCTCCAACTGAAAAAGGGTGTTCAGGCCGAGGGCGAACCCACATTCCAGGGCGGCCGAAGAACTCATTCCCGAACCAATGGGCAGGTTGCCGCCGAACACGCAATCCACGCCTTCCAGCAACACGCCCCGTTGCTGAAACTGTTGCATGATGCCCATCAGGTAATTGGCCCACAGCTTTTTACAGGGCTCGATCTTATTGATATTGAAACTGTGGCTTTGGCTGATATCGGCGGCATAGAGATGGCAGTCCTCGGTCCCATTCTCCCCAATGGCAAAATAGATGTACTTATCGACGGCGGCGGGCAGTACAAAGCCGTCGTTGTAATCCGTATGCTCGCCGATAATATTGATACGGCCGCTGGCCCGGATCAGCAATGGATGGGTGTCAAAGCGTTCTTCGTACAAGTCGACAATATCTGAAAGGCTGTGCATGCCGTTTTTGAGGCCAAGATAAAAGACTTTGAAGAGTTTGTTTTTAATTATTGTGCTAGAACTGTATCATATCGCCCATATCCTCCTCCTCTTCCCTGCCGCCGTTCCTTCGCGCCTGTTTCTTCTGGTTGAGCCGGTAGTTCAGCGTCAGGTTCATCTGAGTGGGATGGCGCTGGAAATTGCCTTCCGAGAAGAAGTTTTCCCCTTCGGAGGTGAAGCGGAACCTGCGGGTGTTGAACATATCGCGCACACTGAGGGTAAGCGTTCCGTTGCCCTTGAGTATATCCATGCTGGCGCCGAAGTCCACGCTGGACATGGCCTTGCGCTGCCCCTGGGGCGTTTGCTGCGGCGCGCGGTAATTGAACCGAAGCTGCAGGTCGAGTTTTTTCCAGGCGGTGAAACGCGAAGCGCCGCGAAGGAACCAGCTGTAGTTATCGGAGTAGAGTGAAGTGTCTATGTTGCCGCCGTCGGTAACGGCCCGGAAGAAGTTGGCGGCGCCGTCGAAGCGCCACCAGGGATAGGGGGAGAAAGAGCCATTGAGTTCGAGCCCCCAGGAGTCCTCGGTAGCCAGGTTCTGGGGGAAGGTAACAGAAGTGCTGTCGTTCAGCACCCGGCGGATGCGTTCGATCTCGCCATCGGTATGGCGGTAATAAAGAGAGGTGCTCAGAGAGCCTTTATCCCAGTATTTCAGATGCCCCAGCTCGAAAGAGTGGGTAAATTCCGGATCGAGGCCGGGGTTGCCGCTGAAGAAGTTGCGGTTGTCGCTGAACGTGAAGAAGGGGTTGAGGTCCCAGAAGCGCGGCCGGCGGATGCGGCGGCTGTAGCTGAGCTGTACGGCGTTGTCAGCCGGCAGTTCATAGGTGAAGTGGGCGCTGGGGAACAGGTTCATGTAGTCGCGCCTGTTCTCCTCGCCGGTCTGCAGGAGCTCAGTGGAAATGACGCTCCACTCCGGCCGGAGGCCAAGCTGCCAGGAAAAACGCCCCATTTTATTGCCGTAGATGAGGTAGGCGGCGTGAATATCTTCGCGATAACGAAAATTGTTGCTCAGGCCGGGCAGGGCTTCCCACTGGCTGTCGGCGAGCTCTTCCACCAGGTAATCGTTATCGATGGTGCGGAAGGAAGTCCGCCAGCCCGCTTCGAATTTGCCTTCCTTGCCGAAGGGGCGGACGTAGCCGGCCTGGCCGATGAGCAGGCGTTCCCCTTCCCGGTTGGAGGAGCGCTGGAGCAGGCCGGGCCTTCCGGACGGTTCCCATCCGGGCAGGTAAAACTGCTCCCGCAGGCTGGAGCTTTCATCTTCGGCATTTTCCTGATACCGCACATCGGCAGTAAGTTCATGGCCTTCGCGCCCGAAGGTGCGGCGGTAAGACAAGGCGTATTCCCGGTTGAGTTCCTTCTCGGTTTCATCGTCCGAGCGGCGGGAGTTGGCGATAGGGTTGTCCAGGGAGAAGAGGTAATCGTAGTACTTCAGGACGCCGTCGTTGGCCTCCTTGCCGCTGCGGTAAGTGAAGGCGCCGGTCAGCACATTTTTTGTATTGAAGAAATAATCCGCGCCGCCGCGAAAGTTGGCGGCCCAGCCGCCGCGGGTTTCATCTTCCCACTGCTCCGTGATAAAAGTGGTATCTCCGCTGTAAACCTCCTGGTACTGATAGCCTTCCGAAGGCGCCCGCCGGCAGGAGGGGCCGATATTGGTGAACAGGTTCAGCCGCTGCGTCCGGTAGTTCAGGTTGATGGAGCCGATATAATTCCGGGGATAGCCGGCAGTAAGGTCGAAAGAGCCGTTCACCCCGCGGGCGCGTTCCTTTTTGAGTACGATATTGATGATGCCGGCCATGCCTTCCGCCTCGTAGCGGGCCGAAGGGTTGGTGATCAGCTCGATGCGGTCGATGAGGTTGGCGGGCAACTGCCGCAGGCCGCCGGCGCCGCTGATGCCGATCAGGCCGGAGGGCTTGCCGTCGATAAGGATGCGCACGTTCTCGCTGCCCCGCAGGCTGACGTTGCCCTCCACATCGACCTGCACGGAAGGCAGGTTATCGAGGATATCCTGAGCGCTGCCGCCCCGGCTGGCGATATCCTGCCCGACGTTGTACACCTTCTTATCGAGGGCAAACTGCATCTGGCCGGCCTGCGCCTGTATGAGCACTTCGCCGAGCACCGTCGCTTCCGGCTCCATGCCGATCAGCCCCAGGTCCACTACCTGCTGGCCCGCCGAAAGGAACAGGCTGTCGATGACCCGCGGCTGATAGCCGAGGAATTCTATTTTCAGAAAATAAGCGCCGGCCCCGGCCTGCAGGGCAAACACCCCTGCCTCATCGGTAATGATGCCGTTGACGAGCACGCTGTCCTCCCGCCGGAAAAGGCTGACGGCGGCGTACTCCAGGGGCAGCCGGGCGCCGGCATCCACGACTTTGCCGGTTATGGTCGCCGGGGGAGCCGGGGCGGAGCTACCCTGGGGCCAGGCGGCCGAAACCAGGAATAAAGCAAGGAAAAGAGGGCTTATGGCCTGGAAAAGACGCCGTGCTTTCATGTTCTTCCGGTTTTTCTGACTGTTTCACTTTATACAAAAGTGTTCCGGAGGAGAACGGAAACCAAATAAGATCAGTGAACGGCCTTTTTTATGGGGTGAATGGAAGGGGAAGCCGGAAGGGGAAATTTCCGCCTTCCGATTTCCGCCTTCCGCCTTCAAAATACCACTTCACCCTGCCCTTCCTGCCATTCACCTGAAAAGTTTGCAGCATAAGGAGAAAAGCCGAACTTTAAGGGCCATGCGGACCAATACCATAAAAAGGCAATTTCATAAATGGGTATCGGCTGAAGCGGCCTTCATCCTTTTGCTATGGGTGCTTTACTTCACCGGCCTGGCCTTTTCAAAGGACCGGCCGCATATCCATTACCGGGAACTCATCTTCGCCGCCAATTATTTCCTGGCGGTCATCATCATCAATTACTGGCTGCTTCCCCGCTTTTTTTACCGAAAGCGGTACTTCATCTTCCTGTTCTTAAGCCTGTTGGTTATTGCGCTGGCCGTCGCCCTCAAGGAAGTGCTGCTGGAGCCCATCTTCCTCCCGGAGCACGGCAGGGGAAGAATATCTGCGGAAGGAGGTTTTCGCGACATTTCGGAGATCGGGCCGATCATCCTGCTCTTCGTCGGTTTCAAGCTGGCCTGGGACAACCTGAGAAAACAGTCCCAGCTTGAAAAACTGGAAAAGGAAAAGGCGGCGAGCGAACTGCAGTTCCTGAAGTCGCAGCTCAACCCCCATTTCCTGTTCAACAACCTGAATAACCTGTACTCCTACGCCCAGGAGAACTCGCCGAAAACGCCGGAGATCATCCTTCAGCTTTCCAACATCATGCGGTACATGCTGTATGAAAGCCGCGAAAAATATGTGCCTCTGGAAAAGGAACTGGCCTGCCTGCAGGATTTCATCCGCCTGCAGGAGTTGCAGATGGAAGGCCGGGGGGAAGCGGCATTTTCGGTGAAAGGAGATACGGCCGGCAAAATGATCGCCCCCCTGCTGCTGATCCCTTTTGTGGAGAACAGCTTCAAGCACAGCCTGTCGAGCCAGGCCAGGGATATTTTAATCGAGATAAAAGTTGATATTCAGGAGGGGCGGCTCTATTTTCAATGCGCCAATACCTACCGGCAAACCGACAGCGCCGCCGGCCGGTTCGTTGCCAAAGGCATCGGGCTGGATAATGTCCGGAAAAGGCTGGAATTACTCTACCCCGGCCGGCACCGGCTGGACATACGGGCCGGAGGCGGGCAGTATGTGGTGGAACTGGAATTGAAGTTGAGCAATGACATATAGATCATGGAATACCGCTGCATCATCATCGAAGACCAGCTTCCCGCGCAGCGCATCCTGCAGCGCTATATCGCCGAAGTGGGCGCCCTGGAACTTTCCGGCGCCTTTACCGACCCGCTGGCCGCCCTGGAATTCATGCGCGAACACCCTGTCGACCTTATCTTCCTCGACATCCACCTGCCGAAGCTCTCCGGCATGGATTTCCTGAAGATTCTGCCGTATAAGCCCAAAGTCATCCTCACCACTGCATTTTCAGAATATGCCCTGGAAGGATACGAGTTCGACGTGGTGGATTACCTGCTCAAGCCCATCTCCTTCGAGCGCTTCCTCAAGGCCGTATCCAGGGTCATCTACCAGCCCGTGGCCGGCGCCGACAGGG
Organism: uncultured Phaeodactylibacter sp.; assembly: GCA_964488965.1. Lineage (GTDB taxonomy): Bacteria > Bacteroidota > Bacteroidia > Chitinophagales > Saprospiraceae > JACJXW01. The sequence continues at coordinate 3,347 of CAZAXA010000100.1, read as the reverse complement.
CGGAAGCTCCTGAAAAGCCGGCCGTGCCAGCCCCTCACCCCTATGCCTTTGTCAAATCGGATAAAACTATCCTCAAGATAGAATTCGAAGACATCCTCTACATCAAGGCCGATGATGTGTACACCTGGGCGTACACCCGCGGCAAGAACCACTTTCTCTCCTACTCCCTGAAATACTGGCTCGGCCTGCTGCCCGAAACGGATTTCTGCAGGGTTCACAAATCCTACATCGTCAACCTGCGCTATATCGAGAAGATCGAAGGCAACCAGGTCTTTACTCCCAAGGGCGTCGTGCCGGTCGGGCGCAGCTACCGGGAAGATTTTCTGAAGAAGATCGACATGAAGGGCTAGCTCCCCGGCCGAATACTGGCATACGCCATCGCTCCCAGTATCAGGAAGCCGCCGGCAAAGGCCCTCATACCGGGGACTTCCCCCAGCAACAGGGCCGCCGCCGCTATGCCGTACACCGGTTCCAGGGTGGCGATGATGCTGGCCGTGCGGGCAGGTACCGAATGCAGGCCGTTGATGAACAGGGTGTGGGAAAAAGCAGTGAAAACCGTACCCAGCAAAACCAGCAGGCCCCAGTCGGAAACGGAAGGCGCCGGCCTCAGGTAGAACCAGAAAGGCAAAAGGAAAAGGAAGGCCGCCAGGTCCTGGTAGAAGGCCACCTGCAGGCTGCTGTAGGTGCGCACGTACTTCCGGTTCAGCACCGACAACAGGGCAAAGGAAGCGCCGGACAATACCCCCCAGAACACGCCGAGCGTGATGTTGTTGCCCAGTTCCCACTCCGGAATGACCAGCGCCACGCCCAGCAGGGCAATGCCGGCCAGGATCAGGCTGGCGCGGGAAAGGCGCTCCCGCAGGAGCAGCGGCTCCAGCAAGGTGGTAAAAACGGGAAAAGTGGAATAGGACAACAGGCAGATGGCGACCGTGGAAACCTTTACCGATTCGAAGAAGGTAACCCAGTGAGCCGCCAGGAGCAGCCCCAGAAAACCGAAGTACAGGTAATCCCGCCTGTTCTTCAGCCGGAAGGGCTGCCCGGCCCAGCGCAGCGCCAGCGCCAGGGCCGGAAAGGCAAAGGCCACCCGCCCCAGCACGATGATCGCCGCCGGCAGGCCGGCCCACTTGCCAAAGAGGCTGGCCAGGCCGAAGAGCAAAACGGCGAGGTGAATCTCCAGAAGATGACGGTTCATTATATACTAATCGTTAATAACTTCCACCTCAACCCTGTCGCTTTTCAATGCCGGAGGCAGCGCTTCCCAGCTCAGTCCGATGCCAAACTGATAGGCCCCCGCCAGGCTGTCGGGTACGGTAAAGCGGGCGTTGAGGAGCACGGTATCGCCCGCCGGGAGCAGCAGGGGGCCGCCGCTGAGGGCCGCCGTGGCATAGGATTCCAGTACGCCTTCTCTCAGGAAAGCCCCTTTGGCCTGCAGCGGCAACGTGCCCTTCCGGAAGTGGATGTCGTGCCGGTAAGGGTTGAAAAACTGCAGCGGCAGGTTAACCTCCTGGCCGGCCTTCCAGGGGGCGCCCAGGTTTTCCGGCAGGAAACAGCGCGCCTTACCGGCTATCTGCAGGCTGTCAACCAGTTGCAGTTTAAAGCTCTTCCGGGTTAGTTCCACCCGTTCGCAGCTTTCACATGGCCAGGAATTCTGGCCGGCCAGCAGCACGGTGCGGTTGTGGAGCTCCGCCTCCCATCCCCAGAGATCGAACTGGTTGGGGCGATAGTCGGCATCGGTAAAGGCGTATGCCTTCTCTCCTGCGTAAAAGCTGTATTTGGACACATCGCGGTAGGTATTGTGGAACAGCACCGGATGGCCCTGCGCCTGCCGCTTCAGTTCGTACACCCACGCCTTCCGGTGGAAATTACCGGGCATGCCCGTCCAGTTGAAGGCCAGCTCCAGGCGGGCGGCCAGCAGCAGGACAACCATGATCAGGGAAAGCAGGCGCAGCCGGCGGGCAAAGCGGAGATCCTCCCGCGCCTCCCGGAACAGGATCAGCGCAATGGGAAAGCTGAGCAGGGCCGTCCACTGCGGCTCGACATGCCCCTTGAAAGAGGTGTAAAAGAAGAAAGCCCAGAAGCCGTAGAGCAGAAAGCGGCAGGCCCGCTCCAGGGGCCCCTGCGCCCGCCGTTTCCACAATACCCACAGCAACAGGGGAAAGAGCAGGGGGCTGAAGATCACCAGTTGGTTCAGCAGGTAGGTAGTGGTATATTTCAGCTTGTAGAGGTCATCCCTGCCCTGCAGGTGGTAGAGGAAGGAAGGGAAACCGTGCTCATACTGCCAGTACAGATGCGGCAGGAAGAGCAGGAAGCCCAGGGCCGAGGCCAGGTAGAAAGCAGGCCTGCGCAGCAGGGACAGGTTGGACAACAACACGAAAAAGATGAGCAGCACTCCGTGGTATTTGCTGTAGAGCAGCGCCGCCATGCAGGCCCCCAGCAGGACGGTGTGCTTCCATCCCGGCTGCTCCAGGAACTGCCGGTACAACCACAGGAAAAGGGCCGTAAAGAAGAGCAGCGGCCCGTCGGGAGTGGCCACAAAGCCGTAGGCCTCCACGATGGGCATGGCGGCGAGCAGGCCCAGCAGGGTGATCACCTCCCATTTCTGCACGGGTTTGCCCGCCAGCAACCAGATAAAATAAAAGGAGAGCGGTTGCAGCAGGACGAACAGCAGGCGCACGCCCAGCTCGCCCGAAAACAACAGCGTGCCGGCCCGGATGAGCAGGGCGGCGGCCGGCGGGTGGTCGAAGTAACCCCAGTCCAGTTGCCGGGAATACATCCAGTAGTAGGCCTCGTCCGGATCCAGCTCGGTCAGGGCCGCCTGAAAAAGATTGACGGCAGCCCAGGCCAGCAGCAGGGCCGCCAGCCAGCGCTTTCCGGAAGCGGGGGTATGGCCTGTTGCGGCGCTCATTTCAGGTCGTTGCGGAAGAGAAGCTGCCCCTGCGGGCCGTTGAACTCCAGGAAGACCAGGTTGACCTTATAGGTCTCCGCTCCTTCCAGCAGCTCGATGACGCGGGTCTCCTGGGTCATCAGGCCGCGGCAGAGCTTCTCCGTTCTGGAAATGCCGGAAATGTCGACGGCGCCGTCGCCCTTCAGCCCGATGCGGCCGCTCATGGCGTTGCAGCCCCCGTTGCCCGTCAGCTGGCCTCCCCTGATGCTGAGCTCGATGGTGGCGCCGCCCAGGATGCGCTCCTGCCGCCCCTGGTACTGGTATTTGGTAAGCACCCAGGTTTTGCCTTCGATATCGGGAAATTCATATGAGGGCTGCTCCCCGGCCGTAGCAGGGGATTCCTCTGCCGGAGGGGGCGGCGCCGGTTGCTCAGCCGGGGGAGGCGCCTCCGCCGCGCGCTCCT
>CAZAXA010000099.1:0-15035 GCA_964488965.1 uncultured Phaeodactylibacter sp. | reverse complement strand
CTCTGCGATTCCATAAAGTTCGTTTCAAAGGCCTCCAATGTGGTCACCAAATCCATGGACCGGGACACGGCCGGCCGCTGGTACACCGCTTACGAAATCCGGGCGCCCATACGGGAAAAAGCGGCCTTTTACCGGAATACCCTGAGTACGGAAAAGGAGATTTGTAAAATCTTGGTCTTTGAGCTGCGGCTTTACGAAGCGCTGGACACTTCTTTAACAGAACTGAAAGACCTGTACTTTTACCAGGAAGGCCTCTACGAAGTGGAACTGGCGGAGACGAAAACCGAAAAAGTGGCCTGCGTCAACACCATCGACAGCTTTCAGTGCTTCGAACCCCTGGCGCTTCCTGTTGATACGGGCTCCGTGGCGGAGAAGGAACCCTTCCCTCCGGCCTCTCCCCGGAAAATATCCTATTATTCCGTGAAAAAACCGGAGAAGGATATCCTCATGCTTTCAGCGGGCCGGGACAGCGCCTGGATCGTGAGGAAAAAAGAAAGCTGGTGTTTCGTTGAAGAGGATGGCGTGCTGGCTTATACCGATGCCGGCTCAAAGAAGCACGTCATCATCAAGCTCAATGAAGACTCTGTTCGTTACCTCAATGAAGATATCCTGTTCATCAGGAAAAAGCCGAACTGCCTGCCCGTTCCCAAACTGGCCTATCTGGTTCCGGGAGCCGGCTTCGACCATTTCCGGCAGAGGAAACATAAGTTCGAAGGCCTGAAGAGCAAGGCGCCTGCCTGGCCGGCCATCACGGGGGCCTGGGCAACGGCCATCGGCCTGAGCATTTACCACAAGAAGGAATCGAATAAGTTCTACCGGCGGCAGGCCGCGGATACCGAGCTGGCCGTGCGGGATGAGAACTACCGGAAGTATGAGGAAAGCAGGAACAATTACCTGCTCTACGGCGCCGTGGCGCTGGGCATCTGGGTGGTTTCCGACGCTTACCTGTATTACCGGGATAAGCGCAACTTCAGGATTTGTATGGAAAACTTCGGAGATAAGGAGAAAGCAGAAGAAAAACCGCTTGGCCGCCTCAGCCCCGGCCTCATCGAGCTGGAGACCGGCGAGTTGGGGGTGGGCTTTTCCTATAAAGTGAAATTTTAACCGCTTCCATCATGAAGGCAATGACCAAACTGCTCTTTGGAGCAATACTGCTGCTGGCCCTGGGCGGCTGTGCCAAAAAGGAAAAGGCCTTTTACCTCAATTTCGAGCGTTTCCAGCCCCTGGGCGTGGCGCCGGGCTTTGTGGTGCGGCACAGCTTCCTGCAAATGGATAACGGGGAGTATTTACTCTGCGGAACGACCGCCGATACCACCATATTCGTGGCCCACCTCGACGAGCTTGGCAACCTGCTTTCCATGAACACCGGCCTGGGGCCGGGCAGCGCTCACGATATCATCCCCCTGGCCTCGTCAGGGGGCGGCGCCTTCCTCATGCTCGCCAACCAGGGCGACAGTTTCTTATCCATTATACTGGACACTGCGGGGCGCGAAACGGAAAGGCACGAGTACCGGCAGTTCTTCGTCGAAAGGGGCTTCTTTGAATACGCCAGGGCCTACGCGGCCTCGCCCGCTTCCGACGGTGGGTTCGTCTTTACGGGCATGGCCAAACAGACTTTGGGGGCCCCCGTCCTGTATGCGCTCAGGGTCGATCAGAACCACCGGAAAACCTGGCTGAGGCCCTATCGGGATAATACCTATGGAACGGCGGTACAGGAGGCGCCCGACGGCTATTTCGTCCTTTCCTGCATCAAGGCGCCTTACAGTTACCTGGCGGTAATTGACGGGAACGATGGGCGTTTCCTCCTGGAGAAAACCCTCTTCCAGACGGCGGGCCTTTATCAGAACAGCCTCCTGCATAAAAGCGGCAATACTTTCATCTTCACCGGCACCCGCCAGGGCGCCGCCACCACCGATATGCTCTACCTGGAGTTTTCCTATGACGGCGATATCAGGATCGAGCGGGAGCTGGCCCTTGGCGATGACGCCATCTCCGAATACGGCTACTGTATCACCCCCAGCCGCGACGGCGGTTATGTCATCCTGGGGCTGGTTGATGACGGCGAAATGGGCCTGCTATTCCAGAAGGTCGATGCCGACGGCCGCCCGGGCTGGGCCGAATACTACCCTGGCGGCAAAAAGGAATATCCCGGCGACGTGCTCCAGTCCCGCAATGATCTCGGCTTCTTCGGATTCGGCATCGTAGAAACGGATACGGAAACGGCCTTCCACCTCGTAAAAACCGACGAAGTGGGTAAGATCGAGCGCTAATCCTTCATTATCTTAGGTATGATGGTATTTCGGTATTCCGGTACTGCGGCGGCCTGATGCTGGCTCCTCGTTGAGCCTGGAATGGCGCCAGAAGCACCTGGCCGCAACACCGAAAAACCATAAAACCGGAATACCGGAACAGCTATGCTAATCCTTCATTATCCGAAAAGCGTTCCGCCCTATCCGTATCCAGTACATGCCGGCCGGCAGGCCATGAAGGCTCAGTTCCACTACCTCGCCGGGCGCGATATAGCGCGACGGCAACTTCCCGCTCTTCGCCAATCTGCCGAAACTGTCGTGAGCCTGCCAGCGGTGCGCTTCCCCACCTTCCGGGAAGACAAGCCTGAGGACACTGCCCGCCGGGTTGGGCCCGTAGCGGAAGGGCAGCCGCCCGTAGTCCTGCACCGCCGTGCCAAAGGTGACCAGGACGGTGTCGGCATTGCGGCAGCCGGTCAGCAAATCCTCTACGTACAGGGCATAAAAGCCGGGGTCTTCCACTGTAATGGAAGAGGTGGCGGCCAGATTGGAACATTCGTAGCGGTAGTTGCCGACAGGCGGGCCGCCCAGGGCGACGGCCTCCCCGAAGCCGATCACCCGGTCGGGGCCGAGTTCCACCACCGGCAGTTCGTTGACCCTGGTGGCCAGGGTGAAGGTATCGGCGCATCCGTTCTGGTCCGTATAAGCATAACTGATCTCCAGCGGAGGCCGGATAACAGAAGGATCGAACAGGGCGATGCCGCTGCCGAGGGTGGAAAGCAGCTCCGCATCGCCGCTGAAGGCGCCGCCCGGCGTGCCGGCCCGCAGGGTATCCGGCTCGTCATTCAGGCAGTAAGCCTCCCGCAGGCCGGTGAAGCTGACATCGGGCAGCGGGAAGACGTTGGCCACCAGTTGCGTATCGGCATCGGAGAAGTTGTTCAGGTCGGTATAGCGGTAGATGACCTCGATATCCTGGCCTGCCCGAAGGGGGTTGAAAAAGCCCGCCCCATCGTTGGGGTTGGGGGTGTTCTCCACGTTCAGGCCGGAGAAGGCGCCGCCGGCCGGTGTTCCGGACAGTTCCACCGGCGGGTCCAAAAGGCAGAAATTACTTACATCCAGTCCCGTAAAGGCGGCCACCGGCAGGGGGTGGACCAGCGTGGACAGGAAGGCGGTGTCGGCACAGCCGTTCTCATTGTCGGCGATCAGGATGAGGGTATAAGGCCCGGGCATACTGTAGGCGTACTGCAGGGTGGCCAGGCCGTTATACACCTCCGTATTGCCGTCTCCGAAGTGGAGCGTATAACTGGCGCCGCTCAATACATCAGTGGAGTTGTTGGTGATGGCCGTACTCTCCCTGAAGCAGGCCGTATCGGCCTCGAAGCGGGCGGCGGGCAGCCGGAGCACCTCGTAGCGGGCGCTGGCCGTAGCGCTGCAGCCATTGACGTTGGTGATGGTGAGCCGTACATCGTAAACCGCTCCGTTAGCCTGATAATCGTGTTGCACCATTGGTTCACCGGAAAGGATCGTCGTGCCGTCCCCGAAATCCCATTCGTACAGGGCGGCGGGCAGGGCGGCGGAGCTTTGGCCGAAGGTAGCCGTCTGGCCGAAGCAGGCGCTGCCCGGGCCGCTGATGCTGACGACGGGCGTGGCGTCGACCTGTACGCTGAAAGTGGCCGTATCCCGGCAGCCGTTGTTGTTGTTGACGATGAGGCGGCCCTCGAAGATGCCGCCGTTCATGGTGTAAAGGTGGCGGACTTCCGGGCTGCTGTCGCTGGAAGCGGCGCCGTCGCCAAAAATCCAGCTGAAAGTGGCGCCGGGCAGGGCGGAAGAATTGTTGAGAAATACGGCCGTATCGCCGAAACAGAGGGGCGCCGGGGCGGACAGGGCGGCGGCGGGGGCCGGATTTACACTGACTACAATGGAGTCGGCAAAAACACAGCCGCTGTCGCCGGTTGCCTGCAGCACGTACATGCCCGGCGCGGTGATGGTGATCCGGGGAGCGGTATTGCCGCTGGGGAACCACAGGAAGGAAAGCGTATCCGAAGCCAGATCAGGCCCCAGGCGGAGGCTGTCGCCCGAGCAGATGGCCGTATCCTGCCCCAGGCTGAAGCTCAGCAGGCAGGTATCGGCGATAGAGCGGGCAATGGCCCTTTCGCCGGCCGGCGCGGGGAAGGAAGCACAAAAAGCGGAACAGCGGGGGCCTGCCAGAAGAAGAACGGACAGGGCCATGAGAACGGTCGGTTTGTTGATCACTGCTCAATAGGGTTTTGATATTTTACCTTCGATTTTGCCCTCCGATGGGGCAAGGGAAGAAAAAATGGAGCAAGGCTTTAGGGTAAAAATATTATTATTTTGTAATTTCAATGGATATTTCTTCATAAAATTGAATCGCGGCCTGCTAAAACCCGTAACTATCTAAAAGCTGTTAAGCCCGGGAAATTATGTTCAGCAATATTGATGCTTTCAGGGAAAGATATGATTTTGACGTTTCTACCCCGATCGGGAAAGGAGGCTTTGCTGAGGTGTACCGCGCCAGGGACTGCAGTACGGGGGAATGGGTAGCCGTGAAAAAAAGCGAAGTATCCACCCGTATCGGGAAATATTCCCTGCAGCGGGAATTTGAAACGGCCAAAGCGCTGAGCCACCCCAACCTCCTGAAGCATCATGATTGTTTCCGTTTTGAAACCACAGTAGGCCTTTTCGACTTCGGGATCATGGAGTATGCCGACCGGGGAGACCTTGACGATTTCATCGCTACTTTCCCCGGCCCGGAAGAGATTAACAATGTTTTGAAAGGCATTCTCAGCGGCTTGAGCTACCTCCATGAGCAGAACATCATCCATCGCGACCTGAAGCCGGCAAACATCCTGATCAGGGAAGAAAACGGCGTTCCAACGCCCAAGATCATCGACTTCGGGATCAGCAAGATGGCCAAGCGGGACCGGACGGTGCTGTCCAACATCATCGGCAGTTACGAATACATGTCGCCGGAACAGTTGGGAGGCGACGATAATAAGATCAGCACCAATTCGGACCTGTGGAGCTTCGGGGTTATCGTCTACCAGATTTTTACCGGCGAATTGCCTTTCGGGGCGCGGGCGGAAGGCCATTCGGCCACCCACATTATGAAGCGGGTGCTGGATGCTTCCCTGCCTGCCAATGTAAGCGCCATCCCGGAGCCTTACCAGTCGATCACCCGCCTGTGCCTGCAGAAGGACCCGAACGCAAGGGTGAAGAATGCCGGGGTGCTGGCCGGCCTGCTGGAGCGGAAAGAACCCGAAGCGGCGCGCCCTGTGCGGGAACCGGCGGTACGGGGCATACGGGCCGGCAACGGGCTCAGCCTGCCCCAGCCGGAGAAGCTGGCCTATTTTGGCAGGCGGCTCAGCGCCCTGCTGCTCGATGGCCTGGTGGCCGTTCTCGGCATGTTTGCCATGGTCTTTCTGTTGTCCATTTTCACCGATGGGAATGCCAGCGAAGAAACGGCAATAGGCGTGGGGCTGCTTCCCGCGATCGCTTACCTGTTGTTTCGCGATACCGTCAGGAGCGGGCAGAGCGTCGGCCGCATCCTTACCAGGCAAGTGTTGTGGGATTTGGAGAAGGACCGCCCCTGTTCGCTGAATAAATCCCTCATCAGGAATTTGATCCTGCTGGCCTTTATATATACGGTCATCCCGCTGCTGGCCGAAGGCCTGGTGGTGGTTTTCCACAAGGAACACCGCGGCCTGCTGGGCCTGATCACCGGCACGGGCGTCAGGAACGAAAAACCCTGAGGGCTGTTAAAGATATTTTAAAAAGTGCAACTTGTGCCGGATAATAAAGTCTATAACAGGTTGACGGCGGGATGCGATCCCGGCGAATGATAGTCAGAAAAATACGAACCGGAACATGACGTTTTCGCAATTTCAAGCCAGATACCAGTTCCTGTCGCCGCTTCGCCAGGAAGACCTGGCGTTCAGCCAGGCGCTCTCCGTTCAGGCCATAGACCAGATCCTGAGCCGGGAGGTGGCGCTGCATTTTTCCAGCGCTCCGGACAAGGAGATGGCGGCCGCCCTGGAGAACCTGTCATCGCCATACCTCCAGCGGGCCTATGCGCAGTTTGAACTGGAACTGGAAAGCGCGCCCAGGAAATTTTGGGTGATGGTGCTGGAGCAGGCTGTTTTCGACAACCTGAACGAATTCCTGAAGACCTATCCTCCCGAGCCCCTTTTGAACAAGCTCATTCGTCAGATGCTGGAGGGCCTTGCCTATATTCACCAGGAGGGTTTTTGCCTGCGATCCCTGTCGCCTGAAAGCATACTGGTCACCCGGAATTCCGCCGGCGAGCACGTCGCCAAGATCGCCCTGAACTCCCTGGCGCCCCGCGCCGCTCAGATGGAGCCGGAACTGGAACAAACCACCGGGGGGCGTTACCGCAACAATATCGCTCCGGAGCTTTTTCAGGAAAGCCATGCCACTGTTGCGTCCAACTGCTGGGCCATCGGCGCCCTGCTTTTCGAGATTTTCACCGGAGAACATCCGTTAACTTCTCCCAAAGTGAAGGAGTATTCTCCGGATTTTTTGTTACATTTGAACAATATTCCATCGCCTTACCGGCAACTCGTAGAGAAAACGCTGGTTTTCGAACCCGAAAGAAGAGCTAACGCCAAAGAACTGATCCATTTGTTAGTGGACGAACGCCCGGCCCCCCTGAAAGGGCCTTCCGCCCCACGGGAAGATCCTTCAAGAACCGGCTTTATTGCCAAAAACTGGCTGGGCCGCATTTTCAGGAAGAACTAGTAAGAATAAAACCGCTAAAACCTTGAGAAATGCCTAAAGTAGAATGCCCCAATTGCAAAGCTAAGGTGCCGGTCATTCCACCGGAATACCGGTGCAAGGAATGCAATTACCCCCTGAACAAGGTGAAAGAACAGGAAGTACACATCAGGTTGGAAGGCGGGGGCGCTCAGCAAAGCGGCGGGGGATTTGACGGCGCCACGCTGGTAGATAATCCCGGCGCTTCGGGAAAAAGAGTGGATATCAACATCGGGCAACAGCCCAAGGAACCGCCCCGGAATGCGGGCGGCCAGCATTACAGCGGCGCCACTCATCTGGCCGGCAACCAGAAAAAGGCCGATTCCACCCCCGTCAAAAAAGTACAGAACAACAACCCGGAAAAGCGCGGCAAAGTGGTGGCCGGCTGGCTCATCGTACATACCGAAAACCGCGAAAAGGCTACCTATGACCTTTTCGAGGGCGACAACTTCTTCGGCACGCGGGCGGAAGGTTATGCGGTGGATATCCCCATCGAAGGAGACAAGTACGTCAGCCGCAGCCACGCCAATATCAGGATCGCCAAAGATTTTCTGCACCGCTTCCACTATGAGCTGATCGATGATGGCGCCCGCCGCCCCCAGGGCCCCAGCCTCAACGGCACCTACATCAACGGCAATAAGGAGCGCCTGCCCCGGGCAGGGCGGGTCTTCCTCAGGGATGGAGATACGATCCAGATCGGCGAAACCAAGCTCGTCTTCAAGAACGTCCAGGAAGCACACGATGTGGAAGAGGCCGTTACCGCCGTTATGAATACCGGCTATACGGCTACGGTTATACTTCCGAAGCAGCCGTAGGGCGGTTATTGGTTTTTTAACTACAAAAGCGATGGCCAACAGAAATAAGAATTTGCTAACCGCTCTGGCCCTGGCCGTGATCACTTCCTCTGTGGCCGTATTCGGCCTGAGGCTGGCCCCTGAGGGCAGCCTGCTGGAGCGGGTTTTCATCCTCCTGGGCGGCAGCCTGCCGGGCGGCACGATCCAGTTCCTCACCTATATGGCCTTCTACTGGTGCCTGCTGGAGATCGTCAGCCGCCAGCGGTTTCTCCGGGAAGAAGAGGCGGGCTATGCCGTGGTGAAAAAGTTCAGGAATTTTCCTGACCCGGGCAATGTGCACCTCGTGGTGCCTCCCGAATCCATCCGGGACCTGAAGATAGAAGTCATCGACTATCAGCAGCGCAGCGGGCGCGAATACCTGATCACTGATATCATCAAAAAGGCCTGCACCAAATTCCGGGCCGACCAGTCCATTTCGGATGTGCTCAGCATTGTGGCCGAACAGGCGCGCATCAACCTCTCCAAAGCGGAGAGCGGCCAGGCGATGGTGCGCTTCCTGGCCTGGTCTTTACCTTCTATCGGCTTCATCGGCACCATCCTGGGCATTGCCGGCGCGCTGAGCATCGCCGGAGAGGCCGGCTCGGAGGAAGGCCTGGCCAGGATCACCAGCGCCCTCTACCTGGCCTTCGATACGACTTTGATCGCTCTCGGGCTGAGCATTGTCGTGATGTGGTTCTACCATCGCCTGCAGGAGCAGGAAGAACAATTCCATACGCGGATGGAAGAGTTCGTTATTGAAAACCTGGTCAACCGGATCGTACTCCGGTAACTCGTCAAAGACGGGGCGCCCGGCCGCCCTGTACGGAAATAAAAATTATGATCCTGAACCTGATCAATGAAGTGCTGGTCATCCTGGATAAAGGAATGGGCCTGTTCGGAAGCATCAAGACGGATAAGGATAATAAAAAGCTGATGCAGATACTGGAGCAGCTCAGCCTGTCAGTGGAAAAACTCGAAGACAAGCTCTACTACGCCCCTTCCGTCAGCAAAGTCCTTCCGCTTACCGGGCAGGGCAGGATAAAGGATATCGGCCTGGTCAAGTCGAACCTCTCCTCTCTGAAAAAATTAACGGATGACAACATCCTGGCCTCTGCCCTTTACCCCATACCGGAAAAGGCCCTGAACGCGCTGAAGCTGGATCCGGAAAAGGTCTTCACCCGGGTGGAGATTTTCGAAAAGGGCCGGGAAATGAAACCCATCCCCGGGCATCTGCCCGTGCTCTTCGAGCGGGAAGGCCGCTTCTGGATCGGATGGCTGGAAGAAAATAGGGCGCCCGCCTTGTTTGGAGTGAAGGTGGGAAGCCGCTCGGCGCTGGAAAAGATCAGCACGGAGCAGCCCCGGCCCGCCGCCGACCCCGGCCTGCTGCTGGATGAACGGTTCCATAACAATGACAACAACTGGCCCGTCGAGCCGGACAAATACCTCAGGGTCTATATGCGCAAAGGGCAATACGTGCTGGAAGGGCTGCACGGCATGGGCAGGGTGCTGTGGCGCGGGGAGTTGCCGCAGGAAGGCAACTTCGCCGTTCAGGCCCGGGTCAGATACATCAGCGGCCCGAAAGAGGAATGTTTCGGACTGGCCTGGTATCGCAACAGTGAGCAGACTTCCATCTTCGGCGTCAGCGCCGATGGCCATTATTTCATAGGGCATTACGATAAAACCGATAAGGCCGCCCGCAAAAAAGGCTGGCAGGCAGTGGTGGAATGGACCTATTCGCCCTATGTGAAACGCAATGGCCTGGAAAACACCCTCGCCATTCAGAAAGACATGGACGCCTTGTTGTTTTACGTCGGTGAACACCTGATCTTCGAATGCGCCTATGAACAACTGCCCTGCCGCCGGATAGGCTTTTTTGTAAACAAGGGCCTGAAGTATGGCGTCACCCGAGCCAGGGCCCGGATACAATAGCTGGAAAATGGACACAAAAGAAGTTCAACTCGAAAATTACCGGGCCACCGTGATCGAAGAAGTGCTGTTGAAAGCCCTTTCGCAGACGGATCCGGAGCTGTTCCTCTTCCTTGCCCGGAAGTCGGCGGAATCCATTGTCCGCTACCTGCTTTTTGAAAAGGGGAAGATCGACAATCTCAATGCGGCGCTGCAGTTCGGAGAGATGAAGGAGAAACTCGAACGAGACCCTCGTTTGCACGAGTACCTTTCCCGTATTCAGGATTTCGGCAATACCGCTGTTCATTACAGCCTGGGCAAGGCCACTGCCGAGAATGTGCAGCCCTGCCGCACCGCCCTGAGTTACCTGGCTGAGTATTTTTACAGCAGAAGGCTGTCTATGCCTGTTCCGGAAGCCATCGCCGGCCTGCTTTCCCCCCGGACGGGCCCGGAAAGCGGGGTCTTCTCCTATCCGGAAGTTTTTATCGGCGCCAAGGATATGCTCAACGCGCTTCGCTACCGCCCCGAGGGCCTGCCGTTCCGCCTGTATAACTTCCTTACCGACGTTTACGAGTACATCTTCAAAACCACCATCCGAAAGATACCAGAAGGGGTGAGGCTTCCGCAAAAAGGCAAGATCGATTTCAACAAGGCCAACGCCTTCCTGCTGGACAACAATATCGTCGGCCAGATTCCGGCCCTCCACCTGCGGCACCTGGGGTCTTTTTGCCTGACGGCGCACGGCCAGAAAGGAAAAGAGGCGCCGGTCACCGAAGAGATCCGCCAGACCATCCATCAGGTGGTCAACTGGTTCTTCGGGGCTTACTTTGAAGATATGCCCGAAGAGTTCATCGCTTCTCTGTCGCAGGAAGCGCCTCTGCGGGAGGAAAAGGATAGGCCGCCCGCCGATAAGCGCATCGTCGGCTGGCTCTTCCGCTCCGACGGCCGGCAGTCGATGGCCTTCAGCCTGTACCCGGGCGAGAACGTGGTCGGCAGGCAAAGCATCTACCGCAACACGCCGGCCAACAAGATCATCATCAACGCCATAGAGATCAGCCGCCGGCACGCCGTGATCCGGGCCGAAGAAGCGGAAGACGGCTTTAATTTCTTCCTGGAGGACAACGCGCCCAGCAAGAACGGCACCTTCCTCAACGATGCCCCGGAACCCCTAAAGGCCGGCGAGCCTGCCATGCTGAAAGACGGGGACATGATCTGCCTGGGGAAAGATTTCATCAGATTGCTCTTCAAAAAAGCCTACGCCTCCGATGAAGAAGGGGAGGAAGACGAAGGACTGAGCCACTTCGATACGGTGGTCATCCCGTAAATTAATTCCCGAACGGCAGGGCGGAAGAAAGCGGAATCTCCTGGTCCATGGGTATCCGGAATGCCTTGCCGGCTATGTTCAGGCTGGCCTCTCCGGCAACCCGCACAGTCTTCTTTCCGAAAATGCCGCCCAGGCCCGACGAAAATACGGAGGTGTTCCGGACGTCCACCTGCCCTTTGAGGAGTTCGCTGGACCTGGCGGCGACGGCCACCGGCGCCGAGAGTTTCCATTTGCCGAAGGGCTGCTTGCTGTTCCCGAAAAAGAGGTCGAAATCCAGCTCCGTCAGCTCGTACTCGAAGGGGAACTGGTTGGCCATGGCCAGTTCGATAGCCATGGAGGTAGAATCGATGCCCATTTTCACAGGCGTGATCTTTTTGACCCGGATGCCCTGCTCGCTGAGGCTCCTGCTGAGCAGGCGGTCGAGTTCCTGGCGTACATTGACCCTGGATTCGGTCTTCGACCTGATCTTTATGGCGGAAATACCGGCGTCGACACTGTAACGGCCATCTACCGAGACCAGCGCCGACTCCTGCTTCAGGATTACGGGGAATATTCTGGAAAAGGTATTGAGGTTGATCTCGGAGTCCAGTACAATGGATGTGGTGTCTTTGCCCTTCAGCTTGAAGGCCTGGCCGCTTTTCGTCTTTCCCACGTTCATGCCTTCGATATACACGTCGGCTTCCTGGCTGCGGATGGAAGCCCCCATTCCATTGGGGTTGTGGACTACCACCTCGATCCGGGCGAAAAGAATGGAATCTTTTACCGATTCGAAACGGACATCGGAAATCTCCCGAAGGCCGGGGTCCTTGTAGCATCCCGAAAGCAGTATGGCCAAAGCTATCGCGTACAGGCCGGAGCGTATGCCTGCTGAGAAATGAGGCGGGTTTGAAAGGTGCATTGTACTGAATGTATTTTAGGTGTGAGGAGAAAGCTTAAAATACGGCGATATTCAAAAAGCATTGCTATATTTACAAAAATACATAAAAAAACCTATATCCGTCCTTTGCCATGTCTGAGTTTCCAAGCCTCAATTTTCAGATACTGGAGAACAACAACCTGGCCCGGGAGTTTTCAGTTCAGGAGGACGCTCTGCTTACCGTGGGGCGGGATCCTTCCTGCAATATCGCTATCAATCATCCCCGGATTTCCAGGAACCACGCTACTATTGCCGTCAGGGGCGGGCAGGTGTACATTACCGACAATGGAAGCGCCAACAAGACCTTTATCAACGGGCTGGAAATGGCCCCTCATAAGCAATATCCTCTTACGGAAGATACCGCCATACAACTGGCCACGGGCGAATACGCGATAAAGGTCGAATTCAGGGGCCGGAAGCCTCCGGGGCCCAATGGCGGCGGAACGGGGAGCAACATCCATGAACTGCTCCGCCGGAACGGAGGGCAGGCGCTCATCGGCCGCGGTTCGGATTGTCAGATCCGCCTCGACTCCCTGCGCGTCTCCCGGCGCCACGCCCTGGTCGAAGAACGCGCCGACGGCCTCTATCTGACCGACCTGGACTCCAAGAACGGCACCTTCGTCAACGGCGAACGCATCTCCGGAACGGTGCGGCTGCGGCATACGGATACCGTCACCATCAGTTCCTACCAGATCGAGCTGACGGAAGGCAGCGTCACCGACCTGAAGGATGTGGGTTTTGCCATCGTTGCCGAGCGCATCGAGAAGAAGTACCCCAACGGAAAGGTAGGCCTGCAGGAGATGAGCATCAAGGTGCCCGCCAAGTGCTTTGTAGCCCTGATGGGGCCCAGCGGCTGCGGCAAATCCACCCTGCTCAAGGGGCTCAACGGCGCCAACCCCGTCTCGCAGGGCAGCGTCCTGATCAACGGCCTGCCGCTCAACAAGAAGAACTTCAACTACCTGCGCCGCAACATCGGCTATGTTCCTCAGGACGACATCGTGCACCGCGAACTGACCGTGGACAAGACCCTCTACTACGCCGCCAAACTGCGCATGGCCGACGATGTATCCCGTGAGGAGATCGAAGGCAAGATCGAAGAGGTGCTCGACAGCCTCAACATCAACACTCCCGATATCCGTAAAAACAAGGTGGGCGCCCTGTCCGGTGGCCAGCGCAAGCGGGTGTCTATCGCGGTAGAACTGCTGCACGACCCGACCATACTCTTCCTCGACGAGCCGACCTCTCCCCTCGACCCGGAAACGATCGGCGATTTCCTGGACTGTATCCGCGGGCTGTCCAGGAACGGCGTGACCACCGTGATGGTGACCCACAAACCTTCCGACCTGGGCTACGTAGACCAGGTCATCTTCCTGGCCGCCGGCGGGTACCTGGCCTATTTCGGCGACAAGTCGAAGCTGCTCCCGCATTTTGACAGTGAAAGCCTCATCAATGTCTATTCCCTGCTGAAAATGGAGGACACCGGAAAGAAGTGGTACAACCGGTGGCGGGAGAAAAATCCGGTGTCCAGCGCTATACCTGCCTTCGAAGGGCTTAGCCAGCCCCGGACGGAATCTTTCCTGAAGCAGTACTACTGGCTTTCCCGGCGTTACTTCGATATCAAGTGGAGCGATAAGGGCAATATACTGCTGCTCCTGGCGCAGCCCATCGTCATCGCCAGCCTGATCTGCTTCATTTTCAATACGGGCCTGGAAGTGGGCGTACTCTTCCTGGTGGCCGTTTCCGCCATATGGTTCGGGGTCAGCAACGCCGCCAAGGAGATCGTCGGAGAAATCCCCATCTACGAGCGGGAGCGCATGTTCAACATGAGCATCTGGAGCTATTTGCTATCGAAGATCACCGTCCTTTCCCTGATCGCCCTGGTGCAGATTTTCATTTTTATGGCCATCATTTTTTTCGGATACTCGGAATGGAACGTGCCGGAGGAGTTCAGCGCCGTTGTGCCCCGGGGGTTCGCCAATACTACTTTTTTCGTTTTCTACCTGTCCGCTTCGGCCACTCTCTTCGGCCTGGTGCTTTCTTCCCTGTTCAGAACGACGGAAAAGGTCATGACGGTGGTGCCCATCGCGCTCATACCGCAGATCATGCTGGCAGGGGTGGTGGCCAAGATCGACAATGGCTTCAAGGAACTCCTGAGCTACCTCACCCTGGGGCGCTGGGGCACCGAGGGTCTGGGCCGCATACAGGACGATCTGGCGCGCGGGGAAACGGAGGTTTTCTACCGCTCGGACAGCGTCCGCGTCTATCAGAGCGTGCTCAGCCCGGAGCCGGAATTTCAGGACACTTCCCTGTTTTGCCCGGGCATAGACTCCATCCCCATGCAGAAGCCCACCGGTGAAATGGTTTCCCACCCCGACGAAGCGTTGCGGGTATTGTCCCTTTATGGCGAAGGTACGCTGGGCCTCGTTCCGGATGAACCCACAGCTCCATTGATGGCTATCACTGCATTGAACGTCCTTTGTGTGCTGGCGGTCTATCTGGCGCTGAAGAGCAAGGATAAGATACAATAGTTAATCCATCACCGAAAGCAGAATACTTTCCATCATACGCCCCTGGTTCCGCACAAAGTCTCCCCCTCCGCGGCTGGCCACTGTCTGGAAGAAATCCACGAAATTGTCCCGTTCGTTGGCGTAAACGGAAGAGACCTTGCTTTTGGTGGGGCGCCGCCGGAAGTCCTCGGCCACGGAGTAACAGCCCGGCACCTCCGGGGCGTGGGCCGGCGCGTCACCGACCAGCACCATCACCTGTTTGACGTCGGCGCGCCAGGCCATGCGGCCGGCGGCCTGCATGGCCTGCAGGACGGCCTCCTCCACATCGCCGCCCCCTTCGGCGGAAAGGCCGTCGACGAAGGACATCAGGCGGTCCAGGCCGCCGCTTTCCATATTGGTGAGGGGGAATTCGCGGGTCACAAAGGCGTCGCCCTGGTCGCGGAAAGCCACGAAGCCGACGTAGATGGACTCGACGGTCTTTTGCAGCACCCGGATGGTGCCCTTCAGGTTGGC
>CAZAXA010000098.1:0-15145 GCA_964488965.1 uncultured Phaeodactylibacter sp. | reverse complement strand
GGAGCGGGTGCAGGTATTGCCCAGGATCATGAAGGTAGCTGTGCCGGCGCCCCAGCACTCCGCCATATTCGGGCAATTGCCGCTCTGGCAGATGGTGTGCAGTTTGTATTCATCGACCAGGTTGCGGACTTTTTTGTAATTGGGGCCGATCGGCAGCTTGACGCGCAGCCAGTCCGGCTTCCGCCTTCTCGGTTCTTTACTTTCTGCTATAGGTAGTTCGAGCATTATTTCCTTTGGTTCGGTTATCGGTTGCAGGCCGCCGGCTGTTTATCTGAGCCAGTTACCATCGTTTACCTAACTGCAAATTTACATAAAGGTTGATGAAAATCGACTTGTTTTCCGGCGACCGTGCCAGGGGAGATTCCACCATGATGGGCACATCCTTCAGGTAGGCGTCCACCATGACGCCGGCTTCTATGGCCTTGACGAACTCGTCGAAGGCGCCCCAGTCGAAATGTACGGCGAAGCGGGCATGCGCTCCGGGTACGGGAGAGAGTTCGCCCAGCCCTTTGGAGAAGCCCGATGAGCCGTAGATACGGCTTACATCCAGGAAGGTGCCTGCGTTCTCGTCGTTGTATTTTTCGCTGCGGATAGTAAAATTATCGAGCGGGCCCGACTCCGAAGAGCGCACCAGTTCCAGGTAGTAGGGTTTCAGCAGGCCCAGCGACGGCCCTCCTTCGTAACTGATGCCAATAGCCAGCCCTTTGCGCTTTGCCTTTTCGGAGAAGTACCGCTTTTCCCCTATGCCGCCCCTGAGGACGAGGAAGTTGTTCTGCTTGCCAAAGATGAAGGCCCGGGAAACCCGCGAAGCTGCCGGCGTCTGGAAATCAAAGCTCTGGCGGAATTCCTTGGGATGCTTGATCTCGCCGATCTCTACGTTGAAAAAGCGGGTGAGGTAATAGGTTTTGAGGCGGGCGAAGTTTACCCCCACGGCAAAACCATTGGTATGTAGTTTCATATCCACCGTGAACTCGCGGTCAAATACGACCCCTTTGCTTTCGTCGTAGATATTTTGTTCCGTATCATAGACCTGCTGGGCGGCGAGCGGAAAGCAGCCAAGGGCTAACACGAGCAGGGGAAGGTAAATCTTCTGGGCCATAATTTTTTTTCTTATAGTATTACGTTCTCAGGGCATAAAGGTTCAAGGATAAGCCCGAAACGGCAGGGCATTATCCGGCATTTCGCAGAATGTTTCTCAAGTTAGCAAAATAAATGGATAAAGTACATATATCAGGCGCCTGCTTCTTCCATTAGCTCGGCGGCGATATCCATAAACATGCTTTCGACATTCTCTCCGGTTTTGGCGCTGGTGTAGATATCGGCGCCCGATTCGCGTTGCCGGATCTGCAATTCCTCTTCGCTCAGCAGGTCTTTCTTATTTCCGACGATCCGCACCAGGCAACCCGGCAGGGTATTCCGGATGAGCCTCAGGTCGGCCTCCATGTTTTTCAACGTACTGGGGCGGCTCAGGTCGAAGACATAAATGACGGCGCTGGAGCCCATGAAATAGGTTCGGGGCACTTTTTCCTGGGAGACTTCACCGGCGATATCCCACAGTACCAGCGATACCTGTTTGCCATTGGCCCTGACTTCTTTTTTATCCACTTTCACTCCGATGGTCGTGAGGTAGCGCTCGCTGAAGGTATTGTGGATAAAGCGGTTGAAGAGGGAGGTTTTTCCCACCGCAAAACTACCGGTGATGAGGACTTTTCTGCTGATCATCCTTTGGATTTTTGGAATGAATGAAGTAAGCGCTGAGTTTTTCCTGGAGGTACAGGTGGAAGCCCGGGTCATCGGGTTCTATCTTGCGGGCCAGCTCCCGGTTGGCGAATTCCATCATCTGCCCGGAGAGCTTTTCCTTCTCCTGCGCCGTGAGTATGCCATTGATGGCCAGCGCTATATAAAAGGTATAAAAATCCTGGATCAGGATCTGATAATGGCCGTAATTGACCATCTCCAGCTCGGCGTCGCCCTGCTGGAAAGCGTCTACGACAAAGGATTTGATGGCCGTCAGCATGCCGGCGATGAGTTCCTTGTCGATGGTGGGGTGCAGGGAAGCGCTGCCGATGAGCAGGCCGGAGTGTTGTTCGATCACGTAGGCTTCTTCCACGCTGGATTCTGCCGCCATGCTGATGATCATATCGCTTTCTTTCACCCCGAACAGGCGGGCGCGCAGCCGCCCCAGAAAACTTTGATGGATTTGCTGTTCCACGCTTTCCCGCAGCGCCTGCAGTTGCTGGGCGATGTATTTGCGGATCATCTTGCCCATGATGGGGTAAAGCAGGTTCAGCAGTTCATCCTGTGACTGCCGGAGTTTGCGTTCGATGAGCTTTTCCACCGCCAGGCGGTAAGACAGGGGAAAGTGGGCTTCGAACTCCGCCAGTTGTTCTTCGATAACAGGAAGCACGCGCCGGGCCATTTCCCCGGGGCTGTCCAGGATCTCCTCCAGGCGTTGAAGGGCCTGCCGGTCTTTGCGCAGCAAAATATCCCGGATCTGCTCGATCTGCTGTTGGTCGCTATGGTGTTGGCCGGTCGGCATCATCGTCCTTCTTTTACCTATTCGCCGGAAGCAATGCCATCTCCTTCGAGTTGCCGCCCCATTTCCTGCAGCAGCCGTCCCATGTGCACCCGGTCGGAAGCGCTGACGGCGTCGATCTTTTCCTCGAGGGCGCCGGCGCGGCCCTCCAGTAGTTTTTCCAGGGCATCGAGCCGGGCCATGGCTTCTCCGCGCAGTTTTTCCAGCGCGTCGGACTGTCGCCGTTCCAGGGCCGCAAGCGCCTCCTTCATCTGATTTTCCAGCGCTTTGATGTTTTCTTCCATCTGCCGGAAGCGGGCGTCGTACTCCACCATTTGTTCTCCCATCAGGATATCCCGGATGGTGGTCAGTTCGCCGGTCAAGTTCTTACCAGGGTTAGCCATATCTTTTATTTGTATTTACAGGTAGCTAAATTTATGTAATTTCCTTCACTATTGACAAAAAAGCTTGGAATTCGTATTACCTTTCCCAAAAACCGGCCCAGGATCAGGTATGAAGCTACTGGTTTACGTTCCGTCCCTAACTCCCCGGGTACAATACGCCTTCCGGATTCTCTTCCGCTCCTGCCTGGAGCTCAGGTATGAACTGGCCACTGACGCCGAAGCCTACCGGGCGGCGGGCCTGCCCCGGCTCAATTACAGCCCGCGGCCTATGGTTGATGGTGAATTATGGCTGCCCGCCGGCCCGCTGCTCTGGGAGGAAGGCGTCCGGGAGCAGGCGATCGAGCTGTTTCGCCACGAGGGCCTGCCGGCCTTTTTCCGGGAGGGCGCCGGGGGCGCCGCCCTGCCTTTCGACCTGCCGGCGCTGGCTTTTTTTCTGGCCAGCCGCTATGAGGAGCACCTGCCTTTCCAGCCGGATAAGCTGGGGCGCTTCCCCGCCGGCCAGAGCCTGGCCTTCCGCGGATCCTTTCTGGAACAACCCCTGGTTAACCAGTGGGCCATCCGCCTCGGCAGAATGCTGAAGCAGCGGTTTCCCGGCCTCGGCCTGCAGTTCCCGGCCTACCGTTTCCTGCCCACTTATGATGTGGACATGGCCTGGGCCTACCGCTACCGCCCCCTCTGGATCACGCTGGCCGGCGCCGCCCGCGACCTCGCGGCGGGGCGTTTTGGCCCTGCCTGGAAACGCTGGCCCTGCCTGATGGGAAAAAGCCCCGATCCCTTCGATACATTCGGGTACCTCGAACAACTACACCGCGCCCACGGCCTTTCTCCTGTCTTCTTCTTTCTGCTGGGAGATTACAACCGTTTCGACAAGAACACGCCGGTTACCGTGCCGGCTTTCCGGCGGCTGATCGCACGGGTAGCCGACGCCGCCCGGGTGGGCATTCACCCCTCCTACCGGTCGAACCACAGGGAAGGGCAATTGCGCAAAGAGGTTCGCCGGCTGAAAAAGATTACCGGTGAAAATGCTATCCGCAGCCGGCAGCATTTCCTGCTGTTGCGCTTTCCGGAAACCTACCGCCGCCTGGCCGTGGAAGGGATCAGAGAAGAC
This sequence comes from uncultured Phaeodactylibacter sp., assembly GCA_964488965.1. GTDB lineage: Bacteria > Bacteroidota > Bacteroidia > Chitinophagales > Saprospiraceae > JACJXW01. The sequence goes on along the minus strand of CAZAXA010000098.1, from coordinate 11,118 downwards.
TACACCATGGGCTATGCCGACGCCGTGGGCTTCCGGGCATCGATGGCTACCCCTTTCCCCTGGTATGACCTGGGTGCGGAAAGCATCCAGCCTCTGAAAATATTTCCCTTTGCCGCCATGGATGTAACGCTGCAGCGCTATATGGCCCTGCCTGCCGGCGAAGCGCTGGGCCGCCTCCTGGAACTATGCCGCCGCACCAGAGAGGTGGGAGGCGCATTTATCACGCTTTGGCACAACAGCTCCTTTGCAGAGGATTTTGGCTGGAAAGGCTGGAAAGAGGCATACGAGCAGGCTCTGTCTTATGCCTGCCGGCCGGAATTGTAGGCGGTAATTAATTGGAACGTATATTGGCGCTCCCGTTTTTTACTGTTAATTTTACGCACTAATTTTACTGGTTCTTTGACAAATCCTGTGATCCGGGGGTTTGTCAGAGAAGGAATTTAATTTAGCCAGACTTACGATGATCTATAACCTAAGTGAACAGAATTCGTTGGCCAACCAATTTATCGCTGAACTGAGGGATGTGAAAATACAACAGGACAGCATGCGCTTTCGCCGCAACCTGGAACGCATCGGCGAAATCCTGGCTTACGAAATCAGCAAGGAACTGAACTATCGGCAGAGAGAGGTTGAAACTCCGCTCGGCGTAGCCAAAGTCAGCGTGCCGGCCGGCCGGGTAGTGCTGGCCACTATCCTGCGGGCGGGCCTGCCTCTGCATCAGGGCATGCTCAACTACTTCGACCATGCCGGCAACGCCTTCGTCTCCGCCTTCCGCAAACATCATAAGGACGGCTCCTTTGACGTTCATCTGGAATACATTTCCTGCCCTTCGCTGGACGATGCCGTGCTGATCGTTTCCGACCCCATGCTGGCCACCGGAGCGTCCATGTCGCTGGCCACCAAGGAACTGCTCGAATTCGGCCAGCCCAAAGAAATCCATTTCGCTACCGCCATCGCTTCTACCGCCGGGCTCGACCACATCCGCCGGATATTCCCCGACGCCCGCATCTGGATGGCCGCCCTTGATGAAGAACTGACCGGAAAGGCCTACATCGTGCCCGGGCTGGGCGATGCCGGCGACCTGAGCTACGGCGATAAGGGCGTTGGGATAGAGCCATAAAAGCGCAGATGCCGCAGAACCAGAAATAAAATAAAACAGGCGGCCCAATAGGGGAGGCCGCCCGTCATGGCGCCGGCACTGTCCGCTGCCGGCGGGGTAACTATGCTTACTGCTGCATCACCATTACGCTGTTCCCTTCTGAAAAACTGCCGATCTGAATTTCACTTCGGTTCTCCCTGCCCTCCTGGCTGACAGCCACCGTGTTGTAGGAACTGCCGCTGTAAATATCCACATGAGAATAATGGTCTCTGCCATCCTGAATGGCCTCTATCGCATTGTGCCAGGAACCATCGGTGATCTCTATTTCAGACTCGTGCCCGCCATCCCGGAACTGGCCGGCCATCACACTGTTGAAGGAGCTGTTGGAGATTATTACATCGGACTCATTGCCTTCTCCGGCCTGCTGAACCAGAACGATGTTAAGGCCGCTTTCTTCCAGCACCTCTACGTACGACCTCTGGCCTTCTCCTTCCTGCAGCACGGCAATGCTGTTGAGATCGGAAGAATAAGCGGCCTGTACTCCGGCCTCATGGTTGCCGCCTTCTCCCTGAAAAAATTCGATGACGTTGAAATCAGACTGATGTAACACATCCACCCGGGCGTAATTATCGTCGCTCTCCTGAGCGATCTCCACTAAATTGCTCATGCTCACATCCCGGATAACGATCTTCGCTTCGTTGTCATCGCCATCCGACCCGATGACCGCCCCGTTGTTGTCAGAATTAGCAGTAATGCCGATGTAGGCCCGGTTGTTTTCCCCTCTTTGTTCCACTTCGGCCCCGTTCTCATCCGCATTGCCGATGAGGTCGATTTCAACGATGTTCAGTTCATCGCCCGGCCGGGCCTGCTCCACATATACGCGGTTGTCGTCGCTGCCTTCGGAAATGACGATTTCCGATCTGTTTTCCGCCTGGGATAGCGCCATGCCGAAAGTGAAGAGAACCACTGCCACAAGTAATACCAGCTTTTTCATTTTCAATGATCGTTTTTGATTATAAAATGTAGTTACCAACCCTGTCCCGTCCGCTTGCCGGCGGGCAAAACAGCCGCTGGCCCCAACGCCGGCATTCCGGCGCAGGGCGATACTGAGCGGTCGTCGTCCCGTACAAAGGAAATGGCCCGATCCGGATAGCGTAGCTGCTATCGCTTTTCGGCAAACCCGCAACGGAGATGGTTGAAATGTGCAGGGGGGATATTCAGGAAATTACAATTACTGTGCCAGGTTAATAAAATCGCAGCAAGGCAGGGTTTTTGAAGAGAACAAATGAGAGCCTACCGGCCGGAAATAGCCCGTGTAGGGTCGAAATAAAAAAGGGCCATCCGAATTTGCAGTTCAAGATGGCGCCTGTTTTCGTTTTTAATTTTTATTCAAATTTTTATTCTACTTCTTCTCCCCCATGCCCAGCATCAGGCCGGTCAGGCCGCCGGCAATGGCCGCCATGAGGGTGAAAACCACCACATCCATAAAAGTCGCGCTCAGATTCATGATGTTGGAAGTTCCATACATGCTCAGGTCGAAGCCCAGGGCCATCAGCAGGCCGATCACAGCGCCGGCCTTCAACCCTCCCATGAAGGTGCTGATGTTTGCCCAGCGGAGGAAAATGAAGGTGAGAAGGGCCCCCATGGCCAGGTTGCCCAGGATGAGCGCCCACCAGTCCATAGCCTCTTTAGCGACGCCAGTGGCCGAACCGGCGTTGGCCTCGAAAAATTTCATGAACAACATCCCGTAAAGTAACCACCCCAGCAGGAAAAAGGCTATGCCGCCTGCCAGAGTACCGATGGCAAATTTCTTGGCATCCATTTCGTTTTGTCTTTTGTTTGAATAATAAAATTTTACAATCAGCTAAAATACAAAACGAAATACCATTAATTAAGAACGCAGTTGGAATATTTTTTTTTCTAATTTCACGCCGTTGACGACGGTTCGTGCGGCCCCGGGCAGCGGCAGGGTGGAAAAAAACCTTCGGCGCGCCGCCCGGCCACACGGCAGAACGATCGCAGAAGGCGGGCATGCAACGGCCTTTCAGGTAAGTTGCTCATGGAGGAACGTGCAAAAAAAAGGGCTCCGCCGGGGTGGCGGAGCCTTCGCTAATAACAAATCATAATCTCATGAAATAATGAGACGACCTAATTCAATCTTTATAACGCATCAAAAACGCAAATAATTTTTTTAACCCATGCTTTTTTGGTTTCCCGCCGGACAATTTTCAGCGGGAAACCTCCAAGCGCACTTTTTGGGATTATGTCAGCGGACCAATAAGACGCCGCTGCCGATGTGTTTTCCTTCAGATGTCAGGCTGTAGAAATACGTTCCCGCCGGGAGGGCGTTGCGTTGTATAATGAAGGCGTTTGCCCTTGCCCTGCTGGCCTGCACCAGCCGCCCGTCCGGGCTGAACAGGGAGAAATCCAGCGGCCTGCCTGCCGGCCAACTGTCCACCTCGATGGCCACATATTCTGTAAATGGATTGGGGTAAGCTTTCACATTCACGCCCTGCGGCGCGCCGGGGTTGCGGGTTCCGGTAGGGATGATCTCGACGAGCAGGGGAAGGCTGTCAACTCCCACCACATGCCGCACGGTATTGGTGCGTATGGGCTCGTAATAGTCAAAAATAACGGTGGCGGTATTCTCTATGGCTGTGCCCACCGGGTTGTCCGGCCGCTGGTTGATCCGGAACTCGGCATAGCCGTACGATGCCGGGTCGCCTCCGCTGGGGTCCTGCGGCAACTGTATATTCTCGAAAGACAACTTGATCACGCCGGTATGATAAACCTCAAAGTGATAGGGATGGCTGCTGGCGCCGGGATAAATGCTGCCGGGGTCGAGGCCGGCCGGCAGGGTATCGCGAATGATCACCCTGGAGATGGTATCATTGCCGATATTGCGGAAGACGAAGCGGTAATTGACCGGCGTATTGCCGGCAATGATGGAATCCCTGAATCCCCTGGGGTGGGCCAGGAGGCGCACGGCCTGCATCTCGTTCATCACCTCGTCGACCTGTACGGAGCGGGTAGGGTCGAAGTCGTTCTCCGGGAAATCCGTGAGGAATCCGGTGCTGTAACTGCCCGTACCTCCCTGTACACAACCTTCGATAGCGACGGTCGGGTAGCTGTTGCCCGGATGGCCGGCGGATTGTTCCGCAATAAGGCGGTAGGTAGCGCCCGAAGCCGGCAGCGTGATCTCGGTAAGTTCATTGGAGCCGAGTTGGAACTGCTCGGTGAGGAAGACCACATCATCTTCCACCACGAAATAAGACTGGGGCATCTGCATGCCGCCCTGGCCCACGTTCTGTATCCGGAAGCGCAGGCTGTCATTGGCGCATTCGCCGTCCACGTCCACGCTGGCGCCGTCCCAGTTGGGGTCGGGCTCGGTGCAGAGCGTATCCGGGAAGATATGGGCGCGGACCATTGCCGCCTGGTTCATGGCGATGCCGGCGCAGGCCATCTGGGTATTGATGGTGAAAGCGCCGCCGGAGCTGATGGGAATATTTCCCAGGTCGAAGCGGTACACATTTCCACCCAGGCCTGTGGCCGGGATGCTGGAACTCAGGAAAGTGAGTTCGTTATCCAGTTCCACTTCCACATAAGCGTCCAGCGCCGTGACGGTGCCGGTATTTTCATACTCGGCCGTATAAACCACATCCATACAAGGCGCCAGGAAGGGCGTAGAAATATCCACCTCCAGGAAAGGGCAGGCGATATTCATATCCCTGACCGGAAAATGGACCAGGGTGGTGTCGTAGAAATCTGTCAGGGTAAGGGGCACGCCGTCGGGGAAGCAGCTTTCCCAGTAAGAGTTGGCGGGAATTGCTTCTACTACATAGGCGCCGGTATCTACCCGGATGAGATAATTGCCATTCTGATCAGTAGAGCCGAAGAAAGAGCGGCCGGCGCCGCTGGCCCGTACCAGCCAACCCGGGAAAGGTTGCTCCCCGTTGTCGAGGTCGCAACCTTCATCCTGGTCGTAGAAAACTTTTCCCCTTATGTAGTTGGTGTAAATGTTGCCCTCCCCGTCGGTGCGGGTCAGGACGATATCATTGAAAAAGTTGAGCCTCTGGGCGTTGTAGCCGGCCAGCACGTAGCCGCCGTCACTGGTCGCGGCAATATCCGTGGCAAAGTCGGTAGTTTCGACATCACCGGTGTGGGTCGACCAGGCCTCGTTGATCTCATTGCCATCCTGGCTGTATTTGATGAGGAGGAAATCGACGTTAAAAGCATTGACCTCGGTAAAGCCGGCCACCACCAGGCTGCCGTCTCTCCGTTCAATGACAGAGTTGGCTTCATCACCGAAGCCGAACATATCTTTAGCCTGCAGGGTGATCAGGTTGCCGTTGGGGCCGTACTTCCAGAGGGCGGCGTCGCTGTTGTCGTTGACGGCGCCGGCCACGATGATGTTCCCGGCGCGGGTCACCAGGATATCATTGCCCACTTCCCGCTGGTTGGTGGACATTCCGCGTTTCCATATCACCCCCCCGTTGCCGTCGAGGCGATAAACGACCATATCCCGGTCAAAGACTCCGTCGGGGTTATCTTCATTTCCGGTGATCACATAACCGTCGCCCAGCACATCTATGGCTACGGCCATATCATCGCCGGGAATGCCGAAGGCCCTGCGCCACTGCTCCTGCCCCTCATCATCCACTTTCAGGAGGAAAATATCATCATTGGCATCGGGCAATTCGATGAAACCGGCCATCAGGTAGCCCCCGTCGGGGGAAGCCGCCACATCCTTGATGCGGATGCTGGCGCCGGGCGCGTCAGAGTAGTTGCGGCTCCATTCGTATTTGCCACGGTCGGAAATCTTGAGCAGGTAGGCCTCAAAAGGCCCATGGGTGGATTGAAAAGAGGCTTCGCCCGCGATGAGGAAGCCGCCGTCTTCCGTTTGCAGGGCGGCGTTGCCGTATTCTGTCAGGCCGGCGTCGAAGGTCGTGTCCCATACCATAATGCCATCGACATCCGTTTTGATGACGTAGATGTCGATATCCTGGTCGGAACCATTGCGGAAAGACTCGCTGAAACCAACGACCAGGTAGCCCTGGTCGACCGTCTGTATGACAGACAGGCCCTGATCCTCTTTATCACCGCCAAAGGCCTTTTCCCATCCCTGCGCTCCCAGGGGAAGAACCGGCAACAAAGCGGCGAAAGCCCAAAGAGCCGTAGCTTTGAGGGTGCGGAGTATAGAGATTGGATGGCATGGTATAGATGGAGTCATTAGCGAGTGATTTAGGCCGTTACCTTTTTTTCCCGATACAAAAATGTTATGTTCCATAGGCAAAAACAAAGACAAAAATTGTAATTTGTTGAAAAAAACAAGCTATTTTTACTTTTCGTTTCGTGTCCGTAAAACTGAAAACATACTGTAAAGCAGGGTTTTAAAAATTAAGCGTGTTATTCATTCTTGTTGGCCCTAAACATCTGTCTTTAATATGGAAAACAGCCATTTAGTCGCCATAATGCAGACATTTTCCGCGAAAGAGGTTCGCGACCTGCGCAAGTGGTTGAGTTCGCCGGCGCACAACCAGCGCGATGATGTCATGCAACTGTTCGAATACCTGATGGCGGGTGCTCATTTAACGGAAGAGAAATTCCTTCGCAAGGAACGCGTATTCAGCAGGGTGTTTCCTGACGAACCCTTCGATGACGCCAAGTTACGGCAATCGATGCACTTTCTCCTCAAGGCCATCGAAGAATTTCTCATCTACGAAGAACTACGCGGCGACGACATCCGCTCCCGCATGGCCCTCTCTACGGTTTACCGCAAGCGCAAACTGGACAAGGCTTTTCAGAAGACCATCAAATCTGTAGAAACATTACAGGAGAACGCCCCCTATCGGGATGAGCATTATTTGCGCAACGAATACCTGTTGCAGCTGGAAAAATACACTTTCCAGGAAGGCAAGAAACGGACGACCGAGATGAACCTGCAGGAGGTGTCCGACGCCCTGGATATGACTTTCCTGGCGGATAAACTGCGGCAGAGCTGCCTGATGCTGTTCCACCAGGCTGTATATAAGGCCGACTACCGGATCGGCATGCTGAATGAAGTCCTGCAGTATATTGAACACAAACGCCTCCTGGAAACGCCGGCCATTTCCGTTTATTATCACATTTACAAGTCCATCACCGAAAAAGAAGCCCGGCCATTTTTCGTCAAACTCCGGTCCGAGATCGAGGATAAGGGGCATTTGTTCCCGCCCCATGAAATCCGGGATATCTATCTGATGACCATCAACTACTGTATCCGCAGGATGAATACGGGCGAGGCCTCCTATGTGCGGGAGGCCTTCGAGCTGTACCGCACCGGCATAGAAGAGGGCATTCTCATCGAGAACGATACCATATCCCGCTTTACCTTCCTCAATGTCATCCGCATTGCCCTGCGCCTGGGGGAATTCGAATGGGCGGAGGCCTTCATCTCCGATTATCAGCAATACCTGGCCCCCCGGTACCGGAACACCATCGTCCACTACAGCAATGCCAAACTGCTGTTCGAAAAAAAGAACTACGACGCCGCCATGCAGCTGCTGGTACAGGTCGACTATGACGACATCCTGCTGACCCTCAACGCCAAATCCATGCTGCTCAAGATTTTCTACGAAAATGACGACATCGACCCTCTGGAGTCCCTCCTGGGCAGCATGCGCAGTTACATCAACCGCAAAGAGGTCATCGGTTATCACAAGGCCATCTACAGCAACCTCATCAGATTCACCAGGAAAATGCTGAAGGTCAACCCCTTCGACAAAAAACAGGTGGAAAAGCTCAAAACGGAAATCCGGGCCGCCAACCCCATGCCGGAGCGGCAGTGGTTTCTGGAACAGTTGGAGCAGATATAGTGCGTTTGCAGCTGATACGAGGGTAGCTGGACGGGTTGTTGATGCGCGAATGCACAAAAACGCCAATAAAAGCATGCAAACCATCGCGCTGAAAGATTACAATATATATGCAGGCCCGCTGAGGCAGTCGCTCCCCGGGTTTCTGGCGGGGCTTTCTTACAGTTCGTTGTTCGTCATCGTGGATGAGAATACCCGGAAGTACTGCCTGCCGCTGCTGGAGCAGGCCCTGGGCCACTCCCGCTTTGCGCTCATACAGATTCCCGCCGGGGAGATTCATAAGAACCTGGACAGTTGCCGTCAGGCCTGGGCGCAGTTCCTGGAGCGGCGCGCCGGCCGCGACGCCATCGTCATCAACCTGGGCGGCGGCGTCATCGGCGATCTGGGCGGCTTCTGCGCCGCTACCTTCAAGCGGGGCGTCCGCTTCATACAGCTTCCCACCACTTTGCTCTCCCAGGCCGACGCTTCGATCGGCGGCAAGCTGGGCATCGATTTCCTGCAGGTGAAAAACAGCATCGGCCTGTTCTGCAACCCTCTGGCCGTGTTCATCGACCCGGCCTTCCTCAGCACACTGCCCCGGCGGGAAGTTAGGAGTGGTTATGCAGAAGTGATAAAGCACAGCCTGATCGCCGACGCCGGGCAGTGGGCGCGCCTGCAGGAAATCCGCGATCTGAGCGCAGTGGAATGGGAAGCGCTGATCGTCCCTTCTCTGCATATCAAAAAGCGGATCGTGGAGGCCGACCCGCTGGAAAAGGGCATCCGCAAGGCCCTCAACTTCGGCCACACCATCGGGCACGCCATCGAAGGCTTCGCCCTGGAAACGGAAAAGCCGCTGCTGCACGGCGAGGCCATCGCCATCGGCATGGCCTGCGAGGCCTTCCTGTCTGCCCGTGAACTGGGGCTGCCGCAAGAGAGCCTCAACCAGATCGCCCGCTATATTGTACAACATTACGGGCGCCACCGCCTGGACCCCACTCACTACGAAGCTTACCTTGAACTCATGGGCAATGACAAGAAAAACGAGGGCCGGCGCATCAACTTCAGCCTGGTCAACCCCATAGGGCAGGCTGTTATCGACCGTTACTGCTCGCCGGAGCAGATCATCGAAAGCCTGGAATTCTATAATGGATTGACCGGCGAATTCGCTACCTTTGAAGCCTGAATCACATATGGCCATGAATTACAACAGCTATAATACACAGGAAAAGCAGGAAACCTACCGCAAGATCGCCCGCTGGATGTGGTACGCCGCCTTCGGCGCCATTGGCCTTATCCTGCTGTCTTTCCTGATTCTTTCCTTCACCAACCTGCCTTCCGTCCAGCAACTGGAGAACCCCAAGAGCGAGGAAGCCTCCCAGATTTTCGCCGCCAACGGCGAGGTCATCGGCCGCTATTATACCGAGAACCGCGTGCCGGTATCCTTCGGCGAGCTTTCCCCCCACCTGGTCAACGCCCTGATCGCTACAGAAGATGAGCGCTTCCGCGACCATAGCGGCATCGACTTCGAAGCGCTGGGGCGCGTGGCGGTCAAGACCGTACTGCTGGGGCAGAAGAGTTCCGGCGGCGCCAGCACCATCACCCAGCAACTGGCCAAGCTGCTGTTCACCGGCCAGCGGGCCGACAACACGCCGGAACGCATCATCCAGAAACTCAAGGAGTGGATCATCGCCGTGCGCCTGGAACGCCGCTATACCAAGGAGGAGATCATCGCCATGTACCTCAACAAGTTCAACTTCATCAACGGCGCCTACGGCATTAAGGCCGCCTCGGAGATTTACTTCGGCAAGCCGCAGGACTCCCTGGCCGTGCACGAGGCGGCCGTGCTGGTGGGCATGCTGAAGAACCCCTCCCTGTTCAACCCCCTGCGCCGCCCCGACACGGTGCTGCACCGCCGCATGGTGGTCTTCAAACAGATGCAGAAGAACGGCATGATCGGCCAGGTGGCCTACGACAGCCTCCGGCAGTTGCCCCTGGGGCTCAACTTTACGCGGCAGACCCACGTCGACGGTATCGCTCCTTACTTCCGCATGGAACTGGCAAAGGATATCAAAAGTATACTGGAACGCAAAGAATGCCGGAAATCGGACGGTTCCATGTACGATATCTACCGCGACGGCCTGCGCATTTATACGACGATCGACCCTGCCATGCAGCGGCTGGCCGAAGAGGTGATGGCCCAGAACATGGCCCGGGTGCAGAAGGCCTTCTGGAGCACCTGGAAGGCCGTCAGCAAAGATCCCTGGGAATTCACGAGCGGCTCGGAACACGAGGCGCCGGCGCCGGTCCGCAAGCAGTCCCTCCGGGATTTGCTGCGCCTGTCGGACCGCTACCAGGTCCTGCGCGCCAAACACCTGGCCGACATCCTCGACAATATTTCAGCCGAGGTGGAGGGCATCGTTTTCCACCCCGACGACCGGGAGGTCGAACGCATCGTTGAGGATGCTGAAAAGGGCGGGGTCATCGACGAACTGGTAAGAACCCGCCTGATCACTTCCAGCCTCGCCAGCCGGTACCGGCAGGTGCAGCGCAGCCGCCACTTCCAGCCCCTGCAGTCCCAATGGCACGCCCTGCAGGAGGAGGTGAACAAAGCGTTCAACACCAAAGTGAAGATGAGGGTGTTCTCTTACGACACGCCCGAAATGGAGAAGGACACCGTCATGACGCCCCTGGATTCGGTGAAGTACCACCGCATGATCCTGCAGACCGGCATCCTGGCGGTGGATCCCCACACCGGCCATGTCAAGGTATGGGTCGGGGGGGTCAATTTCAAATATTTCCAGTATGACCACAACCGCACCAGCCGGCAGGTGGGTTCGACCTTCAAGCCCTTTGTTTATGCCACGGCCATTGCGCAGCAGGGCTTTTCGCCCTGTTATGAAGTCTATGACCTTCCCCAGACCATAGCGCCCGGCGACGGCAACTTTTCCCTCATCAGGGAATGGACGCCCGATAATGCCGACGGCGTGTACACGGGGCAACTGCTCACCCTCAAGGAAGGCCTGCGCAAGTCCAAAAATACGGTATCCGTCCACCTCATGAAGCAGCTGGGCGATACCGAGCCGGTTCGTGGCCTGATCAACCAGATGGGTATCGACAGCAGCCTGCGCTACCCCAACGGGCGCTACCGGGTGCCCAAGTCGCCCTCCATCTGCCTGGGTTCCACCGACC
>CAZAXA010000097.1:13352-15151 GCA_964488965.1 uncultured Phaeodactylibacter sp. | reverse complement strand
CACCGGTATATTTGTCCCAGATCGGTTTGGGGTAGCCGTCGTCGCCCACGGGCCCGTAGACGGCCTGCCAGATGTCGTACTGGTCGCCGGAGCGGCTGTTGGCGCCCAGCGCCAGTTCCATGTGGTTGTAGTCGATCATCAGGGCGGAGATGTGGCCCAGGTAATCGCGGCGCTCAGGGCGGGGCGTGCGCCGGAAATCGCCGTCGATCCAGTAGGCATTTTTATCCTCATAGATGTTGACGGTCACATAGTGGCGGAAGTCGATGGGGTCGGGGCAGGCGGCATAGCAGCCGTTGAAGGCATCGGGGTAGAACACCTGCACGGCGAGGGCCTCCCAGCCGCCGGTGGAACCGCCGTAGGTGAAGCGCGCCCACCCCTGGCCAATGCCGCGGAATTTTTCCTCGATATAGGGGATGAGTTCGGTCATGATGGCGTCGCCGTAGGGGCCGAGGTTGGCGGAGTTGACGGCGTAGGAGTCGTCGTAATAGGGATTGGCGTGCTGTATCTCGATGGCGATCACCCTGGGAAAATCCGGGCCCGTCCATATTTTATAAAAGTCGTAGGCTTCCTGCTGTACGATGCGGTTGTAGCACTCCACCTGAAAGCGGCCGTTGTATTCACAAGGCTCGGTAGTGTCGGGCGGCTCCGTGCGCCAGCCGCCGAAATCGTGGGGAAAATGGCCGTGCATGATGGCCAGCGGATACTTCGCCTCCGGGTGTTCGTCGAAGCCTTCGGGCAACAGCACATGGGCGCCCAGGTGCATATCGCGCCCCCAGAACCGGCTCAGCAGTTCGCTGCGTATCCGGATATGCCTGACGTATTTGGTATCCTCCGGCGGAGCGATGGGCGGAATCTCCTGATCCAGTTCGATGCTGATATTGCCCGGGCTTTGAGGGTCAAAGGACACCTTCTCCGGGCGGCTGAAAAGGTTGCCGGGAGCGCGGTTCCAGCGCTGCCCTTCGCCGCGGTCCATCGGCAGCTTCACGGTATGGCCGTCGGCACGGCTGAAAGTTTCGTATTTGTGAAGCAGCGCCTGCACGTAGTATTCGCCGGGAGGCACATCGGCCAGGCTTTCGATGGGATAGCCAAAGGCAGCGCTGTCAAAAACAACGGCTTTGCCGGGCGCCCATCTATCGGCGTCGATGCCAAAAACCATCTGGGTATTGGGCCCGTCGCTGACCTGAAAGCGGGGTTCGGCCTCGTCATTATTGGAAAGCAGCAACAGCAGCCGCCCGTCCAGCAGGCTGTCGTTCTGTGCATTGAAGGTAATGGAGAAATAAACAGGCCCGGCAGCCGCTTTTTCCTCTCCGGAGGCGCAGCCGTACAGGGCCAGAATAAAGGAAAAGGAATACAAAAGTTGGCTTTTCATTGAAAGAGTTTGGTGAGGTTGGATAGTTTCATGCCTGTCAAAGATAATGGAATTCTGTATTTTTAAGCGGTTTTCGACCGGCTGGCATCTGCTTTGGTGTTGTGGTGTTGTGGTGTTGCGGGCCTCCAGGCCCGCCGCCCCCTTTTTTAAGATTGCATGTTCAGGTATGGAAACCATGAAAAAAAAGAGCGTGGGCCCCGACAAAAACCGGGGTGTCCGCGAGCCAGCGGTTGTAGGCGCGCGCGCCCGCCTGCAGGAGCGGGACCGGCTGCGGCTCGAGGCGGCCGGTGACCGGGCGCAGGCCCTGGAAGGGCACGTGATAGTTCTCGGCGGCGGGGAAGATCACCTCGCCTGCGACGCCGTCGGCGTCGAGCTCGCGCATGCGTTGGTCGGGATCCCAGCAGCCCGTGCGGCCGGTCGCGCGGCCGTG
>CAZAXA010000097.1:0-13342 GCA_964488965.1 uncultured Phaeodactylibacter sp. | reverse complement strand
GTTCCAAAATAGATTTTTTATCTAATTCGCGGGCCTGGAGGCCTGCGCTCCTGTTAAAAGTAGGATTAAGCGCCGGGCCGCAATACCGGCATGCCATAAAACCAAAATGCCTGAAAAGGTAAAAAAAACGCCAAAATGGATAAGCCTCCCCGCCTCTTTGCCCTCCTTGCTGGTATTAATGACTACCCTTCGCCGGCGCCTGCCCTTCACGGATGCCTGAACGACGTAGCGCAGATGGCGGCTTTCCTCACCGAAGAGGTGAAAGGCCTTAGCCCGAACCTGCGCATCCTGCGCAATGAGGAGGCCACCAAAGCGGCCATTGTGGAGGGCTTTCAGCAGCACCTCGCCCAGGCCGGCCCGGGCGATACCGCCCTGTTCTACTTCGCCGGGCACGGCAGCCAGGAAGAGGCCGATCCCGGACTGTGGCGCTTTGAAGTGGATGGCAAACTGGAGAGCCTGGTGTGCTACGACAGCATCGCGGAACAGGACGGGCAACTGCATTACAACCTCCTGGCCGATAAAGAACTGCGTTTCCTCATCCACCGGCTGTCCCAAAAGGGCGCTCACATCCTCACCATTTTTGACTGTTGCCACTCGGGCGGCAATACCCGCAACAACTACCTGCAGGAAGCTGCGCCAGGCCTGCAGGGCCGCCGTTACCAGCCTCGCCTCGCTGCCGCCTGCCCCCCGCGGCCGTGGGCCCGGTTCCTCTTTGCGGATGCCGTTTCCCCGGAGGCCCTGCGCGCCCAGCCCCTTCCATCCGTGCTGCCCGCCGGGCGCCACATCCAGTTGGCGGCCTGCGAGAGCGGGCAGACTGCCTTCGAGCAGGAGGGCGGCGGGGCCTTTACGCACGGGCTGCTGCAGCTGCTGCGCGCCACCGGCGGCAACATCAGCTACTACAACCTGGCCAGCCGGCTGCGCTTCCAGCTCAGGCAGCAGTTCGGGCAATCGCCGCAGCTCTATGCTTCCGGAACGGAGGGCGGCGAACAGTTCCAGGGATTCCTGGGCAGGGAAGTTCAGGAGGATAAACTGCACGGCAATGTCGTCTTCAATGAAAAAATGGGCTGGGTGCTGGACCTGGGCAGCATACACGGCCTGAACGACAGCATCCGGCAGGTGTGGGTGAAAGCCGCAGGAACAGATCATAAATTCCCGGTAAAGATAAGCGGCATTAAGGCCAGCTATACCCTGCTTTCTGAGGCCGGGGCCCGGCTGGGCCCGAAGCAGGCCTACACCGGCTACATAGAGGGCGCCCTGTCGCCTCAGCCCCGGGTATGGGTGGCAGGGGAAGAAGAAGGGGCTGCCCTGCTGCGGGAAAAGCTGGAAAAAAACAAATCCTTCCGGATGGCCGAAACCGATACGGCCCGCGATTATACGGTATGGGCTGTCGATGGGAAGTACCTCATCACCGCGCCCCACGCCCCCCGGGAACCGCTGGCCAAAGCCATCGAAGGGTATGCGCCGGCCTCAGCCGCCCGTGCCCTCCAATACCTGCGGCACATCGGCCGCTGGGAGTTCTTCAAAGGCCTGCACAATCCCAATCTGTTCTTATTCAAAAGCTACCCGGCAGAGATCACATTCTTCCGCCAGCAGGCAGGCGGAGGCTGGCAACCCATCGCCTTCGAGGGGGATGCCGCCTGTACGGACTACGAATGGGACGGCAGCAGGTGGACGGGCAAAGTCCGCATCCAGCTCACCAACCATTATGAACGGCCGCTCTACGTATCCCTGCTCTTCCTCTCGCTCAACTTCCAGGTGTACAGCCGTTTACTGAGCGATGCCGTCGCCCGCATGGCCCCGGGCGCCACTGCCTGGGCCTTCGAAGGGCAGGCCATCGAGCTGGACTTCCCCCGGCAGGTGGCCGATTTCAACTGGCCCTTTAGCCCCGCTTATTTTCAGATCATCGCCTCTACTACCGAATTCGATACTATGCGCTTTGAGCAGCCCCCCCTCCCCGCTCCTTCCGACACTGATGCCCGCCACCTGCAAACAGGGGCGTACCGGGATACCGTCGCCAACTTCTTCGTGGGCGACGATTGGATAAGCAGGATGGTGGAACTGAGGGTGAGGAATCCGGGATTCGTGAACCGGGATTTGTGAACCGGGATTCGGGCATTCATTGGCGCCTGGCCAGTTAAAATTCCTGATTTGCGCTTCAGAGAAGGTTTTGAGATGCAGCAGGCCTGGTCACAACAACAGGCCCGCCAGTTCCGTCAGGTTAGCGACCGTAATGGCCGGTTCCACATCCAGGCGTTCCATCACGCCATGCCTGCGCTGCACCCAGGCCGTCTGCAGGCCGTAGGCAGTGGCGCCGGCCACATCCCAGGTGTTGGAAGAGGCAAAGAGCAGGTTTTCGGCAGGCAGCCCCAGGCCCTTCCCGGCCAGCTGATAAACGCCCGGAGCGGGTTTGTACTGGCGCGCCTGGTCGGCGCTGATGATCTCGTCCAGCAATTCATCCAGGCCATTGTAGGCCGCCGCTTTTTCCAGCAGGCTGGGGTTGGCATTGGAAAGGATTGCCAGCCGGTACCGGCCCTTGAGGCTGGCCAGAGCGCTTTTTACTTCAGGATAAACCTCCAGCCTGTAGTACTGTTGCATCAGTTCCTGTACCTGTGCCTCGCTGGCCTCCGTATTGGTGGCTTCCAGGGCGTAGTAGAGGGCGTCCCTGGTCAGATCGTAAAAATCCTTGTACTGCCCCATCAGGCTGCGCAGCCAGGTGTAGGTCAACTGCTTATGGCGCCAGTGAGCCGCCACCTGATGGGCGCGGTCGTCAAACAATTGTTCCAGCAGGAAATCGATGGAGGAAATATCGAAAAGGGTGCCGTAAGCATCGAAGGCGATGCCTTTAATCTTTGCAGCGTCTATGGCCATGGTTTGGAAAGATGATTAAAGAACAAAAGCAATGCGTTGACAGCATGCGGGTGTTGTATTTCTCCCTCCAGCAATTTCCGGCGGGCCTCTTCCACAGGAAGGGCCACCACTTCCACCTCCTCGGAATCATCCAGTTGCTGGCCGCCGGCGGGCGCTACTCCCCGCGCAGCCCAGTGGTGGATGTAGTTGTCCATAAAAACCGGGTTGGAAGCGATGCGGCCCAGGTATACCCACTGCCCGCCGGCATGGCCGGCCTCCTCGCACAGTTCCCGTTCCGCCGCCTGCCGGTGGGTTTCTCCCGGATCGACGATACCTCCGGGAAGCTCCAGCGTATAATCCCCGATACCAAAGCGGTATTGCCGTACGAAGAGTATCCTCCCTTCGTTGTCCAGAGGAACGACGTTGACGGAGTCCGCCGCTTCCAGGATTACCATCCTGGAGACCTCGCCGTTGCGGGGGTTGCGCATATCGTCGAAACGCACCCTGAAGAGCCTGAGGTCAGGGCCGGGCTCCCGCCGGAGGGTTTGCCAGCGGTGGTCATCCGGGCCGCTCATGCCGGCAGGGCGCTCACTTATCTTCATCGATGATGGCGTCGTCGATGATGTCGTCGCCGTCGCCGTCGAGATCTTCGAAGCCATGGACGCCGCCCTCCTTCTCCCTGGGCTTGTAGTCCGGATCCTTCTTGATCTGCATATCCTTGCCGCCCTCATCGTGGTAATCGCCCTCGGCGAAGCGCCGGGCCTTGTCGAAGAAGCTGTCGAAGCCCTCCAGCGGGGCCTTTTCCTTATCCCGCTGCAGGTTTTCTGCATTGGAACGCTGGCCCCGCTCTTTAATACGGCGTTCCAGCTCTTCGTTCAGCTTCTCGGCCTCTTTGGTCAGCTCTTCCACCGACTCTTTGGAAGCTTCCGCATTGGCCTTTTCAACCAGCTCGTTGAATTTGGCCATCAGCTTGCCGCCCACCTCTTCGGAGGTATCCATGAGGCGCTTGCCCACCTTTTCCGATACTTCCTGGAATTTCTCCCAGGCCTGGCCGCCCTTTTCCAGGACTTCTTTGCCTACTTTTTCGGAAATATCCTGGGCTTTCCTGCCGGCCTTTCCGGCGGCGTCGAAAATCTTTTCGCCCATTTCGTCCGCTACCGTTTTCCGCTGTGTGCCGGGCTGCTCTTCCGGCTTTTCTTTTTCTTCATCGAACAGCAGTTCATCATCGTCCATAAGGCTGGATTTTAAGTTTTCCGGTTCTTCCGGCGTTTGTTTTTTGTCGAAAAGTTCATCGGCGGCCTTGCGCGCCTTGTCGCCGAATCCCTGGGCCTTGTTCCAGGCCTCGTCGACGATATCTTCCGCAAAGCCCCGGGCGCCATCAACGGCCTCTTTGGCCTTCGGGCCGTACTCCTCTTTCAGCTCGCTGACACGCTCTCTGGTCTTTCCGTAGAATTCCTTGGAGCGCTCGACGAACTCCTCGCCGGCTTCCTTGCCGGCCTCCGCCGCTTTCCTGCCGGTAGACTTGGCCACCGACTTCGCTCCGAACAGCATTTTTTTGAGATCATTCAGTATTCCCATGGTTGATTGGTTGATTGGTTGGTTGGTTGATTGGTGCATCGCGTACACCGTACACAATACAATAGTAACAGATAAAATAAGGAAAAGGAAGGGGATGGAAAAATTTTTTGGCCGGCATGTTTTTAAAAAAAATTTGTCCTCCAGGCAACGCAAAGGCCTTTCAGGGTATCTAAAAGAATGTACACGCATGAAGTAGCCGGAAGAGAAACCGGAGGTTTAAACAAAGGTTTTACTGAATGAGAAGGCATTTAGTCTACATTACCATTGGGATTGGGATGATGTTCGTACTGCCTGGTTGTCAGGAAGACATCGACGTTTTCGAACCGGCAGAGCTTACTTCCGGCGATATTGCGAGTTTCTTCGAAGCCGTACAGGACAACCCGCTGCAGTACAGCTGGGAGGCTTCCGAAGAGTACATTTTACCGGCGCCCGGCAGCGGGCAGATCGTCATTCCATCCAACGCTTTGGCCTCACAGGACGGGAGTCCGGTGAGCGGGATGGTTCAGGCAAACGTACTTGAGATTCATGACAAAGGCAGCCTGATCCGGAATAATGCCGCCACGGCTGCCGATGGCAGGTTGCTGGAATCGGCAGGCATTGTCTTCCTGGACATTCGCCAGGATGGGCAGCCGCTCCAACTGGCCAGCGGCCGGAACATCAAAGTGCAACTGTCTACTGCAAATTATAATCCTCAACTGCGCCTCTTCACGGGCAGGCCGGACGATAGCGGCCGGCTGGAATGGAAAGAGGCCGGCGCCGGAGAGTCTCCCATCCGGGCGGTGGAGTTCCTCAACGAAGCCACCGGCCAGTGGGAAGAGGGTATTGAGATCATAACGGCCATGCTGGGCTGGCTGCAGTGCGCCCGCTACGCCGATGACAGCCAGGGCGCCGCATCGGCATGTATCCGCCTCCCCCTGGGATTCTCCCCGAAAAATACGGGAGCATTCCTGGCCATCCAGAGCATGAACGCCGTGGCACGGCTCGATGAGGCCGACGAGGAACATGCGTACCGCATCTGCCGGAATGGCCTTCCTGCCGGCCTGAAGGGAGAGTTTATCGTGATCACCGAGGGTGATGGAGGGGAGTATTATTTCGCCCGGCAGCCGGTCATTATCATGGAGAATCTGACCATTAATATCGTGCCTGAAAAGGCGCGGCTGTCCGATATCATGCTTGCGCTCGAAAGGCTGTAAGCATGGTATCCGGACGATTTGTCCGAACACCACGTTTTCCTTCAAATATTTATGCATACCGCCGGATCCGGATCCGGCGGTATTTTTTTTTAGGGCCGTTTGCAAACTCAGATTAAGGGGTTGTGAAAAAAGGCCGGCAATCCTGTTTTATCAAGGCCTCTGCTGCATTACAGATTAATTCCTGCGGCCCCTTCGGCGCCCCTTGCTCCGGCCATTCCCCCCGGCGCCCACGGTTTCCGCTTCCTCCCCTTCCCGTATCCAGTCCATCTCGATCTGCCGTTTGGCCAGGTCGGCCCGAACGATGCGGACCTTTATTTCCTGCCCCATTTTATACTCCTTTCCGGAATAGGCGCCCTTGATGCGCAGGCGGGAATCGGCCACTTCCATAGGCTCGTCCAGGTTCTCGAAAGGGGCCATGCCCTCGATGCGGGTATCTTTCAGTTCGACGAAGATGCCCATGTCGATAATGCCGGAGATGTAGCCGGTGAACACCTCGCCGAGGTGCTTCCCGATGTATTCCACCTGCTTGTACTTGACCGACTCGCGCTCGGCCTCGATGGCGCGGCGCTCCTGCTGGGAGATGTGCTTGCACTCCTCTTCCAGCCTTATCTTGTTAGTCCGATAGAACTGCCCCTTGCCGAGGTTCCTGTCGAGCAGGCGGTGGGCCAGCACGTCGGAATAACGGCGTATGGGGGAAG
Source organism: uncultured Phaeodactylibacter sp. (assembly GCA_964488965.1). Classification (GTDB taxonomy): domain Bacteria; phylum Bacteroidota; class Bacteroidia; order Chitinophagales; family Saprospiraceae; genus JACJXW01. The sequence continues at coordinate 7,026 of CAZAXA010000097.1, read as the reverse complement.
TGAAGTGGGTGTAATAGCTGAAGCCCAGGCCGTAGTGGCCGATGTTGTCGGTAGCGTATTCCGCTTTGGCCATGGTGCGGATGGCGATGGGGCTGAGCAGCCTCAGGGCGGGGTCTTTCTCTGCCGCCTCCGCCAGGCGGTTGTAGGAACGGGCGATCTCGCCCGGGGAGCTGACATTCATGTCGAAGCCCATCTCTCGGGCGAAGCGGGCCAGTTCTTCCACCTTGTCGGGGTCGGGCTCGTCGTGCACGCGGTAGACGAAGGGAATCTCCTCGTCGCGGCCCTTCATGGCAATGTAGGTGGCCACTTCCTTGTTGGCCAGCAGCATGAAGTCCTCAATCAGCAGGTGGGCGTCCTTGCGTTCCTTGACGAAGACCTCGAGGGGGGCGCCGTGCTCATCGAGGCGGAACTGTACCTCGTCGGTCTCGAAATTGATGGAACCTTCCTTGAAGCGCTGTTTGCGCAGGTGCTTGGCAATCTTGTTGAGGTGGCGCAGCTCGCTGGCGAATTCGGCGCTGTGGCCTTCCAGCACCCGCTGGGCTTCGTTATAGGTAAAGCGCCGGTCGGAGTGGATCACCGTGCGGCCAAACCAGCGGTTGATGATCTTCATGCCCTTGTCGAATATGAAAATGGCGGAGTAGGCCAGCCGGTCTTCGTTGGGCCTCAGGGAACAGAGGTCGTTGGACAGGCGTTCGGGCAGCATGGGCAGCACCCGGTCGACCAGGTAGACGGAAGTGGAACGCTTCAGGGCCTCCCGGTCCAGAGGGGCGCCCTCCTTGATGTAGTGCGTCACATCGGCGATATGGACGCCAACTTCGGTCTCGCCGTTCTCCAGGTGGCGGATGGACAGGGCGTCGTCGAAGTCCCTGGCATCGTCGGGGTCGATGGTGAAAGTGGTGATCTCGCGCAGGTCGAGGCGGCGTTCGATCTCCTGGGGGCTGATCCGGGCGGGCAGGTATTCCGACTCTTTCAGCACATCCTCCGGGAAGTCCAGTTCAAATCCGTTGTTGATGAGGATGGACTTCATCTCAATATCGTTGCTGCCGGCCTTCCCGAGCACGGTCGTCACCACTCCGGTGGGATGCTTGAAGCGGCCCTTGCCTTCCCAGTCTTCGATGCGCACCACCACGCGGTGGCCGTCCTGAGCCTCGCGGATGTTGCCCGGTTCCACCGCCACGTCCATGGGCGGGTTCGTATCGAGAGAAACGATGGCATGCCCGGGATAGAGCCATAGGGTGCCCAGGAAGTGCTCGCGGCTGCGTTGCAGCACTTTGACCACCTCGCCTTCCGGTTTGCGCCGCCCCCGGGGCGTCCATACCCGTATGCGGACGCGGTCGCCGTTCATGGCGTTTTCCAGATATTTGGCGGAGACGTGGACGTCGTTTTCCAGGCCTTCGCAAACGATGTAGGCGTCGCCGGAGCGGGTCATATCCACAATGCCCTCCCGGAAGGTAGCGTCTTTTTCCGGCACGCCCTCACCGGGCTGATAGCGGAGCTTATATTTAAAATCGCCCAGCGGATGGAGTTTCTTTTCCTCCACCAGCTTGTCTATGGCGGCCTGGACAGAATCCTTGTTGTTGACGATCTTCAGTTTGCGGGCGGCCTGCCTGGGGTTGAGCCGCTTTTTGGGATGCCTTTGGAAGAGTTTCAGAAGTTCGCGTTGCAGTTGCTGGGCACTGAGTTTTTGCCCTGTTTTTTTGGATTTTCCTTTTTTACTCATATTTTTTTTCAGGTATTGGCCGCTATATTCAGCGGCGGGCGGCGCCTTTGGTTGCAGTTTCCGGGGATTATTCGCGGCGCCCGCCCTGTTTTAATGTAAAAAAACGTGCGGCGCTTCCGGCCGCCGGCGCTGTAAATTACAATAGTATAACAAAATCCGGTAACAAACAGACAGGAAGCCTGCACACTATTCATTGAGGTTCACGATCCTGCCTTCGGGAAGCAGCTCCAGTTTGTAAGCCGTACTGGAAGCAGCGTCGTAATCCTTATCGCCCGATGACGACTGGCCGGAAACGATATAAATCGTCCACTCTTCGTCGATCGTGACAACTGAAGTGGTTAACGTATCCCCATCGGAGAATGTTCCCGCGATGATCCGCTTATCGATGAGTTCGCCCTTTTTGGTGAAGCTGGCCAGAGTGTACTGGTAATTCAGCAGGCCCGCCCGCCAGTAGATGATGGCGTGGAATTCTCCCGTTTCGGGTATCTTCATGCAGGGTACGAATTCGGTATAGTCATCTGCCTCCTCCTCTTCCAACGGCAGGATGAACTGTTCGATCATCAGTGGAGGCAGGGGGCCGTTCTGCCGGGAGAATGCGTGATGCGCTTCTTCCCCCAACGTAACGGGAAGTTCCACTTCCGGAAACTTTTCGAGGAAGTGGGAGAAACTGATCCTGGGTGGTTGCCTGGTTTTATCCATATCGAATGAGGCCGGTTTTCTTTGTCTTTGTATTAACACCACAAAAGTACAACAGGTTAACGGCCCGATGGGGTCGAAGGCAGAAAAGGATAGCGCTTTCCCCCGCTTCTGCAAGGCAGCCGCCAAAGTCTCCCCCGGCCTTTCCGCCAAATAATTTTTACTTTAGCAGGCGCGTTTAACCCGACTGTTTATGGCTCCACCTATTGCTCCGCTTTCGTTCTGGACTGCCCTTTGGCTGATGGCCGCCGGGCAGGGACTGTTCCTCGCCATCGCCATCGCTACCGGCAAAACCGGCAGCCGGCCCGCCAGGATGTTAATGGCCGGGCTGATGTTCACTTTTGCGCTTACCCTTTTCGATTACCTGGGCTACTGGATGCGCTGGCATTTCCATTTTCCGCACTTCGCCGGCATCTACCTCTGGCTGGCGCTGCTGGCCGGGCCGCTGTTCTATTTGTATCTGCGCACCCTGGCCGCCGGCAGAGGGCCGCGCCGCCTGGATATCCTGCACGCCCTGCCGGCTCTGGCCATGGGGTTGTCCCGTATGCCCTTCTATCTGGCCGGCAGCCAGGAAAAAGTGCTGCTCCTCATGGGCAAATTGCCTTTTACCGACGGCTGGTGGCTGCCGGGCATCTTCCTCGCCTATCGGGGTATTGCCGTGCTGACCATCGTCCATTTATCCCTGTACGGCTGGTGGGCCAGCCGCCTGGCGGGACAGCAGGGTGGCGTCCGGCGGCGGTTTTTCCGCCTGCTCACCGCACTCTACCTGGGTTTCACCGGAGCGTATTTATTTTATTACCTCATGTCATGGACGCCCTGGTTTTCCCTGACGCTGGACTATAGCATCAGCCTGGCGATGGTTGTGTTCATTTACACCATTGGCCTCCTGGCGATCCGGCAGCCGGGGATATTCAGTGCCGGAACCCTGCGGGCGGCCCTCCAGCCGGAGAAATACCGCAACAGCGCCCTTACCTCAGGCGCGGCACAGTCGCTGGTCGCCCGGCTGGAACATTATATGGAATCGGAGCGCCCCTATCTGGAAAGCGAACTCCGCCTGCCGCAATTGGCCGAAGCCCTGTCGAGCAATACCCACCACCTGTCGCAGGCCATCAACGAACACTTCGGGCAGACCTTTTCCGCCTATGTCAACCGGTACAGGGTGCGCGAGGCGCAGCGCCTGCTCTGCCATCCCGAATGGCAGGACAGGGCGCTCATCGACATCGCCTATGCCGCGGGTTTTAACAATAAAACTACCTTTTACAAGGCATTCAAAGAGGTGGCGCACCAACTGCCTTCTACATACAGAAAACGGCAGATGGCACTAAATAATTAGCCCGTTTTTATGTATAAATCCCCCTTTAATCCCTGTTAATCCTGCTAATCCTGTTAACCCTGTTATCCTGTCTTACCTGTCCGGGTTTAGAATCATTCTAAATAAAAACACCCCTCAAAGCTGGCCTGAACATAAGTTGGGCAAGTGCGTCTTATGAGATAGATTTGTACGCATTCCTTTTTACGAGTTTTTACGAGCATTTTTAGTGCAAAAAAACGAGAAACTTCAAAAACAGAGAACATGAGTTGGTTTTCCGATTTTTTGACCTCTTCCATCGGGCGCAAGGTGGTGATGAGCCTTACGGGCTTGTTCCTCATCCTCTTCCTGGTGGTACACCTGGCAGGCAACCTTCAGCTGCTCTATGACGACGGCGGCGAAAAGTTCAACCTGTACGCCAGTTTCATGACCACCAACCCGTTGATCAAAACCATTTCTTACCTGCTGTACGCCTCTATCCTGCTCCATGCCATCCAGGGCTGGCTGCTGTGGAGCAAGAACCGCCAGGCACGGGGCAGCCAGCGCTATGCGGTCAAGGTCAACCGGGTAGTGGGCGCCAATGGCTTTGCCGCCAACAATATGGGATGGCTCGGCGCCATCATCTTTATTTTTCTCCTCATCCACCTGTACCAGTTCTGGCTGCAGATGAAGCTGGGCAAGCTCGAGATGGCCAACTACGCCGGGCAGGAAGTGAAGGACCTCTATACACCGGTGCGCCTCGCCTACAAGAACCCGGCATTCGTCGTCTTTTACGTGCTGTCGATGATCGTCATTGCCTTTCACCTCCTTCACGGTTTCCAGAGCGCTTTCCAGACGCTGGGCATCAACCATAACAAATACACCCCGCTCATCAAGGGGGTGGGTAAAATATATGCTATACTCATACCGCTGGGCTTTGCCATCATTCCGGTTTACATGTATTTCTTTCATTGAACGATCCCCGGCAGACAGACTATATTGTCAAAACTCTTTAAATCCTAAGCCATGAGCTTCGATAGCAATGTTCCTTCCGGGCCACTGGCGGAAAAATGGACGCGTTACCGCGGCGCCATGAACCTGGTGGCTCCCAACAATAAAAGACGTATTGATATCATCGTTGTCGGCGCCGGGCTGGCAGGCGCTTCTGCCGCCGCTACCCTGGGTGAACTGGGCTACAACGTCAAATGCTTCACTTTCCACGACAGCCCCCGCCGCGCGCACAGTATTGCCGCCCAGGGGGGTATCAACGCCGCCAAGAATTACGCCAATGACGGCGACAGCGTCTACCGCCTCTTCTACGATACCATCAAGGGCGGCGACTACCGCTCCCGCGAGGCCAACGTTTTCCGCCTGGCTGAGGTGAGCCGCAACATCATCGACCAGGCCGTCGCCCAGGGCGTTCCTTTTGCCCGCGACTACGGGGGTATGCTCGACAACCGCTCCTTTGGCGGCGTGCAGGTGAGCCGCACCTTCTACGCCCGCGGCCAGACCGGCCAACAGTTGTTGCTGGGCGCCTACCAGGCGCTCTCCCGGCAGATCGCCATGGGCAGCGTCGAGATGTACAACCGCCATGAGATGCTCGACCTGGTGCTGGCCGGCGGCAAGGCCCGCGGCATCATCGTCCGCAACCTGCTCACCGGCAAGCTGGAACGCCACGCCGCCCACTGCGTCGTGCTGGCCACCGGCGGCTACGGCAATGTCTTCTACCTGTCGACCAACGCCATGAACTGCAACGTTACAGCCGCCTGGCGGGCAACGCGCCGCGGGGCCTACATGGCCAACCCCTGCTTTACCCAGATCCACCCCACCTGTATCCCGCAATCCGGCGACTACCAGTCCAAACTGACCCTCATGTCGGAATCACTGCGCAACGACGGCCGGGTGTGGGCGCCCAAAAAACAGGAAGACGCCAAAGCCATCCGCGAAGGCAAAAAGAACGGCGGCGATATCCCGGAAGAGGATCGCGACTACTTCCTGGAACGCCGCTACCCCGCCTTCGGCAACCTGGTGCCGCGCGACGTGGCCTCCCGCGCCGCCAAAGTGGCCTGCGATGAAGGCCTGGGCGTAGCTCCCACCGGCCTGGCAGTTTTTCTCGACTTTGAAGACGCCATCATGCGCTACGGCAGGTCGCAAGCCCACTCCCAGGGCCTGCCCAACGCCGGCGCCGCCAAAATCCGGGAACTGGGAGAGAAGGTCGTCGAAGAAAAGTACGGCAACCTCTTCGAGATGTACGAAAAGATCACCGGCGAGAACCCTTATAAGCTGCCGATGAAAATCTATCCCGCCGTGCACTATACCATGGGCGGCCTGTGGGTGGACTACAACCTGGAGACCAACATCCCCGGCCTGTTCGCTCTGGGAGAATGCAACTTCTCCGACCACGGCGCCAACCGCCTCGGCGCTTCTGCCCTCATGCAGGGGCTGGCCGACGGCTATTTCGTCCTTCCCTATACCATCGGGCAATTTCTCAGCAATGAAATCCGCACGCCTCGCTTCGACCCGAACGCCCAGGAATTCCTGGACACCGAAAGGGATACCCGCGAACGCATCGAACGGATGATGAACGTCAAGGGCAAGCAGTCGGTGGAGAGCTTCCACCGCCGCCTCGGCAGGATCATGTGGGATTATTGCGGCATGTCGCGCAACGCCGACGGCCTGAAGAAAGCCCGCAAAATGATCCGGGAACTGCGCGAAGAGTTCTATAAAGACGTCTTCATCCCCGGATCGGCCGAAGACTACAACCCCGAGCTGGAAAAAGCTCACCGCGTGGCCGACTTCCTGGAGCTGGGCGAGCTGATGGTCGTCGACGCCCTTGACCGCAACGAGTCCTGCGGCGGCCATTTCCGCGAAGAATACCAGACGGAAGAGGGCGAAGCCCTGCGCAACGATGAGGACTACGCCTACGTCTCCGCCTGGGAATACAAGGGATGGGATGAAGAACCCGTCCTGCACAAAGAAGAACTCGTATTTGAAAATGTGGAACTGAAAACGAGGAGTTATTAGTAGTGTATCAGTGTATCGGTGTATCGGTGTATCGGTGAATTGGTGAATGGATACCGGCTTATTGCAAAATTCAAAAATCAATCAGACCATGAAGCTTACGCTAAAAATATGGAGGCAGAAAGGCCCCAGAGAAAAAGGGCGCTTCGAAACGTATAAAGTAGAAGCCAACCCGCATATGTCATTTCTGGAAATGCTGGACGTGCTCAACGAGGAGCTGATCGCCAAAAAGGAGGATCCGGTTACTTTCGACCACGACTGCCGGGAGGGCATCTGCGGCACCTGCGGCCTGATGATCAAC
>CAZAXA010000096.1:0-15153 GCA_964488965.1 uncultured Phaeodactylibacter sp. | reverse complement strand
CGGGGCATGCCTGTTACTGCCTGAATGCTTCGGGTGTAAACCAGCCTTGTATGCGTGCTAATCCGCCGGAGGATGTTTTGCGCGGAAACATATTGGAATGGCTTGTGCGCATAAGCGCAGCGGAGGGCCGAAAGCGGCCTGCATAGCGTGTAGAATGGGTTGCATATTGTCACTAGTTTTAATGAATTGGGAAAAGTAATCCAGATAAAGTGTAAAAGGTAAGTTTTCGGGAATGGGTATGTATATATTGGCAAATATACAAATTGAAAATAATTGTAATATGTTTTGGCCCTATTTTTTTCCAGGCTTTGGAAGTCTTTCATCGTGTTATGTTTTGCTTATCAGTAGCAAAACATGTGCCAAAAAAAAATAATATCATTCTGAGGAAATGAACCGGGCCCGGGCCTGTTTGGGCAGGATCAGCCACAATCTGCCATATTGGTTGATGCGGCCGGCCGTACGGGCGGCTTCACTTCCTGTGCCGGTGTAGAAATCTACATGGCCGGGGCCTTTGATGGCGCCGCCAACGTCCTGGGCCAGCAGGAAGCGGTATTCGAAACCGGTTACCCGGTGTTTTTGACGGTCGTAAACCGGAAAGGCAGCCAGCAGGCAACTGCCGAGGGGTATATACCTCCGGTCTACGGCAATGGAGTAGCCGGCAGTAAGGGGCACATTGCCGGCGCCTTTGGGCGCCGAACGTTTGCGGGTAAAAAAGGTATAAGAGGGGTTCTGGAACAAGACTGTATCCCGCAGGCCCGGGTTTTGTTTGAGGTAGCGGCGGATACCGCTGATGGAAAGGTTGTTGAGCGGGATATCTTCCCGGCCGAGGATGTACTTTTCGATACTGCGGTATGGGCGCCGGTTGGTGCCGTTGTAGGCAAAGAGTTCCAGCTTGCCATTGAGGTATTCGACGAAGCCCGACCCCTGCACCTGCATATAGTAGACGTCGACCTTGTCGGCAGCGTAGGCCATTTCCAGTCCTAACCCCTTCAGCATGCCTTCCCCTTCGATCTGCTGCCGGGTAGGCAAATCCCCTTCCCATTCGAGGGGCCGGTCGTACAGGGGGTGCTGGTATGGGCCTTTGGGTTCTTTGCTCACCTTAACCACCGGCGTGAAGTATCCGGTGAAGCGGACGCTGCCCCGGCGGTCGGCGCCCCAGATCTGATGGGCCTCCAGGTCCTCAGCCAGGCCGAAGGGTTTGGTATGTTGCCAGGCGTGAAATATGCGGTTGACGTGCTCCAGTTCTTCATAAGTTATTCTCAGGCCGCCCACCTGCTGGTTCCTCTTTGGCTGTTGCAGGCGGAGCAGTTCCAGGTTGTGGATCAGCGCTTCCACCATTTTGCCGTCGATGACGGGCAGGTCAAAGCTATCGAGGGGAACCGGCTGATAGATATCGGCCATGCCGGGGGCCCCGGCCAGCCGCCCGTCCCGCCGGATGCGGGTTTGCAACCCGGAGGCGCCACTTTCGGGCAATGCGGTATCCTGCTCGCCGGAGGGGGGGAGGGCTTTGGTCCCTGTAGATGGCTGCTCGCAGGCTACTAAGGCGATCAAGGCCGTGATGGCCAGGGTTTTATGTTTATTCATTGCCACGGGGGAGCTTGGGCTGTTTAGCAATAATAGCATTTGTCCGTTGAATTCCAAAATGATAATTCCGGACAGGAATAACAAGGGCAGTGGAGGATGCAGATAATCAGGCTTTTATCCTGCGGGCAGGATTGACGGGTTTGAAGGCAGAGGACAGGATTTACAGGTTTGCCTGTGCGGTACTGTAGAGCCTGTCATGGTTTGGTGGCGGTAAGCACGCCGTAGTGCCAAAGCCCTTTCTGCAGGGCCTGGAACTGCCGGATGCTGCCGATGATATTGCCATGCTGCACCCTGGAGCGTATGCCTGTCCAGTAAAGCAGGTAGTCGGCCCAGAGCCAGCGGCGGGCAATCTTATGGAGGTTTTTCAGAGATACCCGGGTTTGAGCAGTGTAGTCTTCCAGTTGTACTTCCCGGAAGCCGGCGGCACGGGCATGTTCGCGGTGTTCATCGGAGGTGTCGATGTCCGGGATTGCCCATCGGTGGAGCCAGCTCAGGAGAAGCTGCTCATCGGCGGAGGGCAGCGGCCGGCGGCTGCGGATGTATTCCGCTATGACCAGCCGCCCGCCGGGCCGCAGCAGGCGGCAGGCCTCCCGGTAGAAGGATTGTTTTTCAGGGGTATGGCAAAGGCTTTCACAGGCCCAGACGCAGTCGAAACTCTCCGCGCCGAAAGGCGTAGCGCAATAATCCGCCTGATGAAAAGTAATCCGCTGTGCCAGCCCGGCCGCTTCTGCCAGGCGCCGGGCAGCCACAACCTGGCTTTTCACCGGAGTAATGCCCACGGCATGCAATTCCAGTTCCCGGGCCAGCCAGAGGCAACTGCCGCCCAGGCCGCAACCAGCATCCAGCACCCGCTGCCCGGGCGCCAGGCCCGCCAGGCCTGCCAGCACCCGGTTGGTGTTCTTCAGGGCGGCCGCATGCCGCCCCGCCTCCTGGCCGTAAAAACCGAAGTGAATGGCTGGGTTGTCGCGGCTCAGCCAGGCCACCCGGTAATCGAAGCGGGTGCCGTCATAGTATCGGATAATGTCCTGAAAGCCGGATTCGTCAAAGCCGGAAAGCTCGTTCTGGCGCATAGGGGCGGAGTGGTGATTTACGACAGGAAAGATAACAAAGAGCGGCAGCAAAAAAAAGAAGCCGCCTTTTTTGTCAAAAAGCGGCCTCGGTCAAGCAAAATAGTATTCTCTATTGAATGTACGCCTTTTCAAAGGCTTTGTTTCACAGCAGGCGGGAAAAGTATGGCGCTAATGCGGCAGTTTGCTGCGCAGCAGCCCGTAAGTAAAGGTGCCGGACATGGCCGCTGCCAGAAAGACGATAAATACCGTGTAACCGCTTCCCATCAGGATGAACATCGGCCCGGGGCAAACGCCGGCCAGCGCCCAGCCCAGCCCGAAGATGATGCCGCCGATGAGATAGCGGGGAACGCTCTTGTCCTTGGGGTGAAAGGTGATCTCCTTCCCTTCGGTTGACTTCAGGTGCGTCCGCTTGATCAGTTGAACAATGCCGGCGCCGGCTATGATGGCCGAGAAGATGATCCCGTACATGTGGAAGGACTGGAAGTGGAACATCTCGTAGATGCGGAACCAGGAAACGGCCTCCGCTTTGTAAAGCGTAACGCCCAGCAGGATACCGACGAATATATATCTGGAAATTTTCATGGCTGTTTTGTTTTTACGGCTGGAAAAGGACGGGGAAGATCAGGTGCGTCATGATGAGCCCCCCGATGAAAAAGCCGATCACGGCGATCAGGGAGGGCAACTGCAGGGCCGACAGGCCGCTGATGGCGTGCCCGGAAGTGCAGCCCCCGGCATAGCGGGCGCCGAAGCCGACCAGGAAGCCGCCGCCCACGATGATGATCAGGCCGCGCAGGGTGAAGAGGCTCTCCCATCTGTAGAATTCGGGGACCAGCGGCACGGCGCCCTGTTCGTAGTTAAAACCCAGGCGCTTCAGGCTCTCTACTGTGGCGGCCGATACATGAGCCACATCGCCGCTGCTGCCCAGGAAGTAGTGGGAGGCAATATACCCGCCGAACATAGCCCCCAGGGCGACCATCAGGTTCCATCCCTGCGACTGCCAGTCGAACTTGAAGAAGTCGGAGAACTCTCCGGCGCCATCGGCGGCACACATGATCCGCAGGTTGGCGGAAATGCCGAATTCCTTGCCAAAGAACAACAGGATGAACATGATCAGCGCGATCATCGGCCCGGCAACCCACCAGGGCCAGGGCTGGCTGATAAATTCCTTGAATTGGATGAGAAAATCGGGTACCATTATTTGGGTTTTTATTTATCGGAACTGAATCTCCAGTTCTTCGTTTATGCCTTCAAAATTAGCAGGCGAACGGTTTCCGGTTATGTGATATCCATTACATAAAAGGGTGATTTATGTCAATCCGGCAGGGTGATTTTCGCCGCCCAACCTTTGTTTTGGGCGCTTCTTTGCGCTAACTTAAAAAAAACAAATAATATTCCGTTGGGAAATTAACGTTCCAGGCCGTACGAACCATGATCTGTCTGTAAGAGGCGCGCCGCATGGCCTAACCGGACAAGTTCAGCCTGTTTCTCAACAACTGCCGCAGGGCCGGCCGGGTATTCGGGTTCAGCAGGTTGAGCGCCCTCATCCGGCAGAGTTTCTCTACCAGTTCTACTGCTGCGATGGTGTTGGTGGCCGGGCCGCTGACCAGGTCGGGCTTCAGCCCGAAGCTCTTCATCACGCCATAGACAGCGTAGGGGTCGGAAGCACAAAGCATAGTGCAGCGTATATTTTCGCGAATGTAATCGATAGCCACATCGCCATTATAGGGTTCCAGAGGGGAAGAACCGATCTCTATGACCGCCACGTCGCCGCCTTCGGCTTCCAGCAGGGAGAGCATGTGCTCGAGGGCGGGCAGGAATTCCTCCCGGCTGCAAACGGTGGAAGGCAGCCCGGCGTCGACGAAGTCAAAAACTGCGGCTGCCCCGGCGTCCTTCACTGCCAGGATATCGCGGTAGCGGCCGGCGCCGGTCACCTTGGCGCCCAGCACTTTCAACCCCATAGACCTGAGCTCCCGTGTGACGATGCGGGCAGTAGTGGTCTTGCCGGCAGACATGGAGGTGCCCACCATCAGCACCACCGGAAGCTTGAAGGCCCGCAAAGGCATAGGTTCTATGGAACCCCGCATGGTGCACTTGGCCCCATGGCGAATGGCATGGCCCAGGTATTCGACCTGTATGGGAATGGGGGAGAAGGTGGAAGCCGAAGTGACTTTACCGATCAGCCCGGCGGCCGTCATCAGGTGAAACCGCTCGTGGGGTTTTATGGCCTTCCAGGTGCCGGTGATCTCCAGGGTGGCGTGGCGGACGCCCAGGGCGCCGACCAGGCGTTCTCCTTTGAGGGGGTCCATCATCCTGCCATTATACAGCTCGATCCTGGCAGATTCCGAGCCGGGCTTCATCAGTTCAACGGCTACAAAGTCGCCGGCCGCCCACTGGCTGAACGGGATGGCGCGAAGCTCGAAGGCCGCGTTCATCAGCCCGGAATTACGGGCCAGAGAGGTGAAGGTGAATTGATATTGCATGAGCGGAAGTTTGATGGTTCGAAGTTCGATGCCTCAACCAGCCCATCCTCGCTGCACTCAGCCGGGTAAAAAACCCCGGAAACCCCAAACCCCAAACCCTCACCCCGGCGGCATTAGCAGCAGCACGGCCAGCAGCGCCGTCCTTTCCTGGAGTTTATCCAGAAAGATGAACTCATGGAGGGCGTGGGCGCCGTCGCCGGTAGTCCCCAGCCCGTCCAGGGTGGCGGTATAGAGGCTGGCGGTATTGCCGTCGGAGCCACCGCCGGCGGCGGCTTCCTGGAGTTCCAACCCCATTTGTTTGCCGGCCTGGCGGGCCTTCTCCCAGAGGCGGCGGTTGCGGGGCGTGTGTTCCATGGGCGGGCGGCCGAAACCTCCTTCCACTTCCACGCTGACTTCAGGCGTCACCGGCTGCAAGCCCAGGATGGCCTTGCTGAGGCGGACGGCATCCTCCTGCCCCGGCGCCCGCACATCGACCACGGCTTTGCTGGTGGGCGCCACTACGTTGGGCGAAATGCCGCCTTCCACCATCCCTACATTGACCGTGATGCCCTGCTCAGGCCGGTTGAGCGCAAACAGGCGCTGAATCTGATGGGAGAGTTCCAGGATAGCGCTGGCGCCCTTGCCCGGGTCGAGGCCGGCATGGGCGGCCTTTCCCGTTACTGTCAAGGTGAAACGCCCCAGCCCCTTGCGGGCGGTCTTGAGCTTGCCTTCCAGCCCCAGGGGGGGCTCCAGGACGAAAGCCCGCCCGGCGATGCGGGCCAGCCGGCGGATAGCCGGGGCGCTCTCCCGGCTGCCGGTTTCTTCATCGGAGTTGATCAGGCAGACGGGCGTCAATTCCACCGCCAGGCCCAGCGCCCGGAGGGCCTGAAGGGCGAAGGCCATCTGCGTCAGGCCGGCCTTCATATCGAAAACGCCGGGGCCGCTGAGGCGGCCATCCATTTCTTCAATGGGCATTTTTTTCAGGGTTCCCTTCTCCCAGACGGTATCACAGTGCCCGATGAGCAGTTGTATGGGCCGGCAGCGCTGCCGCCGGGCAGGGCGGGACACAAGGTAGCCTCCGCTTTTCCGCCCCGGCATGTGCAGGCAGTGAAAGCCCAGCGATGTGAATTTTTCAGCCAGCATATCGAAGAGGGGGCCCTGGGCGCCAGGGTCGCGCGAAGGGGTCTCCATTGCCGCCAGGCGCCGCAGGAAGGCCTCCATGGCCGGGCGCTCTTCCCGCAGGTATTGCTGTATCTTCTGAACATCGGCGTGCATAAACTCAGTTTTTAAAATCCCGGGGAAAGGGGAAGGCAAAACTTTCCCGTATTTCGGCGAAGCGCCCGTAGGCCAGGTAGGCGAGCAGGGGCGAGCGGTAGACCAGTTCCTGCTCGTCCAACTCGGAGGCGCGCAGGTAGGCCTCCTCCGCAAAGGCCCCGGCGATGCGCCCGCAGATGAGGCTGTGCTGCCCGAAACCGTCGATCGTTTTGAAGTGCTCGCATTCAAGAAAGAGGTAGCTTTCTTCCAGGAACGGCGCATCGATGGAAGGCGCCATGCGCAGGGGTAATCCCTTCAGAATAAGCTTTTCACCGCCCTCTTCTTCACAGCGGGGCGAGGCGGCCAGGCTGGCCAGCGCCACCTGGCCGGGCCTGGGAAAACTTACCGTAAAAAAGCCCTCGCGCGCCACATTGTGATAGGTGGAGTGGCGGGGCGTACATACAAAACCGAAATAGTTGTCATGCCCCAGGGCGGTGGCCATGTGTTTGGGCGCCAGGTCATAGCCTTCCGCCTCTTTGGTGCCGATCACCACCAGAGGCGCCACGGTGAAGAACCGCTCCCAGATGGGGCGCCGGGTATCCAGTTGGATGATGTTGCCCTTTTGATCTGCCATAATCAGTTATTTATACCCTGGTTCAAGCCAGGGCGCGCAGGGGATGCGCACTCCGGCATGGCGCCCGGGTTCTGCCTGCTTAAACTTAATTTAAATCTCTTCGGATTACTTACTTTAACAGTCATATATTTTACTCAGTTGAAATTTTCTCTAAAACATAAATCAAAAAAAACAACCGACAATACAATACCAGAAAGCAACCTTCCTAATGCCTGATTGTTCTCTCTCCAGTCCAAAAACAGAAAGCATGAAACCATTCATATATGAATTCCCATCCCCAACCCTGATAAGAAGTTAAGAAGTTGAAGAACGCCATTTTCCGGTATCCCCATTTGCTGGCTTTCGGCTTCACGCTGGCTTTTTTCTCCGGCTTCGGGCAGACTTTCCTTTTGTCGCTCTACGTGCCGGAGATCGCCGTTTCCTTTACCCTCGGCAATACGCAGCTCAGCAGCCTGTACGCCATAGGTACGCTGGGCAGTGCCTTCACTCTGCCGTGGGTGGGGCATTACGTCGACCTCTGGCCATTGCGGCGGTTCACGGCGGCGGTTATACTGGGGCTGAGTATGGCCTTGCTGCTCCTGTCGCTGGCGCCTCACCCGTTGGCAGTGCTGGCCGGCTTCTGGGGCCTGCGGCTGGGCGGGCAGGCGCTGATGGGCCATACGGCCATCTCCACTCTGGCGCGCGCTTACGAGCAGGCCAGGGGCAAGGCTATCAGCCTGGCCACCCTGGGGCACCCTGCCGGCGAGGCGGTTCTGCCGCTTGCCGTTGCCGCCCTCATCGTGTGGGCAGGGTGGCGTGGCGCCCTTCAATTTTCAGCGGCCACCCTGCTCGTCTTCGTCCTTCCTTTCAGCCTGTGGCTGCTGCGGGCCGCTCCGGAAGCGGTGGCCTATCCTGCCGGCAAGGCCTGGAAGCAGGCGCCCGGCAGGCTGCCCTTCGGCCCCACCTACTGGAAGCTGCTGGGCCGGGCGGCGTTCTGGGCCATTGCCCCCGCCGCCTGCCTGTGGGGGGCGGTGATCACCGCTTTGTTATTCTTCCAGTTTCAGCTGGGCGCCGCCCGCGGCTGGAGCACCCACTGGGTGGCGGGCTCCATTGTCGCCTTTGCCATTGCCAACGCCCTGGCCATGATGGGCGCCGGCATTATTGCCGACCGGCTGACGGGGCGGCGGGCCTATCCCTTCTTCCTGCTGCCCATGCTGGCGGGCCTGCTCCTGCTGATCTTCATTCGCCAGCCCTGGGTGTATCCGCTGGCACTTTTCTTCACCGGCCTGTCCAACGGTTCGGGCAGCACCCTGCTCAATACTACGCTGGCGGAAGTGTTCGGCACAGGCGCTATCGGCGCGGTGCGCAGCCTCTTTGCCACCGTCCTGGTGGTGAGCACCGCCATCGGGCCGGTGGCCTTCGGCGCCCTGCTCGACCTGGGCCTGCCTTTCGAAGGGGCGCTGGCGGCTGCGGCGGCGGGGCTGGCGGCGGGAGCAGGATGGAGTGTTTTGAAGGGTAAGGGCTGAACGAGCAAAAATTTTGTTTTCATCCTCATCGGAAAACCCTTACCTTCGGACAGCTTTTTAGCAATAGCAAAATGAAATGAGGCCTATTCTGTTTTTTACCCTTATCGCACTGGCCCTGCTGGCCACTGCCTGCACCAGCAGCCGCCCCGTCCGCCCGGCCGAGGAATACGAAGCCCTCTTCGAGGAGCCCGCTTCGGTAGTCCGCCTGCCGGTAGATATCAGCCTGCGCGAACTGGAGCGCTCGCTCAACCAGCGCCTGAAGGGCGTCCTGTATGAAGATAAAGACCTGCGGGACGGCGACAATATGCGCATCCGTGCCGAGAAGCGGCAGGACATCCGGCTCGGCGTCGACAGCCAGCTCATCAAATACCGCGTGCCGTTGGACCTTTGGATACAGTACGACCTCGGCATCAGCAAGGTGGAAGCTGAAGGAGAACTGTCTGTTGACCTCAAAACGGCCTTCACCATCGGGCCGGACTGGAACGTCAAAACCGTTACGGAAGTCGTGCGCCACGACTGGCTGAGGCAGCCCCGGCTGAAAATGGGCGTGGTCAACCTGCCCATCGGCTTCATCGCCGACCTGGTGCTGCAGAACAGCCGGAAAAACATCAGCCGCAACATCGACGCCCTGGTGAAAGAACAGTTCAACCTCCGGGAAATGGTAGGGGAGGCCTGGAACAAGATGTACGAGCCCGTGCTGGTTTCCGAAGAATACAACACCTGGCTTGCCGTCAACCCCCAGGCCATCGGGATGACGCCCCTGGATATGAAGGGAGACAGGATACGCGGCACTATTTTCATGGAGGCCAAACCACGGGTCAGGATCGGCCGGCCTCCGGAAAACATCCGCCCGATGCCCCTGCCCAACCTGCAAATCCGCCCGCAGGCGGAGGACGGCTTCACCATTCACATCAATACCGATATCTCCTACGAAGAAGCGGAACGCATCGCCAAATCGCAACTGCTGGGCGAAACCTTTTCTCAGGGCAAGCGCTCGGTGAAGGTCGAGGATATCGAGCTGTACGGGCAGGGCAACAAGATCGTGGTCAACACCGTGCTGAGCGGAAGCTTCGACGGAAGCATCTACCTCGTCGGCAAGCCGGTGTACAACCCTCAGAAAAATGCCATAGATATCGAAAGCCTGGATTACGACCTCGGCACCCGCAACTTTCTGGTCAAATCCGCCGGCTGGCTACTGAAAAGTACCATAAAGAACAGGATAGAGGATAATATGAATTTCCTGCTGGATTACAACCTCAAAGAGATGCAGGCCCAGTTCCAGGAGCAGCTAAAAGAGTACAGGGTCACGGAGGATGTCACCCTGCAGGGAGAGCTGCAGGAACTGGCCATCCGGAATGCCTACCTCGCTCCGGAGTCCATAATTGTGAGCCTCGCTCTGAGCGGGCGGTTGAATATCAGTGTAAAAGGCTTGAATTAATTCACTTTCTTCAGGGTCAGCAGGCGTTCCCTTTCGCCTTCCATCATTTTCAGTATGAGCGTATCCGGCCCCAGTTGTACGATCTCGACGGCCTTTTCTGTGGAGGCCTGGTTCAGGGTATCGGTGGTGTAGAGGTATTTGGAGTCAATGTAGTAGGCGCCGGCCTCCCGGTAATTGAGGGTGCTTTGGTAAGTATAGCCCTTATCCCCGAAGCTCATGCGGATCAGGCCCGGGTCGACTCCGATAGGCACGCCTTCTTCGGTAGCCTCGATCCCCTTCCATTCCCCATGAATATTCCCTTTCTCCAGGGGAGAGCAGGAAGCGGCCAGGAGGAGAACGGCCGGCAAGCAATGCATCAGGATCCGGTTCATATGGTTAGAGTTGTAGTTTAACGGTGAAGCGTTCATTTGCATCCAAACCTCGGGATGCGGCCGCTTTCATATAATAACTTACCATGCCCTTCAGTTGCCATGAGCCGCAGATTTAAGAGAACCTTAAGAGCTGGCGCTCTAACGCAAACATCTCTAATGGTAAACGACAAAAGCCACAGCGAAGGGCTATGGCTTTTGTGGTGGCTATGGCTTCACTTATGAAGGCAGCAGGGGCGTCAGCAGCAGGAAGACGACCGCCCCGCCAATGTAGCCAATGAAGGCCAGCCAGGCTATTTTTCTGAGGTACCATATGAAGTCGATGCGCTCCATGCCCATGGCGGCCACGCCGGCGGCAGAACCGATGATCAGCATGCTCCCGCCGGTACCGGCGGCATAGGCGATGAAGTGCCAAAGCTTGGCGTCGATGGCCTGGTCATACATGCCCATGGAGGCGGCCACCAGCGGTACGTTGTCAATAATAGCCGATACGAAGCCCAGCAGGATCACGACGATGTCCTGGTTGGGCATCACCTTGTCCAGCCACTCGGCCACATAACGCAGGGTGCCTGCCTGTATTTCCTTGCCATCCTGCATAACAGAGCCGAAAACCAGGCTTTCCAGCGCAGCTACCGCCATGAGGATGCCCAGGAAGAACAGGATGCTGGACATCTCGATCCTGGACAGGGCCTTGTGGGCCGAAAATTTATGCCGCTGCGATTCCGAGAAATCTTCCTCCGGGTGGATGTATTCCGAAACCAGCCAGACCACCCCCAGGCTGAGCATCATGCCGATGTAGGGCGGCAGGTGCGTGAGCGTTTTGAATACGGGAACGAATACGATGGCGCCCAGCCCCAGGTACAGCATGGTGGAACTGCTGAGCAGTTTTTGCGCTTCCAGGTCGCCCTGGCTTTGATCCAGGGTTATCTCTCCCCGGAATGCAGAAAGCAGGGTGGCGATAAAGGCAGGCAGGGCAAAACACACGATGGAGGGCAGGACGAGATGTTCGATCAGCCCCAGGGCCGATACGCGGTTGCCGATCCAGAGCATGGTGGTCGTCACATCGCCGATGGGCGACCAGGCGCCGCCGGCATTGGCGGCGATCACGATCAGGGAGACGAACCAGATCCGCTCGTCCCTGTTGGTTACGAGCTTGCGCAGCAGCGTGACCAATACGATGGTCGCCGTCAGGTTGTCGATGATGGCGGAAAGGATGAACCCCAAAGCCCCTACGATCCATAGCAGCCTTTTTTTGCTTTTGGTCCGGACGTAACTTTTCAACACTTCAAAACCCCGGTGCAGGTCGATGATCTCCACTATGGTCATCGCGCCGATCAGGAAGATCAGGATTTCTGCCGTTTTGCCGAGGTGGTGGAGGAGGGTGTTGTTGAAACCGTCATGAGGATCGCCGTGCCCTCCTGTTTCGGCGCCATGCCCATGGCCTATCAGGCTGAAGACCTCCTCGTGCGTATCAATGACGGATACCCATCCGTAATTGAACCCGATGGCCAGCAGGGCCCAGCAAAGGGCCGCCATGATGAGTGCCGGGACCGTCTTGTCCAAACGAAGCGGATGCTCAAAGACTATGGTGAGATAGCCCAGGATGAAACATAGAATTACTGCAGTGATCATGGATGTTCTTATGTTGGTGTTAACCTTTTCTGGCGTTCAATGCCGCCCGGAGGGCTTAAAAATATAATTTTCTTCCTGCTGAGCCTACCTTTTTGGAAGAATTCTGCAAAATGCCGCGGAGGGGAACTGTTTGGTTGCCGCAGCGTTTTGCAGTGTACAGCTTTTCCTTATTTTTGCAGGTTGAAAAGAAACATGTTCAGGATGGTAAAGATCGGCGATGTCGAATTAGGAGAATTCCCACTGCTGCTGGCCCCGATGGAGGACGTCAGCGACCCTCCATTTCGCGCCCTGTGTAAAGCGCAGGGTTGCGATATGATGTTCACGGAGTTCATCTCCGTAGAGGGGCTGATCCGCGATGCGGACAAGAGCGTCCGGAAACTGGATATCTACGATTACGAACGCCCCATCGGCATACAGATTTTCGGCGCGGAACTGGACTCGATGATGCGGGCCGCCGGGATCGTCGAAGAGGCTCAACCTGAAGTGCTGGACATCAATTACGGCTGCCCGGTGAAGAAGGTCGTCTGCAAAATGGCCGGCGCCGGCATTCTTCAGGATATTGACAAAATGGTAGAGCTGACCGATGCCGTGGTCAGGTCTACCCGGCTGCCGGTTACCGTAAAAACGCGTCTGGGCTGGGATGAGCATACCCAATACATCGAAACGGTCGCCGAGCGGCTTCAGGATGTCGGCATCAAGGCCCTTTCCATCCATGGGCGCACCCGTAAGCAGATGTACAAAGGGGAAGCAGACTGGACGCTCATCGGGAAGATCAAAGAAAACCCGCGCATTCACATTCCCATCTTCGGCAATGGCGATATCGACAGCCCCCAAAAGGCCAAGGAATACCGGGAGCGCTACGGCGTAGACGGCGTGATGATCGGCCGGGCAAGCATCGGTTACCCCTGGATTTTCCGGGAGATCAGGCATTATTTTAAAACCGGCGAGGCGCTGCCCCCGCCTACCGTCCGCGAACGGGTGGAAGCCGCCGCCGAACACCTGCGCCGGTCAGTGGAGTGGAAAGGCGAAAAATTGGGCGTCCTGGAAATGCGGCGCCATTATACCAACTACTTTCGGGGCTACCCCGGCATTAAGGACTTTCGCAGGCAACTGGTTACCGAGGATTCGCCGGAAGCCCTTTTTGCCATTTTGCACGAGGTGGAAAAGCAATTCAGCGAAGTGGAAGTACCTGTACATTAAAAGTAAGCACCTTGGTTTTTAACATTGAGCCACACGAGCGGAAGATTTTTGAAGTGATCAGCCAGACTGCCGGGGAACTGGGATACCCCGCCTATGTGGTGGGCGGATACGTCCGGGACCGCCTCCTGGCGCGCCCTTCCAAAGATATGGATATCGTTTGTGTGGGCAGCGGCATCCGCCTGGCGCAGAACGTGGCCGCCCGGCTGCGGCCTATCCCCCGGGTGACCGTCTTCAAGCGTTTCGGCACTGCCATGCTCAGGCACCGCGATATGGAGATCGAATTCGTCGGCGCCCGAAGAGAATCCTACCGCTCGGATTCCCGCAATCCCACTGTGGAGGAAGGCAGCCTGGAGGACGACCAGAACCGGCGGGACTTTACCATCAACGCCCTGGCGGTCAGCCTGAACGATACCGATTATGGTTCCATCATCGATCCCTTCGAAGGCCTGGAACACCTGGAATCCAAGCTCATCAAAACGCCCCTGGAACCGGGCAAGACCTTCTCCGACGACCCCCTTCGGATGATGCGCGCCATTCGCTTTGCCACTCAGCTCGGTTTTACCATCGACCCGGAGACTTTCCGCGCCATCGGCAAACTCCGCAACCGCATCAGCATCATTTCCAAAGAACGCATCACCTCGGAACTCAACAAGATTATCGAATCCGATGAACCTTCGGTGGGTTTCAGCATGCTCTTCGATACCGGCCTGCTCCAACTGGTCTTTCCGGAACTGGCGGCCTTACAGGGCGTGGAAGCCCGCAACGGCCGCGCCCATAAAGACAATTTCTACCATACCCTTCAGGTGCTGGACAACCTCAGCCGCCGCACCAACAAGCTGTGGCTGCGCTGGGCCGCCCTGCTTCACGATATCGCCAAGCCGCCTACCAAGCGCTTCCACCCCGAGCAGGGCTGGACCTTCCACGGCCACGAGGCACTGGGCGCCGCTATGGTGCCGCGCATTTTCAAAAACCTCCGCCTGCCGCTCGACCACAAAATGAAGTACGTGCAGAAGCTCGTCCATCTGCACCTGCGCCCCATCAGCCTGACCAGGGAAAACATCACCGATTCGGCCATTCGCCGCCTGCTCTTCGAGGCCGGCGACGACATCGACGACCTGATGTTGCTCTGCGAGGCCGATATCACTTCCAAAAACCCGAAAAAGGTGGCTCTTTACCTGGAGAACTATGAAATGGTGCGTGACCGCCTGAAGGAAGTGGAAGAAAAGGACCACCTGCGCAACTGGCAGCCTCCTATTTCCGGTGAACTCATTATGGAGACCTTCAATATTCCGCCTTCCCGCCCGGTGGGCGTCATTAAAAATGCCATCCGCGAGGCCATCCTCGACGGCGAAATCCCCAACGAGTACAAGGCGGCCTTTCAGTTCATGCTGGACAAGGGAAAGGAAATCGGGCTGAAAGCGCCTCAAAATAATATTTGAAATACCGCCATTACGACCGAAGCCCAGCCTGAGGAAAGCTCAGGCTGGGCTTCGGTTTTCAATAATGACCAGAAGGGGATATCAATATCTTCTGTCCCTGTCGCGCCCGCCGCCGTAGCCACCGCCACCGCCGTAGCCACCATCGCCACCGCCCCTGCGGGGGTTGTCTTCTTTAGGGCGGGCTTTTTTTACGACAATCGTCCTGCCGTCCACTTCCGAATCATTCAGTTCGTTGATAGCGGCCATAGCCTCGTCGTCATTAGGCATTTCAACAAAGCCGAAGCCTTTGGAACGGCCGGTAAACTTGTCCGTGATGATCTTGGCGCTGCTGACTTCTCCAAAATCTTCGAAAAGGGACCTCAAAGTTTCTTCGCGAGTGTCGTAACTCAGTTTTGCTACGAAAATGTTCATTAGAAAGAATTTAATTTGGAGTAATTTGAGACTTTATTGAGTAGCAAATTTCAGAGTCACCTATGAGGTTTGCTAGACAAAAAAATACTCATTCATTCTGTAAAGATATCCATATTACATAAGGAAGTAAAGAGCGGCGGCCAAAAATGGATAATAAAA
>CAZAXA010000095.1:0-15313 GCA_964488965.1 uncultured Phaeodactylibacter sp. | reverse complement strand
GCCTGCTGGGGCTGCTCGTCCTGTATTTCGGCGGGCCGGGCGGGCCGGCGGTGGCACAGGAGTTCACGGCTCTTCCCGGAGAACGACAGGAGGCGCAACTGCCCGATGGAACGCGCCTGGCGCTCAACGCCGGCAGCCGACTGCAAATGCTGGAGGGCTTCAACCAGGAGGAGCGCCGCCTCCGGCTGGAAGGAGAAGCTTATTTCCAGGTTGCCGCCAATGCAGAGAAACCCTTCTTCATCGAAGCGGAGGGCGCTCAGGTTCGCATTACCGGCACGGCCTTTAACCTCAGGGCCTATCCGGAAGACGCCGCCGTCAGGCTTACTGTCACCGAAGGCAGCGTACGCTTTTCACCTGTAAAGAAAGGCGCCGGGCGGGTACTGACTGCCGGCAACGCCGCCGGGATGGATAAAGCCTCCGGGCGCATCCGCGCCATTCCTTTCGATGAGAGGGCTGCCGCCTGGCAGTCGGGCATCCTCGTTTTTGATAATACGCCCTGGCCGGAAGCGCTGCGCAGCCTGGCCCGCTATTACGCCCTTGAGGTTACTGACGAGACCAAGCTGCAGGACAAGCGTTACAGCGCTGTTTTTGATAACCAGCCGCTGGAGGCCACCCTTCAGGTCATGCAGGCGACGCTGGGCTTTGAAGCTGAGCTCAAAGGCCGGCGCCTGTTGTTGAAATGATGCGCCACAAGCTTATATTTGCATGCTCTTAATGGTTTATTCGCAGGGAGGAAACGGGGGCTTCCCCCGGCCGGCGAATGGGCCGCCAAACATGCGATCTATGCGGTGGTTTGCATTATGTTTTTGTTGTACGACGGCCTTATCCCTGGCAGGACAGCCTGCCCCCCTGCAGCAGCCGGTGAATGCCGGATTCCAAAACGCTACGCTTTCTGAAGCGCTCGGCATCCTCAGCCGCGAGAACCGTTTGAAGCTGAGCTACAGCAACAGCGACCTTCCTCCCGAACCCCTTTTTTCCTACCGTTTTGAAGGCATCCCCCTGGAAACAGCCCTGAATATCCTCCTGCGGAATACGAACCTCTTATACTTTCAGTCGGGAGAATATGTGGCCCTCCGCAAACGCGAAGGCGGAGAAGGGCCCGTCCTCCCCATCCGTTTTATCATCAGCGGCAGGGTGGAGGACAAAACAAGTGGGGAACGCCTCGTCGGCGCCCATATTTACCTGCCCGGCAGCCAGCTGGGGGCCGTTACCAATTCCGATGGTTTTTTCAGCCTGTCTCTCCCTGCCGATTCCGTTACGCTCATAGCCTCGTATGTGGGGTACGAGACAGCGGCGCTTCGCCTGGGCCTGTTCGCGCAGCAGGAGCTTGCCCTGAAGTTGCAGCCTTCGGCCCCGCTGGCAATGGTAGAGGTAAAGGCGGCCCCGCTGGTTGCCGAACTGCCTGTTCCCACTACCGATGTGGGGCGGCAGCAGATGAACGCCTCGACCATTCAGTCCGTCCCTGCCTTTTTAGGGGAACCCGACCTGCTTCAGGCGTTGGATTTCCTTCCCGGCGTACAGTCGGGCGCCGCCAACCTGGGCAGCCTGAACGTACGGGGCGCCAACGCCGGCCACAACCACATTCTGTTCGATGGGGCGCAGATTTATAACCCCAACCACATGGTGGGGCTGTATTCGGTATTCAATGCTTCCGCCGTGAAGGATGTAGAGCTGATCAAGGGCGCGGCGCCTGCCCGCTACGGGGGGCGGCTGGCCTCCGTGCTGGAGGTCAGCGGCAGAGAAGGCAACTTTTACCGCTGGGCGGGAGAAGGGGCGCTGGGCATGGTGGCCGGCAAGCTGCTGGCGGAAGGGCCGCTCGTCAAAGAGCGCCTGTCCATCCTGGTGTCCGGGCGCCGTACGTACTGGGACAAGCTGCTGGCGCCCCTGTTGCGGGCCGCCGACCCCGGCCTGAAGGCGGGCTACCACTTCGGCGACCTGAACGTGAAGCTCAAACACAAGCTGAACCAGCGCGACAGCTGGGAAGCCAGCTTCTACGCCGGGGAAGACCGCTTCCGGTACTTCGCAAGGCAGGATACCGCCAACGGCGCCATCATTTCCCAAAACCGCAACGGAGACACGGTCGATATTTTCCGGCAACGCTACGATATCAGCCTCTTCTGGAAAAACCTCGCGGCTTCTCTGAAGTGGGGCCGGGCCTGGAACCCGTCGGTGTTCTCCCGTTCCGTATTATACTTCAGCGAATATCGTTTCCAGCTGGATTTCCGCACTGAAGAGGAAGGGGAACGCAATGGGGATTCCTACCGGCGTTTTTTCAATTCCCTGTACTATTAGGGCGTCCGGGACCTGGGGGGGCGGGTGGATGTGGACTGGGCGCAGCGCCCGGGGCGGCTGTTCCGTTTCGGCGGAAACCTGATGGTTCATCAGTACCAGCCGCAATCGGGTGGCGGCTTTCCGGAGACGGTGGAACTGGGGCCGGCCGCCGGCGAGAATCCCCGCAGCCAGGACTTGCGCCTGCGGCCGCTGGACCTGCGCGCCATGGAGTCGGGCCTGTACGGCGAAGCCCGCCTGGACTTCGGGCCCTGGCAACTGGAACCCGGCCTGCACCTGGCCGGCTTCTACGGGGGGCGCCGCTTCTGGGCCTCTGCCCAGCCGCGGCTGAAGGTGGTGTACACCACCCCCCGGGAGTTGAAATACTATGTGCTCTTTTCCCAAAACCGCCAGTATGCGCACCTGCTGGGCAACGAGTTTATCAACCTGCCGACCGACCTTTGGACGCCTTCTACGGCCGTTGTGAAGCCACAGCGGGCCTGGCAGGCCTCTGCCGGCATCGAACGGCTCTGGCCTTCTCTGGCTTTTACCGCTGAGGTCTATTATACCCGCATGAGCAAACTGACCAACCTGTTGCCTGGCAGCGCTTTTGCCGAAGGGCAAAGCTGGGAGGATAAAGTGGCGCAGGGCAGAGGGGAGAACTACGGCCTGGAGCTTTTCCTGCGCAAACACCAGGGGCGGTGGACCGGCCTGCTGAGCTATCACCTGTCCTGGGCATGGCGGCAGTTTGGCGAGCTGAACCGGGGCGATGTGTTTCCCCTGCGCAACAACCGCCGCCACCAACTGGCCCTTGCCTTTAACCACCGCGCCGGCGCCCGCTTCAACTGGTCGATGTCCTGGACGATACTGAGCGGTAACTACATCACCGTGCCCAACCGCTATGTGCCGGCGCCCGTTCCCGGCCTGGTGGATGAAGAACCTGTTTACCTTCTGCCTTCCCTGAGCAGCCGGGTCAACAATTATCAGACTCCGCTATACCAACGGCTGGACGTGAGCTTCAGCTTCATCAAACGGCGGAGCACCTATTTCCGGCAGTGGTCTATCGGCTTTTTTAATGCCTGTAACCATAAAAACCCGGCCTTTTACTACGACCGCTTTGACGGTACAGAACGGAAACTCCTGGGGATTGCCCCTTTCCCGTTGATCCCGTCGGTGAGTTATCAGATGAAGTTTTAATGGCTGTAAAAGAAAAAAACAAAGCGATAACATGCGAACCCTTATTCCTCTTCCCTTTTTTGTGGCCGCTTGCCTGGCCCTTGCCGGCGCTGGCTGCACCGTGCCGCTCGAAGCAAACCTGGAGCCGGAAGAAGACGTGCTGGCAGTGTACGGCCTGATCAACTGCCTGGACAGCAGTTCCTGGCTGGTCATTGAGCCGGGCCTGTCCTTCACGGAAGCTTTCCAGCCGGACAACTCGCAACTGGAAGGGCCCGCTACGGCCCGGTTGTTGGTGGAAGGCGCCCTATGGGCGGAATTCCGGCAGGAGGGCGCCGGCAGCCGGTACGTCGCCGGCCACCTGCCGCCGGGGCTGGAGCAGCGCGAATGGGAACTGGTAGTGTCCCACCCCCGTTTCGGAGAAGGGCGGGCAAAGGGGCAGCCGCCGCGGCCGGGGGCATTGCTGTCCGCCCGCCTGCTATCGGGCTATCTCCTTCCCGATGGAGGCCGGGCCGACAACGTGCTGGAGGTGGCCATTCAGGACCTGCCCGGCGCCGCCAACTACTACGAACTGGCCCTGCTCAATGGCCCGGAGGATTCCCTGGAGGTGGTTTTCCTCCCCAACCCACTACTGTTCGCAGTGAACGACAGCGTTTTCAGTTCCAACTCTTCATTTGCCTTTGCCGACCGCTGGCTGTTCAGCGATGGAGAGGGCGACGGCGGCAGGCTCACCCTGGCCTTCAGCCCGCAAACTCCCCGGGGAGAGCTGCGCCAGCCCTGGCTGAACATCCGCTATGTCTCACAGGCTTATTATAATTATATGAAAAGCCTTGCCGATTCCGGGCAGGAAATATTTAACCCCTTTCAGGGCAATCAGGCTTCCTTTTCCAGTTTTGACGAGCCTTTCTTCGGCGTGTTTGCTTTGTATGCGGGAGAGCGGGTGAAAGTCGAGTAGTTGACAGGTTGATCGGTGAATTGCCGGATCGGGCCAATGTTAAAAAAAATTAAAAACCGGTCGGGCATGAGGGGGGGAGCGGCCATTCCGGTAATCATATAGACAAACGATACAAAGAAATCACCGCAACTACCAAAACCACCCGACATGAAACCGCAACTTATTTTTGGAATGCTATTGATGCTGAGTTACGCAGTCGCCTACGGGCTGGGCATCAGCAGCCTGGATATTACGCTGCACATCGAGGCCAAAGGGATGGAGAGGAAGCAAGTGGCCACAGCCCTGTGTTACAGCGGATGGGCAATACCCGATATGGAGGCAGAAGGCCTCAGCGGCACCCTGAAGCTTAACCTCTCGCCGGATTCTACAGCTCTGGGTTTTTCCTTCGAAGGCCTGAAGCGGTGGCTGGAGGTGCAATTTAACGGCAATGGGGACGGCAGTGTCTCTTACGGGAAGGGCTGGAAGAGGAGGAGTTTGTAGAGGCGCTGCAGTTGTAGTGCTCTAACTACCTTAATCCGGCACATAATAAAAAATTAAACGGCCGGGCTTGCATCGCCGGAAATAAATCTCTACGTTTGCAAGTATCAAATACGAACGAAATGAAAGTTCAGTCGGACAAGGGTTACTTTTACTTTTTCAGCTTTTTCTTTTATGGCAATCCATAAGGGGCTGAAAGGTTTTGTCCGGATCACCGCAAGATAAAATTCAGAAGCCCCGCGATCGGGGCTTTTTTTTTGCCGGAAGCTATAGTGAATCTCCTCACAAATTGAGTTTCTGCATCCTGGCAGAGCAGCAGGAATATAAATTCCTGCGCTGCTACCGGGCATAAACTCAGAAAGTTGGGAGAAACACTATAAAAGCATAAAAGATGTATCCTAACCAACCAAGTTACTTTTTCTTTTTTTACTTCTTTTATGGTTCGCCATAAGGGGCTTTTTCTTTGCGTTTTTTTAAAACGAACGATAAAAAAGGCCCCGCAATGCGGGGTTTTTTGTTTTAAACACCAAAGCAGATTATGATCACGACCGTAACAGACAGCAGTACCGCCGCTTCGCAGCCGGCCTCTCCGCTTCGGGTGAGCATCCAGGGTTATGCCGGCGCTTTCCACGAGATTGCCGCCCGCTATTGTTTCCGGGAAGCCCCTTTAGAGATCGTTCCCGCCCACACCTTTGAAGACCTGGTCGAGATGGTGGAGCGCCGCGAGAAGGCCGACGTAGGCCTGATGGCCATCGAGAATACCCTGGCGGGCAGCCTGATGCACAATTACAAGCTGCTCTTCGAGTCGAAACTTTCCATTACCGGCGAAGTGTACCTCCGCATCAGGCAGAACCTCATGGCCCTGCCGGGGCAGCGCATCGAGCACCTGCGGGAGGTACATTCTCACCCTATTGCCATTGCTCAGTGCCGCGAATTTTTCGATCGTTATCCCCACATTCGCCTGGTGGAAACGGCAGATACGGCCTGGAGCGCCCGCAATATCCGGGAAAAGGAGCTGGAAGGAGTCGGCGCCATCGCCAGCACCCTGGCTGCCGGCCTTTACCAGATGGAGATTCTGGCAGAGAGCATAGAGACCAACAAGAAGAACCATACCCGCTTTCTGGTGGTGCAGGGGGATACCCCCGAACTGGAAGAAGAGCCGGAAAAGGTATCCCTTTGTTTTTCGGTAGGCCATACTGTTGGGAGCCTTTACAAGGTGCTGGCCGTCCTGGCGGCCTACAACGCCAACCTGACCAAGATACAGTCGGCGCCCATCATCGGCCGTCCCTGGGAATACCGCTTTTTTCTGGATTTCGTCACCGAAGGCAAGGTGGGCTACCGGCAGGCCATCGAGGCCATACGCCCTCTTACCCACAAACTGCGGGTGCTGGGCGTTTACCGGAAAGGGGAACATTATGATCATTAGTTTCTGGTTTCTGGTTTCCCAACAACCAACAACCAACGACCAACAACCATGGCCAAGCCTCCCACAACCCAGCCATCTATGATCATCTCTCCCGCCAGCCGCCTTGGAGAAGTTCAGGAATACTATTTTTCCATGAAGCTGCGGGAGATCGCCCGGATGCGGGCCGAAGGCAAGCTGGTGCTCAACCTGGGTATCGGCAGCCCCGACCTGCCGCCCGCCCAGGAGGTGATGGACGAACTGTCGAACTGGGCCGGCTACAAGGATGTGCACGGCTACCAGAGCTATACGGGCATCCCGGAACTGCGCCGGGCCTTTGCCGATTGGTATGCCCAATGGTTCGGCGCTACGCTCGACCCGGAAGGGGAGGTGCTGCCCCTGATGGGTTCCAAGGAGGGGCTGATGCACATCGCCATGTCCTTCCTGGAGGCCGGCGACGAGGCGCTGGTCCCGAATCCGGGCTATCCCGCCTACCGGGCCGTTTCCAACCTGGCCGGCGCCACGGCAAGGGAGTACCGCCTGGAAGAAAATCTGGGCTGGATGCCGGACCTGGATGCTCTGGACAGGCAGGATCTGAGCCGGGTGAAGCTCTTATGGGCCAATTACCCCAATATGCCTACAGGGGCGCAGGCCCGCGAGGGTTTTCTCGGGGAACTGGTGGCCTTCGCCCGCCGCCATGGCATCCTGGTGGTGAACGACAACCCCTACGCTTTCATCCTGAACCAGGAGCAGCGCAGCATCCTCAGTGTGCCCGGCGCACGGGAGGTGGCCCTGGAACTGAATTCGCTCAGCAAGGCCCACAACATGGCGGGCTGGCGCATCGGCATGCTGGCGGGCCGGGAGGATTACCTCAAGGTTGTACTGCGCTTCAAGAGCAATATGGATTCGGGTATGTTCAAACCCCTGCAGTTGGCGGCGGTCAAAGCCCTGCAGAGCCCGCCCTCATGGTATGAGTCGCTCAATGCCGTTTACCGGGAACGGCGGCAGGCCGTCTTCCAACTGCTGGATTTGCTGGGTTGCGCCTACGATAAGGAGCAGGTGGGCATGTTCGTCTGGGCAAAAGTCCCGGAGCATTATACCAGTGGATATGAGCTCTCCGATGAAGTGCTGTATTACCATCACGTCTTCCTCACTCCGGGCGGTATTTTCGGCTCGCAGGGAGAACGCTTTATCCGCGTCTCGCTGTGCAGCGACGGGGCGCTGTATGAGGAGGCGATACGGAGAATTGAAAACGGCAAGATGTAGAACCGCGAAACCGCGAAATGCGAGTTTTAAATTTAAAATTTTACATTTTATATTATATGGTCATCACCATCATCGGCATCGGCCTTATCGGCGGCTCGCTCGCCATCACTCTGAAAGAAAACGGCTTTGCCCGGCGCATCATCGGCGTGGACAGCAGCCAGGAGAACCTGGACAAGGCCGTTCGGCGGCGGCTGATCGACGAAGATATGGGGCTGGAAGAAGGAATTTCGGCTGCGGACATCGTGGTGCTGGCTACGCCGGTGAGCGCCATGCTGGGCCTGTTGCCACAGGTGCTGGATATGCTCGGGCCGCGGCAGGTGGCCATCGATGTGGGCTCCACCAAGGAGCAACTGCTGGAGACAGTAAAAGGCCACCCCCGCCGGGGGCGTTACGTGGCGACCCACCCCATGGCCGGCACCGAATATTCGGGGCCGGAGGCGGCCATTCCCAATTTGTTCGACAACAAGTGTACGGTGCTGGCCGATGTGGAGGACAGCGATGCCGATGCTGTCGAGGTGGCCAAAAAGCTCTATCAGTCCATCCCCATGCGCATTGTGCAGCTCGACAGCCGGTCGCATGACGTGCATACGGCCTATGTCTCTCACATCTCTCACATCAGCTCTTTCGCCCTGGCGCTGACGGTGCTGGCCAAGGAAAAGGACGAGAGCCGCATCTTCGAGCTGGCCAGCGGCGGTTTCAGTTCCACCGTGCGCCTGGCCAAGAGCTCGCCGGATATGTGGGCGCCGATCTTCCGGCAAAACCGCGATAATGTGCTCGACGTGCTCGATGAGCACATCAACCAACTGGCCCGCTTTCGGAGCCTGCTCATCAAAAAAGATTTCGAAACCTTCTACCGGCTCATACAGGATGCTAATCAGATCGGTAGGATATTGAAGCACCAGATAAAATAACAGGATATCATGGAAATGACTTTTCGCCCAGTTATGGAAGGCAAAGCGGCCAACGCGCCCCTCATCATCGCCGGGCCCTGCAGCGCCGAGACGGAAGAGCAGGTAATGGACGCCGCCCGGCAGTTGTCCCGCCAGCCGGTCGACCTCTTTCGCGCCGGCATCTGGAAGCCCCGCACCCGCCCCAATTCCTTCGAAGGGGTCGGCACGCAGGGCCTGGCCTGGCTGAAACGGGCCAAGGAGGAAACCGGATTGAAAGTCGCCACGGAAGTGGCCAATACGCAGCACGTGTTCGAAGCGCTGAAATACGGCGTCGACGTGGTCTGGCTGGGCGCCCGCACTACGGTCAACCCCTTCTCCGTGCAGGAGATCGCCGATGCCCTCAAAGGCGTCGATATCCCCGTGCTGATCAAAAACCCCATCAATCCCGACCTCAAACTGTGGATCGGCGCCATCGAGCGTATCTACAAGGCCGGCATCACCCGCATCGGAGCCATCCACCGGGGTTTTTCCTACCATGGCGATACCAAGTACCGCAATGTGCCCCGCTGGCAGATCGCTATCGACCTGAAGCGGCAGTTCCCGAACCTGCCGATCCTGTGCGACAACAGCCACATCTGCGGCCGCCGCGATATCCTGCAGGCCGTGGCCCAGAAGGCTATGGACCTCAACTTCAACGGCCTGATGACTGAAGTGCACCCCAGGCCCGATGAGGCCTGGAGCGACGCCGAGCAGCAGATCACTCCGGCCCGGTACGAAGAGATGATGCGGCACATCGTCTTCCGCCAGCCCACCACCGATGATATGGAGTTCCTGGAAAACCTGGAGCACCTGCGCCACGAGATCGACGAGCTCGACGACGAACTGCTCAACCTGCTGAGCGCCCGCATGAAGCTGGCCGAGCGCATCGGGGAATACAAGAAACGCAACAACATCGCCATCCTCCAAACCGCCCGCTGGAACGAAATCCTGGAACGGGGAGTGGCCAAAGGGCAGCTCAGGGGCCTGAGCGAGGAATTTATCACCGTCATGCTCAAGGCCATCCACC
Source organism: uncultured Phaeodactylibacter sp. (assembly GCA_964488965.1). GTDB lineage: Bacteria > Bacteroidota > Bacteroidia > Chitinophagales > Saprospiraceae > JACJXW01. The sequence continues at coordinate 5,816 of CAZAXA010000095.1, read as the reverse complement.
AGGAATCCATCAACCACCAGGAGAAAGTGATGAACCGGGATGTGGTTGAGCCGTAGCTCGTTATTCGGGATTTGCAGAAACAAGTTGCCATCCTGGATCAAAAATCATGGCTCCTTTCTCCACCAGCTCGCCAGGCTCGAGCCCGTCACGTTCATCAGCGGGCCAAAGACGGCGGGCGCCAGGCCTGTGGTGGCCACCTTGCCCATCTCCAGTGCCAGCCCGCTGGCCAGCCCGCTGTTCTGCAGGCCAACCTCCAGGGCGATGGTGCGGCACGACTGCCGGTCGAGCCCGAACAGGCGGGCGCCCCAGTAGCCGAAGAAATAGCCCGATATATTGTGGATGAAGGTGGCCAGGATGAGCGACATGCCGATGGTGAGCAGGCTGTCGCGCCCCGCGGCTGTGATGATGGCGATGATGACGGCAATGCCTATCATGGATACTTTGGGCATAAGGCGCGCCAGCCAGGGAATGCGGCGGTAGAAAAAATGATTGAAGAACAGGCCGCCCACCACCGGCAGGATGACGATGCGCAGGATATCCAGCATCATGGCCCAGGCATTGACGGGTACCAGCTGGCCTGCAAGAAGAGACATCAGCATGGGCGTGAAAACGGGCGCCAGCAGGGTAGCAATGGCCGTCAATGTCAGGGAAAGGGCCAGGTTGGCCCGTGCGATGAAGGCCATCACATTGGAGGCCAGGCCGCTGGGCGAACAGCCCACCAGGATGAGCCCTGCGGCGATCTCTGGCGGGAAGGTGAACATTTTCGTCAGCCCGAACCCAACCAGGGGCATGATGGTGAACTGGCAGAGCAGCCCAACGAAGACTCCTCTGGGCATGCGGATCACCCCGGCAAAGTCGCGCAGGCTCATCGCCGTGCCCATGCCGAACATGATTACCATCAGCAGAGGGATGATCAGCTTTTTGAGGTCGAACCCCCACAACTCCCGGAAAGGGGCAGGGTAGAAAAGGGAGGCTGCCACCGCTGCGATGATCCAGGCGGTGAAGGCCAGCCGGCGCCACTGCTCGGAGCCTCCCAGCGCCAGGGCGAGCAGGACAAAGAAGAGGATGGCGACGGGGCCCAGCCAAGCGGCCCACCCCAGAAAGGCGAAACCGATAATGGCCATCAGGGCGAGTGCGGCGCCCAGGACGAAGTGGTTTTTCATTTCAACGGCTTGTTCTCCCGGTAAAGATACGCATTCCCTTTTGCACGGCAATTCGACTCGTCCAATCCGGCAATAGCAACATAACCATCCGGCAATATAACCTGTTCCTCCTACTGTACACTCGCCTCATAACCCAGCCGCGCCCTCCACAATGGCGGCTCGCTGAGGTGCAGCTCCAACAGTTGGCGGTAGTCGTCTGTTCCTTCGTAGCGCTCTACCAGCCGTTCATTCCAGTCGAAATAGTTGAGGGTGGCCGGAGAGAATTCGGAGCTGAGGCCAGGGAAACGGCTCTGAAGCGCCAGGGAATCCAGTGGCGCGAATTGCACCTCCGCCTTATTGGCCGGCACGAATACCCGGTAGTCCAGCCCCGGCGTCCGGGTATGGCGGAGAATGGCCAGGTCGGCCCGGGCGCCATCGGGGTCCAGCATCATGAAGTGGTTCGGAAATTCGATGTTGTCGAAGATCAGGAAAAAACCAGGGCTTTTGGCCTCTTCGGGCAGGGCGTCCGCGAAATGCTCAAACCGAAAATAATCGCCGAAAACTTTAACATAAAAGTCGTTAAATTCTCCCGGGGCCGGCAGGTAATAGAAAGCATACAACTGATATACGCTGTCGTTGACAAAGGAATAATAGGGCGTGAACGTATTCCGGCCTTTGTCCTGGATGCCGGCGAAAATGACTTCGTTGACCCCCGACTCAAAGGCACAGGCAGCACGGGTTCTGAGGAAAAGCTTATCTTTGAGCATATCTGAAAAAGTGCTCTCAAACCATCAAAAACTCCACCTTATGAAAAGGATTTTTTTTCTGCTGGGCATGGCTCTTTTGGCCTTCAGTGCCTGCCAGGACAATGGTGAACAGCCCGGGCCGTCCGGAAGCGATGTACTGAACTACGACGGGCCCAACGCCACCGGCCCGCTACTGGTTGCCGGCGATTACGAAGCGGCAGCCCGTTTCCCGGCTGCCGTAACTACCCCCTTCAAGGGGAGGAATATCAAGGAGATAACCTGGTTCATGGGCATACCGCCGGCCTCCTGTATGGTGAGGGTCTACGGCCCGGGGACAGGCGGCAGCCCGGGGGCGCTCCTCTACGCGGCCGATGTGACGAACGCCGTGCAGACGCCGGCCTGGAATACCCATGAACTCCGCAACCCGCTGCCGGTAGACGGTGATGAACTATGGATCAGCATTGCTTTCACGCACCCGGTAACACAGCAATCCATAGGTTGTGACGCCGGCCCCAATGTGCCGGATGGCGACTGGCTCTTCTCCGGTAACGACAACCAGTGGAGCGCCTACCGGCAGCGCACCGGCGAAAGCGTGAACTGGAACATACGGGCAGTGGTGGGAGAGTAGAATATCAGCGGCCGGTGAATTTCCGCAGGAAAAGTTTGAATTTCATTTTTGCATTACCGATCTTTTACGGGACTTTGGCGGACAGATGCTGTGTTTTTTTTACGCTCAAATTTAAAAACGACCAGGGCCATGGCTGAATACATGAACATGGATACGCTTCGCTTTCAACTGCAGCAGGTGCACCAGTTGGAAAGCCTTTTTCAGTATCCGCGTTACCAGGAATACGACCTGGAGAGCATCGACATCTTCCTGGATGCGGTCAAGGGCTTTTCCGACCGGGAGTTGTATCCGGTATTTCGGGAGATGGATGAAAAGCCCGCCTGTTTCCGGGACGGCCGTATTGTCGTGCACCCGGCCGTGGGAACAGCTATGAGAAAGGGCGGCGAGCTGGGCCTGATCGCCGCCACCTTCGACCATGAAGACGGCGGCCTGCAGATGCCCGGCATGGCCCTGCTGGCGGCCTATTTCATCATGGAAGCCGCTAACAACCACATTCCCGGCTATCTGGGGCTGACCGACGGCGCCGCCAGGCTGATCGCCACTTTCGGCAATGAGCGCCTTAAAGAAACCTACGTTCCTAAGATGCTCGCCGGCGAGTGGGGCGGCACCATGTGCCTGACCGAGCCGCAGGCCGGCAGCTCGCTGTCCGATATCACCGCCACGGCCTATCCCACGGAAGAAGGATACTACAAGGTCAAAGGCCAGAAGATCTTCATCTCCGGCGGCGACCATGAATACAACGAGAATTTCATCCACCTGCTGCTGGCCCGCATCGAAGGGGCCCCGGCGGGAACGAAGGGTATTTCGCTCTTCGTCGTACCCAAAAAACGGATCGCCGAAGACGGCAACCTGCTACCCAACGACGTCATCACCGCCGGGGATTTTCAGAAGATGGGCCAGCGGGGTTACTGCACTACCCACCTCGTCTTCGGCGAGAACGACGACTGCCGCGCCTGGTTGGTGGGAGAACCCCATCAGGGGCTGAAATACATGTTCCAGATGATGAACGACGCCCGGATTTCCGTCGGGAGGGGAGGGCTCTCCATCGCTTCCGCGGCTTACCACGCTTCGCTGCAATACGCCAAAGAGCGCCCGCAGGGCCGCCGGGTGATGGACAGCGGGAAAAAGGACCCCCGCCAGGAGCCGGTGCTGATCATCGAGCATGCCGATGTGCGCCGCATGCTGCTCCTGCAAAAAGCCATTTATGAGGGCTCGCTCAGCCTGTTGCTGCTGGCCTCCAAATACCACGACCTGGAGCAGGTGGCCGAAGGGCAGGAAAAGGAAAAGTACAGCTTGCTGCTGGAATTGCTCACGCCCATTGCCAAGGCCTATCCTACAGAAAAGGGCAAGGAGGCGGCCGACAACGGCCTGCAGGTGCTGGGCGGCTATGGTTTTTGCTCGGATTATATACTGCAGCAATACTACCGGGATATCCGCATCATGACGATCTACGAAGGAACGACCGGCATACAGTCCCTCGACCTGCTCGGCAGGAAAGTAACCATGGAAAACGGCAGGGCCGTGCAATTGCTGGCCGCTGAGATGCAGCAAACCATACAGCGGGCAATGACTTTCGATGAGCTGAAGCCCTACGCCCGGCAACTGGGTGAGAAGATACAACTCAGCCAGAAGGCGCTCAACTTCCTGCTGCCCTTTGCCATGAAGGGGGAATACGAGCGTTTCCTCTCCGATGCTACGGTGTTTCTGGAGTTCTTCGGCGCCCTGGTGGTAGGATGGTTGTGGCTGGATATGGCCATCGCCGCCAGGCACGCCCTGGTGACCGGCAATACGGACTATACTCCGGAATTTTATGAAAGCAAAATGCTCACCATGCAGTTCTACTTTAAATATGAACTGCCCCGGATGGAAGGCCTGGCGACGACCCTGATGAGCGGGGATGTGCTGACCATTCTACAGGAGAAGGAGGTGATCGCCTGACCGGCAGGTTAACATACTCCCTTCTGAAAGGCCCTGTGGGCAGTGCGCAATACGGAAGCCATTTTAAACAATAACAGAATGATGAAAACATCCAGACGTGTATTTTTAAGAGACGCCGGCCAATATGCCGCCGCCCTCGGGTTAATGGGGGCTTTTCCGGCCTTTTCGGGCTGTAACAACAATTCTGCCAGGGGGCAGGAAACGGAAAAAGCCGGCGGGGACAGTGCTGCCCGCGAGCTGTTCTTTAAGATTTCCCTGGCCCAGTGGTCTCTCCACAAAGCCATATTCGGGCCGGCCCTGAGTGGCGACTGGCAGGCTTTCGGCAAAGCTTTACAAACGGACCCGGATTCGCTCCTTCAGGGTACCGTCGACCCGATCGACTTTCCTTCCATTGCCAGGAATAAGTTCGGCATTGATGCGGTCGAATACGTCAATACTTTCTATTTCTCCAAGGCAAAAAACATGGATTACCTGAAGGATCTTAAGGGCCGTTGCGACAGCGAAGGGGTCAGGAGCCTGCTGATCATGTGTGATGCCCTGGGCAACCTGGGAGATGCCGACGAGGGCCAGCGCAGGCAGGCCGTCGAGAACCATTACCCCTGGGTTGAAGCTGCCAAATTCCTGGGGTGTCATTCCATCCGCGTTAATGCCGCCGGTTCCGGGACAATGGAAGAGGTCGCAGCGGCCGCCGCGGACGGGCTTGGCAGGCTCAGCGAATATGCCGCCCAGGGCGGCATCAATGTGATCGTCGAAAACCATGGCGGTTACTCTTCCGATGGCGATTGGCTTTCCGGCGTGATAAAAACGGTCGGCATGAACAATTGCGGCACACTGCCCGACTTCGGGAATTTCTGCATCGAACGGGGCCCCGATGGAGCATGTACAAAAGAGTATGACCGCTACAAAGGGACGAGCCAGCTGATGCCCTTTGCCAAAGGAGTGAGCGCCAAATCGCATGAATTCGACGCCGAAGGCAATGAAACGGAGACCGATTTTCTGAAAATAATGAAGATCGTGAAGGATGCCGGCTACACCGGCTACGTCGGTATCGAATATGAGGGCGATAAGCTTTCGGAGGAAGAAGGCATCCTCGCCACCAAAAAACTGCTGGAAAAGGTAGGCGCACAGCTTTCCTGAATTCTTAAAAGCAGTTTTGTATTGTAGTGTTGCCTGTTGGCCGTTGCCTCAACGGGGGCAGCCCTGAGCCGGCAACGAACAACAGACAACGAACAACAAAATTGGCTTTCAGGCCATAGGATTTGTCGAAGAACCATAATTTCCAAGTATGAGTAAAGCAAATGGAATACGCCAGCTGGAACCCCGTGCTTTATGGTCCAATTTTGCCAGCCTCAGCGAAGTGCC
>CAZAXA010000094.1:0-15476 GCA_964488965.1 uncultured Phaeodactylibacter sp. | reverse complement strand
AATAATGCGGATCATTCACACACCGCCCCCGCCTGCCCCTCAAAGTAAGCCAGCAGCCCGGGCGCGATGCTGTCGAAGGCCGCACCTTCCCGGCCCTCGTAGGCCTCCAGCACGGCCAGGATGCCATCGAGGTATGCGAAGCTGCCCTCCTCCACCTCCACCTTGCGCAGGGCTTCGGCGTATTTTTGCCCGAAAGCATGGTGCACCAGGCGCACTACCGAGGCCCGCACCAGGTGCTCGTACAGGCAGGTTTGCCAGTTGCCGTACCCCTGCTTTTGCATAGCTTCCGCGATGGGCTCGTAGAGGCATTCGAACTGCTCCAGCTCTGCGTAGCGCGCGTTGATCACCGGGTTGCAGAAGGAGTGGCTGAACTCGTGCAGGATCAGGTCGAAGGCCAGGTAGTTGGTGTTGAACTGAGGGAAAGCCCCGCTTTTGGCCGAAGGGCCGATGAAGGCGTAGAGGTCGTGGCTGCCGTCCGGCCGCCTGGTGCGCGGGCCGAAGCCGCCGCTGTGCAGCAGGGGGCTGACGATCACATTGTAGGAAGCCTGGCCGGCGCGGTAGTACTCTTCCAGATGCCCCACGTAGTCCGTACCGCTCAACTTGGCGCGCACATCGGCCGCGACCGAGTCGTAAAAAGGTTGCTGGGCTTCAAAAAAGGAGTGAAAAGAGGAGGTTTCGTAAAAGCCCTTCAGCTCACGGGCGAAGAGGTCCAGCGTGTCCCGGTAATTCCAGTAGATTATATGATCTTCCTCGAACGGAACAACCACTTCCAAATCCGGGAAGGAATAGTGGCAGATAAACTCGATCGGCTTGTCAAAGGCAAAATACCTCTGCGACATGGATTTAAACAGATTTACTGCCGGGTGCTCCCGGTAGGCGCCAAAGGCCTCCTCCAGCTCCTTTTTGTAATCCAGTTCGGCTTCCGTAATCAGGAAATAGCCGGAAAGGTACTGCACCGTCAGCAGCAGCTCCGCCTTTTCATCGACGCGGATGGAGAGGGGTTTGTGGCCCTGGGCGGGCAAAGTGGCGGCAAAGGCGAGGAGCAGAGGGAATAAAGTGATCCTTATCATGTTATTTTTTTTGCAAATGCAGGACGGTATAAAACCGCCCCCTGGCGTGTCTTTACGGGCAATGCATTATTCCATCACTCGCTCCGCAGCGCCTCCGCCGGGTTGCCCACCGCCGCCCGCCACGTCTGCGAGGCTACCGTCAGGGCCACCAGCAGGGCCAGCAGCAGGATGCCGGGCAGGAAGAGCCATATCGTCATATCAGGCTGAAAAACAAAAAGCTGCATAAATTTTTTGCCCATCAGGAAGCTCAGCGGAATAGCCAGCAGGGCAGCAAAACCCAGCAGTACAAAATAAGACTTCGACAATAACCAGGCCACGTCTTTTATGCCGGCGCCCAGCACCTTGCGGATGCTGACCTCCTTCCTCCGGGTTTCCACCGTATAGATGGCGATGCCCAGCAGGCCCATCAAAGCGATGACGATGCCCAGCAGGGCAAAAAAACCTACTATCCAGACGAGGTCTACAAATTCGGCGTAGTTCTCCCGAACGGCCTCATCGAAGAACTGGCAGCTAAACCGCCGGGCGGGGTCTATTTTCTCCCAGGCCCGTTCCAGGCCGGCTATCGCAGCCCTGGGGTCCTGGCTGTTGAGTTTCAGGTTCAGGACGCTCAGTTGGCCGGGCGCATAGCGCAACAGCAAAGGCTCCATCTGATAAACCGCCGGCTTGAAATGAAAATCCTCCAGCACCCCCTGAATGGACAGCCGGGCGCTGTCTCCCATCCAGATGATTTTCCCTACCGCTTCGGCCGGCTTTCCCAATTGGAAATGCTCCAGAAAGGTTTCATTGACGAGGGCAAAGCGCTCCTGTTGCTGCTCCGGCGCTTCGGGGAAGTTTTGGCCGGCGGCCAGCTTCAAACCGAAATTATCGAGGTATTCATGATCGACAACGTAATCCCGTACCTCCACCGGCTCCGCTTCTTCCTGCACCCGCACGTCTACCTTGCTGTCCGCCCAGGTGCCCATATTGTGGGAGATGGCGGAGATGCGCTCCACGCCGCTCACTGCGGCAAAGGCCGGCCGGAGCTTCTCCACCTCATGGCCCTGCATGTCCACATTAAGCATCTGAGCCTGATCAAAGCCGAAATTCATCGCCAGCGCCACGTCGATCTGCTTCCAGGCGATGGTGACCATGATTAGGAATATAAGCGAAACGGACAGCTGTATGCCCAGCAGGGCCTTGCGCAGGCCCACGCCCTGCATGATCTTGATGTTGCTCAGCTTCTGCAGGATGGCCAACGGCGTCGTTTTGGACAGCACCGCCGCCGGCAACAGCCCTGCCAGCAGGCCTACTGCCACAGCGAACAAAACAAACCAGGCATACAGGCCCATGTCTTCCCTCAGGTTCATATCCATCGACTCGATGAGCTGCAGTTGGTTAAAGCCCTGAATGGCCAGCTTCAGCAAGGGATAGGCCAACAGCAGGGCGATCAGCGCCATGGCCACCGCCTCCGCCATGAATTGGCGGAAGACCTGCCCGCGCCGGGCGCCAAAGGTTTTGCGCACTCCCACTTCCTTCATGCGGCCCACCGCCCGCGCAATGGTCAGGTTGGTATAGTTGAAGGCTGCCGAAAGGATGACGATCAGCCCCAGGGCCGCCAGGAACCACAGCAGGAATTCAGGCATACCCCTGCCCATGCTGTTGGATAAGCCCGGCCCGGGAGTGATCTTGCCGAGGGGCTGCAGTTCGAAGCGGTAGCCCGCATCGCGCGTTTCCAGTTGCAGGCCCTGATAGCCGGCCTCCGCCACTTCGGCCAGCGCCCGCTCTACGGCTTCCGGCGCAACGCCTTCTTTCAGCCGGATGAAATTGTAGGTGCTGTAATAGTTCTGCCAGTTATCGGTAATGCCGGCGACGGCCCCGGCCGCCTCCAGTGCAGGCACGCTGGAAAGAGAGGCCAGCGCCTCGAATTCCAGGTGGGTCTTGCCGGGAAATTCATCCAGCAGGCCGGTAACGGTGAAGGTGGTTCCATGCCCTGGCATCTCCACGGTTTTTCCCATCGGCGCTTCTTTGCCGAAAAGGCGTTCCGCCGCAGCCTGCGTCAGCACCATTGAATGAGGTTCTGAAAGGGCCGTCGCCGGGTCGCCCTGTTCCAGCCGGAAACCAAAGGTTTCAAAAAAGGAAGGGGCGGTAAAAAGGCCCCGTAGCGGCAGCAGGTTCTCCCCCTGCTTCACCTCCCCGTTCAGCGCTGAGCAGAAGGGCGTCCAGGCTTCGGTAAAGGCATAATTTTCTACCAGGCTGCCGGCCACCGGATAGGGTGACGTAGCATAGCGCTCCGAGCCGCCTCCCTTACGCTGGGCATCGGTCAGGATGCGGTACACCCGCTCTCCTTCCGGATGGAAATTGTCGAACTCATGCGCTCCCTTGATGAGCATGATGAACAGCAGGCAGACGGCCATGCTCAGGCTGAGCCCGCCGATGGTTATGGCGCTGAAGGTTTTGCTCTTCCAGATGTTACGCCAGGTGATTTTCAGGTAGTTTTGCAGCATTTTTTTATTGTGTTTTCGTGCATTTGTGCATTCGTGCATTCGTTCCCCGTCCGTATACACATATACACGAATGCACGAATGCACGAATGCACATCTATTCGCTCCGCAACGCCTCCGCCGGGTTCTTAACCGCCGCCCGGATGGCGTGAAAACTTACCGTTCCCAAAGCAATCATCACTGTCAGCAGGCCGGAAAGGCCGAAAATCCACCAGTCCAGGCCTGTGTGGGAGGCGAAGTTCGCCAGCCAGCCGTGCATCAGGTACCAGGCGGCGGGTATAGCCAGGGCAAAACCCAGCAGTACCAGCATCAGGAATTCCCTGGACAACAGGGCGGACAACTGTGCCACTGAAGCGCCCAGCACCTTGCGGATGCTGACCTCCTTGTTGCGCTGCTCGGCAGTGAAGGCCGCCAGGCCGAACAAGCCCAGGCAGGACACAAAGATGGAAATAAAGGCGAACAGGCGGGATAAAGCGCTTACCCGTTGTTCGCTGCGGTACATCATTTCGTACTCCTGGTCGACAAAAGAGAACTCGAAGGGGTAACCCGGATTGTGGCGTTGCACCACCGAACCGATGTCGGCCAGCGCCTGCTGGATGTCATCCGTATTCAGGCGCAGATACACGTACTGCACATCCTGCCCGATACCCATAATAACGGGATCCTGGTTGTTGTGCAGGGATGATACCATAAAATCCTTTACCAGCCCGGCCACCTCTCCTTCCTGGCCGCTTACAGTGATCCTCTGCCCGACGGGTTTGTCCAGCCCCATCAGGGCGGCTGCCGTCTCGTTGATGATGAAGTTGCTGGAATCGGCCGGGTTGGCTCGGGAGAGGTCCCGCCCTTCTACAAGGGTAGCGCCGATGGTTTCCAGAAAATCGAAACCGATGGGAATAGTCTGAAACAGGATGTCCTTGTCCGGATCCTTACCCGGCCAGGAAACGCCGGAGGTGTTGTTGCCCCAGCTATAGACCAGGCCTGTAGAGGAAGAAACGGCCTCCACGGAGGGCAGTTCCTGCAGCCCGGCCTTGATTACATCGTAGCGCTCCGGCGCCGCTCCGTCGGCCCGGAAGTACACCAGGTTTTCTTTCTGATAACCCAGGTTTTTATTCCTGATATGCGCCATCTGCCGGTAGATCACCAGGGTGCTGATGATGAGGAAGGTAGAGATGGCAAACTGTGTGATGACCAAGCCTTTGCGGAACCAGAAGGCCCCTTTCCCGGTACTGATCACTCCTTTGAATACATCCACCGGTTGAAAACGGGCGAGAAAAAAAGCAGGGTAACTGCCAGCCAGGAAACCGGCAAGGGCGACGGCCGCCGCAATGCCCAGCCAGGTATCGGCACTATCCAGGCCAAAGGATAACTCCAGGGAAAACATACGGTTGAAGGACGGCAGTATGCCGTGTACCAAACCGATGGAAATGAGGCCGGCAAAGGCGCTCATGATCAGGGACTCTCCCAGGAACTGGCGCACCAGCATGCCCCGGCCTGCTCCAGACACCCGCCTTATTCCCACCTCCCTGGCCCGTGTGGCGGAACGGGCGGTAGAAAGGTTCATAAAGTTGATGCAGGCGATGAGCAGGATGAAGAGCCCGATGGCGCCGAACATCTTCACATAGGTGATGCGCCCTCCGCCCTGGTATTTGCCGTCGCGGTAATCGGTGTACAGGTAGGTATCCGTATAGGGCTGCAGGAAAAGGCTGGTATTGCCCTGGTCGGAATTCTCCCGCAGAAAGCCCTCGATCTTGGTTTCCAACTGCCTGGCGCCGGCCCCCTCGCTCAACAACAGGCAGGTTTGTACGCTGTTGCTGTTCCAGTCCTCAGCGAAACCTGGATTGTCGCGCTCGTATTCCACCATGGGCAGCAGAAAATCGAAATCCAGCGTGGACGAGGCCGGCGGGTCCCGGAATACGGCGCTGACGGTATAATCCTGCTCATTGTCGATGCGCAGTACTTTACCCACCGCTTCATCCGTCCCGAAATATTTGCGCGCCAGCGTTTCGCTGACGGCCACTTTACCGGGTTCCCTGAGCGCTTCCTCCGCGCTGCCGTGCAGCAAAGGGAAGGTGAAAATATCGAAAAAGCCGGCGTCGGCATAGTATCCTTCCTCATTCATAGACTGGCTGCCCAAAGTGAAAAGCTTTTCCGCGCCCCAGTTGATGCGTACGGCCTGCTCGATCTCCGGGAAAACGGACTGCAGTTTGGCAGCCATCGGCCCGGGTGTGGAGATGGTGGAAAGGACGAACCCATTGGAATACTCCTGGTTTTCCCACAGGCGGTACAGGCGATCTCCTTTTTCGTGGAAGCGGTTCATGCTCAGCTCGCTCTGTATCCACAGCCCGATCAGCAAAACGCAGGCCAGGCCCAGGGCCAGCCCCAGCAGGTTGATGGCAGAGTAGGAGCGGTTCCGGATCAGGTTTCTCCAGGTGATTTTAAGGTAGTTCTTGAACATCGGGTGGTTGTTTTGCGTGGACAAGCCGTTTTCTTGTCCGGCCTGGGCCAGCGGAAAAACGGCTTGTCCTTGCCCCTACAGCGCCAAGATTCGTGCCAGGGGGAAGTGTGCTGATTATCAGCGCCTTACTATTCAGCCTTCACTTTGTGGTGTTCGTTATCGGACAATGCTTGTTCGGATGTGGACAATGGCCCAGCTTTGAGAAAAACCCCAGGTGCTTCCTTATACATGATTATAAGATTCTTCAAATTTTGGAAGATACTTTTGATGGTAGTGGGTTAAATCCGTTGATCTATTCAGCGGGCCTGAAGGCCCGCTCTCCATTTGCGGCTGAAACTTCAACGGTTTTAACCCATTACCCTTTTGATAATTTCGCCGAACTAAAGACAGGCTTTAAACCAGCTAATGGAAAACCCTAAATTTTCTTCCACACCCTGCGCAAAAAATCAACCCAGTTCTGATACAGGACATTCCCGATATCCGCTTCGTTATACCCTCTCTTTTCCAGCAGGGCCGGCAGCTTTTGCAGGCCGGCGATGGTGTCGACATCCGCCGGGCATTGCTCATTGCCAAAGCCGCCATCGAGGTCGGTGCCGAGGCCCACGTGGGAGGTATTGCCTGCCAGTTGGCAGATGTGGTCGATATGATCCACCATCGCTTCCAGGGTGAGGCCGGCCTTTTCCGGGGTAGAAACGCCTCTCACCCAGCCCGGAACCATCATCCAGGCATCCAGGGGCATGCCGATGACGGCCCCGCGGCCTATGAGTTCCCGGATTTGCTCATCGTTGAACTGCCGGTGGTGGGGAACCAGGCTACGGCAGTTGCTGTGGCTGGCCCAGACCGCGCCGTTGAAGTGATCCATGGCTTCCCGGAAGCTGTCGTCACACAGGTGAGTGGCGTCCAGGATGATATTGAGTTCTTCCATCTTGCGGAGCAGAGCGCGGCCCTTCTCTCCTATCCCCCCCGTAGCGTCGGTACCCTGGGCATAAGTGCCCGGGCCGTAATGCGCCGGGCCGATGGCGCGCAGGCCCATCTCGTAAGCCCGCTCCACGTGATCGAGGGTTATCATGGAATCGGCGCCCTCCAGGCTGAGGATGTAGCCGATGGGTTCGCCCGGGGCAGGGTTTTCCCAGCGTTTCAGGTGGGCTTCCAGAGCAGGAAGGCCGGTTATGGGCGTCAATTGCCCGGCTTCTTCCATAGCGCGGTACCAGGCCAGCTGTGCCTGCGTCATGGCCCAGGCTTGCTCGGGAGAGCGCCAGCCCGGCAGGGGGTTGCCCTTTTTGACGTAACGGGCGATCTGGGTGGCCACGCACAGGCCTACCCGGCCTTCGCGCATGGCGGGCAGGGAAACGGTGTTGTTTCCCCGGTCCGGCTTGTCGGCCATGCCTTTTTCCCTTTCGCGAATTTCGGCCACCGGCCGGCTGAGGTCGCGGTTCCATTCCATGGCGTTCATCGCCAGGTCGAGGTGGGCGTCGAAGATGAAGCAGGGCGCTTTGTTCATGTTTACTACAAAGTGTTTAATTAATTTCCACAGTCCGCTCTCTGGCCACTACCGGCCACTGCTCTACCGCCCGGTTCCCTTCCACCGCCCATACCTGGCCGTGCAGGGCCATGGTCGGGCAGATGTGCCGGGGGACGGCGTAGAGGCAATCGCCCAACTGGTAGCTATCCGCCCCTTCAAAAGTTACGACCATATGCTCTTCGCTGTGCACGGCCAGTTCGTATTCCGGAATGCCGAAAAGGGCGGCCCGCGGCGGCTGCATCTCCGAGGCGATGGCCTTGTGGCCGAGATCCAGGCAGAGTTTGTCCTTTCCCGGCTTGCTGACGATGCGGGTAAAGGCGACGGCGGCATGGAGGAAATCCATATCCCGGAATTTGGCGGAATAGCCCGCATCCCAGAGCAAAACAGTGCCCGGGCTCAAGGTGCGCTCCGGATGCCGGGCATGGATGGGAAAGGTGGGCGAGCCGCCGCAAACCACTTCCTCCGGCGCCAGGCCGTCGGCTTCCAGAACTCGTATCATCTCCGCTGCCGGGGCAAAGCAGGCATCGCAGGCCTTTTCCCGTTCCTCGCGGGAGGGGATGTGCAGGTGGCCATCATAAATGTGCAGCCCCCGGGGGCGCAGCCATGGCGAGCGGGCCATGGAGCGGTACAACTCCAGGGCCTTCCGGCCAGGCCGGATGCCGGTGCGCTCCATGCCGATATCCAGGTCGAGGAATACATCCAGGGAGCGCCCCTGCCGTTGAGCGGCTTCTTCCAGCCATCGGGCATGCTGAGGATTATCCACGATAGCGGAAAACTGCGTACCGGGGTATTTGCTCATGAGCCGGAACAACTGCTCCACGGCCGGCCCGTAGAGCGGATAGGCCATCAGTATATCCGCCGCGCCCGTTTCCGCCACCATTTGCGCCTCTCTGATGGTGGCGCACTTGAAGCGGCTGATGCCGGCTTCCAGTTGCATCTTCACTACCTGAGGCAGCTTGTGTGTCTTGACGTGTGGCCGCAGGCGCTGCGGGCTGCCCGCCACAATGGCCATCCGCCGGATGTTCTCCCGGATGCGGCCCGGGAATACCAGCATGGCCGGAGAAGGGACGGCGGATTCGTTGGAGATTTGGTACCAGTTCATATTATAATTTTTGATTTTTGATTTAGGATGTTGGATGTGCGCTTAACTGGCTGCCCCGGTTTGGCAGCGCTCTGCAGAACATCAAAAATCGCAAATCAAAAATCGCAAATCAAAAATCAAATACTTCCTCACTTCAACTCAAAAATCGCCTCGATCTCCACCGCCACTCCACGCGGCAATATCATCCCCACAGCGCTCCGGGCGCCCTTGCCGTTCTGTTCGCCCAGCAGTTCCACCATCAGTTCGCTGAAGCCGTTGATGACCAGGGGCTGGCTGCCGAAGCCCGGCTCGCAGTTCACCATGCCCAGGGTTTTGACCAGCCGCTTGATGCCGTCGAGGCTGCCGAGCTGATCTTTCATCGTGGCCAGCATGGCGAGGCCCACCTGCCTGGCGGCCCGCTGGCCTTCTTCCACGCTCATATTTTTGCCCACTATGCCGGTGACCAGCGAGCCGTCGGCCAGCATGGGGATCTGCCCGGAGACGTAAAGCATTTTATCAACAATGACTACCGGATGGTAAATGCCGCCGGGGGGCGGCGGGGGCGGCAGTTCGAGGCCTAATTCTTTGATCCTGGATTCTATCATGATAGTTTATTTCTGATTGTAACATACAGCCCCTCTCAAAGATAAATATCCATGATCACCATACCCCCAAAGATCAGGCTGGCTACCCCGTTGGTGGTAAAGAAAGCGATATTAACCTTGCTGAGGTCATGCGGCTTGACCAATGTGTGCTGATACGCCAGCAGTCCGATGAAGATTGCCGCCGCCGCCCAGTGCAGCCAACCGAAGGCCGGGTATTGCTGGTAGAGCAGGAAGGCTGCCAGCAGGATCAGGGCGGCGCAGGCCAGGTGCAGGACGGCTGAAAGCCGCAGGGCGCCCTGCCTGCCCAGGGCCACCGGCACGGAGTTGAGGTTCAGAGAGCGGTCGAAATCGTCGTCCTGAAGGGCATAGATGATGTCGAAACCGGAAACCCAAAGCAGTACTGCCGCGGAATAGAGCAAGGGTACGGGCGCAAAATGCCCCTGCACCGCCAGGTAGGCGCCGATGGGGGCCAGCGACAAGCCCAGGCCCAGCACAAAATGGCACAGGAAAGTGAAGCGCTTGGTATAGCTATACCCCAGGATGACCAGCAGGGCTACCGGAGAAAGGAAAAAGCACAGCGTATTGATAAACCAGGTCGTAGTGATGAACAGGAGGCCGTTAATGGCCACGAAGGCCAGGGCAGCCCGGGGGCTGATCACTCCCGCCGGAATCTCCCGGCCAGCAGTGCGGGGGTTCCGGCCGTCGATATCGCGGTCGAGATAGCGGTTGAAAGCCATCGCAGCGCTGCGCGCAAAGACCATACATAGCAGTACCAGCAGGAACAGGCGCCCGCTGAGGCCCTGCCCCGATTCGAGCGTGGCCAGGAAAAAGCCCAGCAAGGCAAAGGGCAGGGCGAATATGGTGTGGCTGAATTTGACCAGGGACAGGTAATCTTTCATAGGTTTTCCTTCTTCGTATCGGACAAATACAAACATAAAAAAAAGCCCGCAGGATTTTGTTCATTCCTGCGGGCTTTGTCCGTAGCGCGGTTGCGCTTTATATATACTTACTGCGTTACCACCGGCGCGGCCTCACCCTCGGCGCCGAGCACTTCGCCCTTAAGGTAGATAAAGGTCTGCGGCGGGTTGGTGTTGGCCGTGATGGTTACCTTCTGGCTGCGCTTGCCTTTCTTGTTCTGAGAGTTGAACTCAACAGTGATCTCGCCGGAGCCGCCCGGAGGGATGGGCTCGCGGGGCCAGCTCGGAACAGTGCAGCCGCAGCTTCCCTTGGCATTGCTGAGAATCAGGGGCTCTTCGCCAGTATTCTTAAACTTATAGGTGTGAGAAACTTTCTCCCCTTCGGGAACAGTGCCGAAATCGAACTCGGTCTCTTCGAAAGCCATCACCGTGGTCGGGCCGGTGGGGACAACGGCTTCCTGGGCGGCAGGCTGGGCGGCTGCGTTCGGGTCGGCCGGCTGTACTGCCGGGTTGGTAAGGCTCTGGGCAGCTTCCTGCTGGGCCGCCGTCTGGCTGTTGTTGCAGCTGGAAAGGAATCCAACCGCCAAAAGGGCA
This sequence comes from uncultured Phaeodactylibacter sp., assembly GCA_964488965.1. GTDB lineage: Bacteria > Bacteroidota > Bacteroidia > Chitinophagales > Saprospiraceae > JACJXW01. The sequence goes on along the minus strand of CAZAXA010000094.1, from coordinate 4,752 downwards.
AGCAGCGTTACTTTGAATTGCTTCAACATCTTGATACTGGTTTTGAGTTTTATATTTTTAAGGTCCTTTTGCCGAAAACCGGGCTGCTCTTGCAGCACTTCGGCGTCGACGGTACAAAGGTAACAAAGCAATATCTTTAACCCGTTAAGCGGTCTTGAAGTTTTGTTAATGAGTTGTTAATGGCGGCTTTATGGCGCTGTGGTATTCAGGCATTACGGCCAGGGCCCCCGGCTATAATGCCTGAATACCTGAATGGCTGCCCCTCTATTTGAGGAAGCGATACGTGGCCTTCAGCAGGAAGATATTCTGCATCTTCTCTGAAAACAGCCGATCCGAAAGGCTGGGCAACAGGCGCTCCGAAGGGTCGCCGAAGGCGGTATTGCTCTGCGACCACACCAGGAACAGCTCGGAGCCGGGGACGTACTCCCAGCGCAGCACCAGGTTGGAGCGGAACTGTATGAAGTTAAAATCCGGCTTGCCGAAGGAATAATCCACTATACCATCCTGGTTTTCGTCAACGTGGAAGGTTTCTTCTCCTTCATCGAACGACAGCTCTTTATCAGTGTAGAGGTGGAAACGATCATAAAAATGATCCGCTTTAGGGTCGGTGATATACTTCAACTCCCGGTAATTGCCTTTGGAAATGAACGGCTGGCCGTAGTACTGTACCGTCAGGTTAGGCGTGATGTTGTAATTCAGCCGGATGGTGGCGTAAAAAGTCCGCTGGTCCACAAAGCCGGCGATGTAGCGGGGCGTTTCGCCCAGGGCCTGTTCGGTAATGTACTGCAGCTTGCGTTGTTCATTGGCAAAGGAAGGGGAAAGGGAGATGTTGAAAGCATTGGCCGGCTGAACGGTCAGGCTCAGCGAGTAGTCGCGGTAAGCGACAGTCCGCGGGGCATTGCGCTCGAAACCCCGGGCGTGCACTATATTCAGGAAGGCGAACACTTTTTTGCGGCGGTCGGAGCCGACGCCCATCCAGTGGACCAGCCCTTTGGACCTCCGCAGGGCAGGCCCTCCCCGCAGGTCGTTATTGGAGTGGTCCTTCAGCTCGTGGTCCAGGCCGGTATTGAAACTCCAGAAGTTCTTCAGGAAGAAATTCAGGCCTCCGCCGAGGCGCTGATACAGGCCGTTGCCGCCGAAATCCCAGCGCGCGGCGTGGTTGTAACTGAAAAACATATTGCGGAAAATGGAAAAAGGCTCGTTGATGCGGTAGCCCATCCAGTAGAAATGGTTGATCTCGTCGGCATTGCGCATGAAGCCGATGTCGTTGATCTCCAGCCCCGGGGAGCGCCAGGCCAGGCCGCCGTCAAAGATGAACCGGCCGTTGAGCTTTCCCAGGCGCAGGGTTCCCCCATGGCCGTTGAGGGATGTCGCCGTGCTGTCTACCTCCAGGTGATCCGCATCGGGGCGTTGAAAGAGGTGTTCAAAGGCGGCCTGGGTATTCAGGATGACCTCCCGGCTGCCTTGCACCGAGCTGCCCACCGCCTTCACGGCAAAGAGATAGGTACGGTCCTTCCACCAATGGCTGAAATCCAGCCCTCCTGTATAAGCCGAGTGGTGCAGCCCGGTTAAGGCGGCGTCGCTCCGATCCCTCAGGGTGGAAGTGAACATGCCGCCGAGGACGGTGCCCCCTTCGCGGAAGTCCTGAGTAACCCTGCCGACGAAGAAATTGGTGAAGGGTTCGACGGCCTGCTCCACGCGGTCGTCCCCGCGGGCAACGACCGCCATTTCCCGGGCCGTGACGGCCTCCAGGATGCCCAGCCCCAATCCGCTGCGGGACTTGCCGCTGAATTTTGCCGCCCCCAGGATGGAGGTGTTGTCCGGCACACTGGCATACTCATCCTCACCAATTTCAGGCGAAGCATGAGGAGCGCCGCCGATGCGGCGGGAGTAGAACAGATTGTCCTGCCCGAAGGGCCCGCCGGCCCAGGTATCGCTGACCTGGTAGTCGAACAGGTTGCGGTTTTCGATGAAGAAGGGCCGCCGTTCAGGGAAAAAGATGCGGAAGCCGTTCAGGTTGAGCACGGAAGGGTCGGCTTCTACCTGCCCGAAATCGGGGTTGATGGTGAAGTCCAGCGTCAGGTCGCTGGTGATGCCCAGTTTGCCGTCTACCCCGGCGCTGACGGATTCCTTGTGGCCGGTGGCAAAAGGGTTGCCTTCTTCCTTCTCGAAGCGCTCGGCCTGCGCCAGCAGGTAGGGTTGTATCTCGACCTGTTTCTGCGGGCGGACGCCCTTCAGGCCTTTCAGTTCTCCGAAGCCGCTCACCCAGTTGGGGTCGTTCTGGTGGATATACTGCCAGGTGGAACGCGACTCTTCCCGGAAATCCCGGCGGGTGAGCTGTATGCCCCATACCGGGTCCGGATCATTGGCATAGCGGATCTGGCTGAGCGGTATGCGCACTTCCGCTATCCACCCCAGCGAGTCGATAGAGGTCCTGGCATACCAGATGGGGTTCCAACTGGGGTCCCAGTTGTTGCCGTTGTCGGAGACGAACTCGTCGCCTTTGACACCGGAAACGGAAATGGTGAAAGAAAAGGCCGAACGTTTATCGTTGTAACTGTCGATGTTGATCTCTACCCAGTCGCCCTCAAACCCATCGCGGCGGGACATCCGGCGGACGATCCGCTCCGGCTCGGTATCGTAGCAGCGATAGCCGATATAGAGGTTCTTGTCGTCATGCAGTATCTTGAAGGCCGTTTCCTGGGTCGGCGCCTCCCCGTTGTAGGGCTGGAACTGGGTGAAGCCCCCACCCCACTCTACCAGCGACCAGGCGGCGTCATCGAGCTTGCCGTCGATGACAGGCGGGCTGCCCTGAATAAATGAAGTGGTATAGGCCTTTTTTTCTTCGGACAGGCGGGCTTTCTTTTCCTCATCGGAAACGGAGGATTGTTGTGCGCCAAGCGAAAAATGGAGCGAGCTAAGGCATAAGCTTAGCCACAAAAGTCGTGCTTTCATAACAGTCGGTGTGTTTACGGGTGATCGATCGCTTTATTCAGCAGGACAAATATCAGGAAAATAATCCCTGGCCGCAATGGATTTACCGGCAGATTGGACATAATATTGCGCTTTCCCTTGCCATCAGTATCTTTACGGCGGCAATATCCTGAAAACATCCGTATGAGCTGGCTTCAGAAATACTACCGCTACGTTCGCTTATCCAGCTTTCGGTTGGTGCGCTGGTTTGCCACCCGCATTTCCAACCGCAACTATCAGATCATCGTCAGCATCATCATCGGGCTGGTTTCAGGCCTGGTGGCGGTGGGCCTCAAATTCCTGGTTTTCCTGCTCAAGGAGTGGATACAGGGCCCGGATCCTACGCGCGAGCGCCTGCTGTTTGTCTTCCTGCCCCTGGGCGGGGTGCTCTGCACTATTGTATTCGTAAGCTTTCTTCTGCGCCGGCCGGTCAACCCGGGCCTGAGCGAGCTGATCTACGCCATCTCCAGAAAGAAAGTCAACCTGCCGCGCTACGAGGCCTACGCTCATGCGGTGAGCAGCGCTCTGACGGTCGGTTTCGGCGGCTCGGTAGGGCTGGAGGCGCCCATCATCCGGACAGGCTCCGCCATCGGGGCCAACCTGGCGCGTATGCTGCAGGTGGGCCGTAAGCGGCAGACCCTCTTCCTGGCCTGCGGAGCGGCGGCGGGCATGTCGGCCATCTTCAACAGCCCGGTGGCCGGGGTGGTCTTCGCCTTTGAAGTACTGCTGACGGACATGGCCCTGCATTCCTTCATCCCCCTGCTGATCTCCGCCGCTACCGGGGCGGTAGTGGCCAAGCTGCTTTACTACGAGCAGCTCTTTTTCCTGCCGGCCAAAGACTGGTCCATCAACGGCATTCCGTTTTACCTGCTTCTGGGCGTACTATGCGGGCTGCTCTCCGTCATTATGATCCGCACCAACCTGCGCATCACAGCCTATTTCGACAGCCTGAAACGGCCCATCGTCAAGATCGGGCTGGGCGGCCTGGCCATCGGCCTGCTCATTTTTCTGATGCCGCCTCTCTTTGGCGAAGGCTACGAAACGGTCAACAACCTGCTGGCAGGGCATGCTCAGGCCATCGTCGAACACAGCCCTTTCTACTGGCTGTACGAAGAGCCTCTTTTTCTCATCGCCTTCGCCCTGGCCGCCCTGATCGCCAAAATTTTCGCCAGTTCCATCACCATTGCCATCGGGGGTAACGGCGGGGTGTTCGCCCCATCCATGTTCCTCGGCGCTACCCTGGGCTTCGCCTTTGCCCACAGTATCAACTTGTTGGGTTGGATCGAGTTGCGGGAGGCCAACTTTATTGCCGTGGCCATGGCGGGCCTGCTCAGTGGAGTTTTTAAGTCGCCCCTCACTGCCATTTTCTTCATCGCCGAACTCACCGGCGGTTACGGCCTTTTCGTGCCCCTGATGCTGGCCTCCGCTCTTTCTTATTTCGTATCCCTGTATTTCGAGCCGCATTCCATTTTCACCCGGGAGCTCTTCCAGAAGGGCCTTTGGGCGCCTGCCCACGAACGCGACCTGAATATCCTGAAGGAGATGGAACTGCGCGGGCTGCTGGAGACCAATTTCCGCCCTGTTCATCCTGGAATATCTCTGGGCGACTTCGTCAAAACCATCGCCAAGTCGCGCCGTAATGTCTTTCCCGTAGTGGATGAAGAAGGCCTGCTAAAAGGCATAGTACTGCTCGATGACGTCCGGGAGATCATGTTCGATACCGACAAGTACGACAAGGTTTTCGTCCGCGACGTTATGCACAACCCGCCTGCCATTATC